>DASVAJ010000002.1:0-2336 GCA_036376415.1 Terriglobales bacterium
CGACCAGTCAAAGATCGAGAATTTCTACGCGGAAAACGTGTTGGGAACCAGTGGCATCACCAAGTAAAGCCGCTATTCGACTATGGCGAGAACATCGCCTGGGTTGACGTTGTCACCATCCTTCACCGCAAGCTTCTGAATCACGCCCTTTTTGGGCGACTTCAGCTCGTTCTGCATCTTCATGGCTTCGACCACGAGGATGCCCTGTCCCCCCTCCACTTCCGCCTTCTCCGCGACCAGAACCCGCACAATCTTTCCTGGCATCGGGGCTAGCAGCTTCCTTGGGCCTTTCTCATCCGAAGCTCCGCCCTTCCTGCTGCGTAAGGAACGGGGATCCCGTAACACCGCCTCGTAGCGTGCGCTACCGACCCACAGGTGCATATCGGTCGCGGTGCGCTCCCGCTTGACCTCATACGCCTTGCCGTCGATCAGGACGGAAATCACGTCTATCCGCGCCAGCACGGCGTCCATCTGGATCTCGCGCCCATCAAGACGGCACAGCCACCGTCCGCCCTCTCGCTCGAGTTCGAGCCGGTAATTCTTACCGTCGATGGAGACTTCGTAGGTCACTATTTCAGCGCTTCCAGTCTGGCCGTGCGCTTCCAGGTTGAACTCGCGGCGCCATTGGAATGCGGCACGCTTCCATTTGCTGAGGTTGGCGTTCCCGCAGTAGCTATGGGATCGAGCATGGCGAACAGGCCTGCTGCAATGGCCGCCACATCGGCATCTTCGCGCTTAGCCGGCTCAGGCGGAATCTTGAGCAGTCGATCCAGGAATCCGGTATCCAGCTTCCCGGCACGGAAGTCGGGATTGTTCAGAATTCGCCGAAACAACGATATGTTTGTCTTGATGCCGCCGACGAAGTATTCATTGAGCGCGCGGGTCAGGCGCGAAATGGCCTGCTCACGATCGGTTCCGTAGCCGATCAGTTTGGCGAGCAGGGGATCGTAATCAATCGGTACGTTCCAGCCTTCGTACATACCGCTGTCACGACGGATCCCAGGTCCTGAGGGCGCAAGCAACAACGAGATTCTCCCCGGGCTGGGGAAGTAATTATCGTCCGGGTCCTCAGCGTAAATCCGGCACTCGATGGCATGGCCGCGAATACTTATGTCGTCCTGGGTGAACGGAAGTTTCTCGCCGGCTGCGATGCGAATCTGCAAGTGCACCAGATCGAGCCCGGTAATCAGCTCGGTGACCGGGTGCTCCACTTGCAGGCGCGTGTTCATCTCCAGGAAATAAAAATTCTTTTGCTGGTCGGAGAGAAATTCGACAGTTCCCGCATTCGTATAATTCGCGGCTTTGGCAACGCGAACGGCAATCTCCCCCATGCGGCGGCGCATATCGGGATCCACCAGCGGCGAGGGTGATTCCTCGAGCACTTTCTGATGCCTCCGCTGGATGGAGCATTCCCGCTCGCCAAGGTAAACGCAGTTGCCATGCTCATCGGCCAAAACCTGCATTTCGATGTGACGCGGGTTGACGATCGCCTTCTCGATATAAACTTCACTGTCGCCGAATGAGCGTTGCGCTTCACTCTGCGCGCTTTCCAGCGCCGACTTCAACTCCTGGCGCGTGTGCACCAGGCGCATGCCCTTGCCACCGCCGCCGGCTGCCGCCTTGAGCATGACGGGATAGCCAATCCGCTCCGCAACTTCTTCGGCTTGCTGCGCCGATTCCAGACCTTTTGACGTGCCCGGAACAAACGGCACTCCCGCCTTCTCCATCGCCTGTCGGGCGCGGGTTTTCGAGCCCATGGCTTCCATCGAGGCGGCGGTCGGGCCAATGAATTTCACTCCCGCTTCGACGCAGGCTCCGGCAAATTTAGAGTTTTCGGAGAGGAATCCGTATCCGGGATGAATCGCGTCGGCGCCGCACAGCTTGGCTACACCCAAAATCTTGCTGATGTTCAGGTACGACTCGGCTGCCGCCGCAGGACCAATGTGGTACGCCTCGTCGGCTTTACGCACGTGGAGCGAAGCCCGGTCCACGTCTGAGAAGACTGCAACCGAAGTGATGCCCATCTCGCGGCAGGCGCGAATGACGCGCACCGCAATCTCTCCGCGATTGGCAATCAGGATCTTCTTGAACATAAGGGCGACCGATTATTGTAAAGGAAGCTGGACGTGTGGGTGTGCGCTGGATCACGGGATGAGGGTTGCTGGTGACGCTCAGCGAGACGTCAAGCAATTTTCACTGGGTAACTGCCGCAGCAATCGCCAATCCAGAAAAAAGCCCCTTCCGCGGAAGGGGCTTCAATTTCCAAGCGAAGAACCTATTGTTTGTTGCCCTGGTCCATGGTGATGCCTTGGGCGCCAGGCTGCTTCTCCGCCTTG
>DASVAJ010000030.1:0-65392 GCA_036376415.1 Terriglobales bacterium
GCAAAGCAGGTGGAAGCAGCCGAACGCCGGCGGCCTCCCTTCGCCAAGGGACTCGCTGTCGCCATCCTTGCCGGCGCGGGGTCTGCCTTCCAGAACCTTGGATTGGCATTTGGAACCCCGCTGCTGCACCGGGCCGCTGAACTGGGCGCCGGGCCCAGTTCTCAAGCCAACGTGATCTGGGCGCCGCTGCTGTCGGCGACCTTCGTTCCCTACCTGATTTTTTGCGCGCGCCTGTGGAAGAAGAATCACAGCTGGAAATACTTTTTTGCGCCGCAAACCGGAAGTTACTGGGTTTTCGGTTTCGTCATGGGCGCGCTCTGGTTCTCCAGCATTGTCGCTTACGGAGCGGCGGCGGCGCGCATGGCCGATTTGGGCCCGGTGCTGGGATGGCCGCTTTTCATGTCCGCAATCATTCTCGCCTCAAACGTCTGGGGACTCGCGGTTGGCGAATGGAAAGGCGCAGCGCGGACATCGCTCATCACCATGTTTGCCGGACTCGCCGTTCTCATCCTGGGGTTCTGCACTTTGGCATTGTCGTCGCGTTTTGTATAACCGTTGCTTCGAGTATCCATTATGGAAATTGGTCTAAAACCAGAAACCTCCTCTAACCAGTCGGAAATTCAGGTCGTCGCCGATTATGCAGATCTCTGCGGCGAGGGTCCTTTGTGGGATGATCGAAAGCAGGTCCTTTATTGGACGGATATCGACGGAAAAAAGTTCTACCGCTATCACTGGAAGGAACATCGGCACGAACTCGTGCACGACGGCTTTCAGGTCAACGGGTTCACCATGCAGGAAACCGGGGGTTCTCTGGTGACGAACAGCAAGGGGGTATGGCTCTGGAACCCGCCATCCAAGCCGGTTTTGCTGGCCTCGGAGGTTGACGGTAAAGACTGCACGCTGAACGATTGCGTGGCCGATCCCGAGGGACGCGTCTACTCGGGCTCCTACCATCACAACCCGGCGGGCGCGTCGTTGCCGAGCTTTCTATTTTGCATCGACACCGACGGTTCGGTTCAGGTTGCGGATGAAGGCATCAAGTTCTCGAACGGTCTCGCATTCTCACCGGACTGCCGCACGTTATATTTCTCCGACACGGTTGCACGCTGCGTCTATGCTTACGACTGGCAAAGGGGAAGCGGAAAGCTGTCGAACCGCCGGGTGTTCGTCCGCCTGCCCCGCGAAGAAGGTTTCCCTGACGGACTGGCGGTGGACTCCGACGGCTTTCTGTGGTGCGCCCACTGGTTTGGCGCCTGCATCAGCCGTTATGACCCCGACGGAAAACGAGAGCGTCTCGTGAAAACCCCCGCAGCCCAGACTTCTTCCTTGGCATTTGGCGGGCCGGAACTGGACGTACTCTTCATCACCTCGGCATCCCTGAGCAACATGCTGGATATGGCCCCCCTGGGTTACGATCCGGCGAAGACTTACGTGGGCGGACGGTTGTACCAGATGAAATCGGACGTCCGTGGAAAAAAAGAATTCCGCTCACGGGTCCAGGTGTCCGCCAAATAGGTTGCGTTAATCGAGTTCTCGAAGCCAGATATTGCGGAAGCTGATCGCCGGGCTGGGGTCGCCGTGAGCCTGCAGCCGAATGGGCGCGGCGCCGTGCTGCTTGTAGTACGGTTTGCCGATATAGAGAGTCACGCCTGACAACGCGAAGTGATTGTCGACGAGCACGCCGTTGAAGAACACGGTTGCATAAGCCGGGGATTTCAGCGAGCCATCGGCGTTAAACTCTGGCGCCGTCCACACCACGTCATAAATTTGCCACTCCCCGGGCGGGCGGGTCGGGTTCGCCAGCGGAATGCTTTGCTTGTAGAGGCTGCCCGCCATTCCATTTACATAGGTCTGGTTTTTGTAAGAATCGAGCACCTGCAGCTCATAACCGTTGTCGGCATCGGTGGCGGCGAGAAAAACTCCGCTATTGCCGCGGGCCTGGCCGCTGCCGGTGACGTTCTCGGGAACCCGCCATTCGATGTGAAGCTGGTAATCGCGGAAGCTGCGTTTTGTCTCGATATCCCCAGCCGCTTTCTTGACGGTGACTACTCCATCGTGAACCGTCCATTGCGCGGGCGATTTGTCTTTCGAAGAGACCCACTGGTCAAGGTTCTTGCCGTCAAACAGAATGATGGCGTCAGAAGGCGGCGCGCCGCACTGTGCGCCCGGAGTAACTACCCGGGGCACGGGTTTCCACAATTCTGTTTCTTCAGGTTTGGCCGAGCCAGGCTGGTTCGACTGCTGTGCCGGCAGCACAGCGCAAAAAACAAAACCCATCGCCAACGAAAGGTAAAGTCGTTTCCGCATAGTCGTCAAAGCATACACCCGACCCGGTGCCAGAGTCGCGATTCGGGCACAGAAACAGCTTTACCTCTTGCACGGCAGCAAAAAATTGATAGCATCGTTGCCGAAACTCACGGGAGGATTCTCCAACCATGATTAGCCGCCGCACATTCCTGGTCGCCAGTGGAGTTACTGCCCTCGCCTCAACCCGCGTCTTTGGCGCGAACGATCGACTGCGCATCGGCGTGATCGGCGCAGGCGAACGGATGAAGTGGCTGCTCAATTGTGCGGACAAGGCCGGACCTTGCGATATCGTGGCCGTCTGCGACGTGTACGGACCTTTCCGCGATGCCGTCAAGGAGCGTTCCAAGGGTCTGGCGACCACGCACGTTGACTATCGCGAAGTTCTCGACAAGGACATGGATGCAGTCATCATCGCGACGCCAGATCACTGGCACGTGCAGATTGCGGTCGACGCCTTGAAGGCCGGCAAAGACGTATACCTCGAGAAACCAGTCACGCACACGATTGAAGAAGGCGCCACGCTGACCCGCGCGGTCCGCGCGAGCAAACAGATTCTGCAGTGCGGCATGCAGCAGCGCAGTTGGACTCATTTCCGCAATGCCGTCGATCTCATCCAGGCTGGGAGTCTCGGGCGGGTGGCGCAAGTGAGAACGTACTGGTGGCAGAACTATCAGAGGGACTGGCCAACGACAACCGTCGATCAACAGGCGCTCGATTGGAAGCTGTGGCTCGGTTCGGCGCCCGATCAGCCCTATACTGAGGAAAAATTTTTCCACTGGCGCTGGTTCTGGAATTTCGGCGGCGGAGCGATGACCGACTTGTTCACTCACTGGATTGACATTGTGCACTGGGCCATGAAGGCCGATCAGCCTCGCTACGCGCAGATGCTGGCGGACAAATATATTTTTGATCAGTGGGATTGTCCCGACACCATCCAGGCGGCATTCCGCTATCCCGGCTTTGACGTGATCTACGAGGGCATGATGAGTTCCTCGATCGACGACGGCGGCCTGGAGTTCCGCGGCACCGAAGCAACCCTGAAGATCAATCGCGGCGGATTTACCGTCTACCGCGAAAATGCGCCCAGAGACCAGAACCCGGTTCTCAGCGAGCACAGCTACCGCGACGGCACCATCGACCACATGGAAAATTTCTTCCACTGCGTCAAGAGCCGAAAAGAACCCAATGCCCCGGTGGAAACCGGGGTTGCGGCCGCTCTCGCCGGCCAAGTCGGCAACCTGGCGTTCCAGCGTGGCGGTCAGCTGAACTGGCCGCCAAAGGCGCGCTGAAGGTAGCCTTCATTCATCCGGCATCACAGGACCAGTGCGCCGCTCGAGCGGGTTGCGGCTGTCAGCGGCGGCAGCCCCCTGCCGAAGCAAGCAACTATGCATAGCGAATCTGCGCCGGACGCCTTGGTTCTTCCCTGAATAATCCCGATCACGACGGCAACCCCCGTCACGGGACTAGAATGGGAGTCCCCGCATGGTAAAGCGCGCAGCACCGAAGAGAAGGCCGCGGAAGGCAAAGCCCGGAACGAGGGGACTTGGACCTGCGGCGTGTCAAATCACCGAACCTTCTGCCGCGATCACTGACCTTTCCACAGCGGTAGAAAAGGCCGGCGGGTGTGTCGTGGGTTCCTATAAGGAGCCACTGGGCGGCCATCCCGTCCTGATTGCGATTTTGCCGATCGATTCTATCGAACCCACTCCTTTCCAACGGGATTTATCGGATGCCCACCACAAGCGTTTGGCGGACGTGATCAGCAAGACAGGACGCTTTCTCGACCCGGTCATCACCGTGACCGCGCCCGGCGGTGGATTTTGGACGCCGAACGGCCGGCATCGCCTCGAGGCCATGCGCCGCCTGGGCGCCAAATCGATTGCCGCGCTGGTCGTAGCCGATCGCGAAGTGGCATGGCAGATTCTCGCGCTGAATACCGAAAAGGCTCACAACCTGAAGGAGCGCGCGCTGGAAGTTATCCGCATCTATCGTGGACTGGTGGATGAGGACGCAACCCGCGCCGAATCACAGTTCGCGTTTTATCTCGATGAAGCCGCGCTGGTCACGCTTGGGGTCTGCTACCAGCGGGTGCCGCGCTTTGGGGGCGGCGTGTACCATCCCATTTTGCGGCGGCTTGAGACCTTCACCGACGAACCGCTCCGCACCGCGATCAAAGATCATGAGAAGCGAGCCTCGATGGTGCTCGACCTCGAAGAAAAAGTCGCGGCGGTGGTAAAGAAACTCAAGGAGCGCGGCCTGGTGAGCTCCTATCTGCGCTCCTTTGTCGTGGCTCGCATTAACCCGCTGCGGTGGATCAAGGGCGAACCGCCTCCCCTCGAAGAAGTGCTCAGGACGATGCGCGAACGAGCCGGCAAATTCAACGTCGAAAAGATACGTCCCCAGGATCTCGCTGGAGCTGCCGGGCCGCCGGACGAGGAAACGTAGCCGCCTGGACCTCGTCATGCCGAGGCTCGGCGGGGTGAGTCAGCGCAGGAGGCTCAGAAACTTTCGTCCAGCGCAATCTCCTGCACCATCGCATCCAACTTCAGTTGTTGCTGCGACTTTTTCTTCTCCAGGTCGCCGATTTCTTTGGTCGGTGTGTTCAGGCGGTCTTCCTGCGAATCCACTTGCCTGGTGTAGCGCTGCAGCAACGCCTTCTCTTCCGCGCTCCCCTTCAGCACTTTCATGTTCTCGCGAATGGGCGCCTGGTCCTTGTTAATGGAACCAAGTTCCTGCTGACGCGACTCGATATCCGATTGCACAGAGTAAATCTGATTCTTTTGCTCCAAGACGCGGTGGAAGGTATCTTTGAGCGCCGGCGTGACGCGGTTCTCCACCACGAGTGCGTCGATCTGATCCTGGAGTAAGGCCGGTCAGCTCCGAGCGCGTCAGCTCAGGATGAAATTCTTCGATCGTCAGCTCGTTCGTTTTGTTGGAATCGACGGCCACGCGAAAGCGGTAGGGCGTCGCCGAAGTCTCTTCGGGCTTGTTGCCATCGACCAGCTTCCAACCTTCGCGCACCGGATGCTCAATCACCACCTGGCGCGCGCAGCGGTATCGGCGTTGCGGATGGTGTATTTGACCTTGTTCCGCTGCTCGCGGGTCACGAACATGACGCCCTTGGCCAGGCGATGCAAGTAGCTGGTTCTCTGGTTGCGTAAACTGGCTCGTGGCAAAGGCGTATCGGGCAGCAACGTCCGCCGCACGCAGCGTCCTCCGAGAACGCAGTCAGGTCCCGCTCACAACCTTATTCACGACCAGTTAGACAATGAAGGGTACGCAGATGTTCCTTGCAGTTTCAACAACATGCGGATCTGCAGGCTGACGGTTATGTGACCAAAGTGACATTGCCCAAGTAAGAAGGGGTTTGGATACTAAAGATACTCCCCAAATCACGTCCGAATTCATCGGCCGGGCGGCAGAGGTCTGGATGCTCGACAGCAAGCAAGTCAAAACTCTCGGACTACGTTTTGCCCGGGCTTTGCAGACGACCATCAAAACGGCCAGCGTATTTACCATCGAGCACAAGAGCGCGGACGCGCCCATCCAACAGAGCTTCCTTTTGCTGAACAACCTAATGAAAGAGGTCGGGCAGCTGACCTTCGGTTTTGTCGATAACCAGGTGCTGCTCAACAACTTGCTCACCTCGGAACCCTCGCTGCAAAAACTGGAAACCGAATTCCTCAAGCGGGGAGTGGCGGCGGTCACCTTTGAGCCGGGCCTCACGCTGGCGCGCTATAAGAAAATTATTCAAGTGCTCTCGGCTTCGACAGGGGCGATCGATGCAGCCGGGGGATTTCTCGCCTTCATCGACCAGCACGAACTGGAAGGCGTACGCATCCTCCCTGCTGCCAAAAATCAGAAAAAGAACAAGGATGGCGACACCATCCTCGAGACCGATTCCGAGTCGTACATCCTGTCCAAGCAGGCGGGCGAGGATCAGGCTCCGCGCGATTTTCTTGACTCCATCGACGCGCTGCTCGAGTCCGGTTGTTTTGACCCATCCACGCGAACCGAGGTGCTTTCCACGTTTGCGGCCCAGGGAATGGATGGATCGGGTTACGGCGTGCCGGTCGACGTGCCAAGACTGGCAGTCGTGCACGAGGGCGAAGTGGTCGCGCCGGCATCGTCGCAAGGCGACGGCTCTGGGGGCACCGGGCCGGGTGGCGGACGCGCCCTGCACGCCGCTGCCGGACAGGGCCCTTCCGGCACAGCTGCGCAAGCCGGCAATGCGCTATCAGCAGCCACCACAGGTGGAATGCACGTACCAGGAGGCGGTTTGCCGGGCGGCGCGTCGATCGCCTATGGCGCTCAACCCGATGGCGATTTCACCAGTGGAGCCTCTGCCCTGCGTGCCAGAGCTGGAAGTCCCGGCCCCAGCACGTTCCTGGAATTGGTGGAGGCATCCGTGCAGCGCTCATTGCAGGAGGCTAACGGCGACCCCGGAAAATCGTATGCTTCTTTGGCGCGGATTTTGCGCAACACCGGCGTGGACCGCATCCTGGAGCAGTTCCCGGCCGAGCGCAGGCCGGAGCTGGCCAACTTATCGCCTGAGCGCCTGGCTGCCGAATACATCGAGGATACGGCGTTGAAACTGGCCGGATTGAAGCTGCAGGCAAGCGAAGCTCCGGCCAAAAAGATCGCGCTCGAAGAAGAGGTCGTCTACCTGCTCGGTCGCAGCCTGCAGGCGACCCATATGGCCGACCGCCTGGCGCAGAAGCTGACCAAGTTTATTCAAGACTTCGCAATCCCGCCGCACATCCAGGAGAAAATTCGCGAAGAACTGCAATGGACCTCTTTCAACAACAACAAGAAATATGCCCGCCTGATGGAGCTCAAGCATTTTTCGAATATTGAATTTCGGCGGTTGCAGGAGTTTCTCAAGGAACTCGTAGCCCAGCGCGAGATGGACCGGGCGGTGGCGCTGGTAAGTCACTATTTCGATTTTCTGGACGAGCCTGACGCGCACGTGGATACCAATGAATTAGGCCGCGCGCCGGAATTGATGCGCACGGTGCCGCTGGCCCAGCCGGGCGTCGCTTCGAAGACCGCGGAGCGTCTGGCGCGCGTTCTGCTGAGCCCGCATCTTTCCGAACTGGTGCACCTGCAGGCCGCAAATGCGCTCACCCGGCTGGCACAATCCATCGCCGCCTTCGAAAATTTCCAGGATGTGCTTACGATCGCGGTGTCGCTGCAAACTTCCATGCGCCGCGACCCTGCGCTCCACAAAAACTGCTGCGCCGCCGGGCTGGCGCGGCTTCTGCCCGCGGCCGCCATCGAGCGAGTGGTGGAACTCTATCTGGTACGGCGAAACGACTCTGCCTGGAGCAAGACCGCCGCGGCTCTGCTTCGCCTGGCAGCCCCGGCCAGCATCGAAGCGGTTTTCAACTGCCTGATCCGCGAAGGCGACGCCCGCAACCGCCTGGCTCTGGTACGACTAGCGGCGCAGCTCGGCCAACGCAGTATCGAAGTTGCCTGCAAGCTGCTCGAGGATGAGCGCTGGTACGTGGTGAGAAATATGTGCGGGGTGCTCGCCGAACTCAAGGATCCAGACTTGGTGGAGCACGTTGCACCTGCGCTGCGCCATACCGATGCCCGGGTGCAGCTGGCCGCCCTCAAGGCGCTGGTAAGGAGCCGCTCCGCGGAAGCCGCCTCCGTCCTGGCTGCTTCCCTGTCCAAGCTCGCGCCGGCAACCCTCGACGAGGCGCTGGAAGAACTCATGTTCCTCAAAAACGCCACTGCGGTCACCGATCTCGAGGAGTTCATCGCCCAGCAGAAAACCAACTCCGCATGCCTCAAGAAAGCGGTGCAGGCGCTGGGAGCGATTCAGGACGACTCGGCCCTGCACGCGCTCACGCGGCTCTACCGGATGGAAGAACTGGATCGCAATATTCGCAAAGCCGCCCTCGCCGCCCTCTCCAGCAACTCATCGCTTCTCGCGACCACCTTGTTGGGACAACTCGCCGGCAGCTGGGGTCCGCTGGCGGTCGATGCGCGCGCTGAACTGGAGAAGCGCAAAGCCAAGGAATAGCGGCGGTGCAGTCATGCCCTCGCGCTTTCCGCTGCTCCCGCTCCACCTGCCAGCCGATAGTCGCGCAATGACAACTCAATTCCGCCAAACTCGGGATGCTCGTTCCGGTCCAGGGTGAATGCGAGGTCGAGCAAATCGCCGGCCAAAATCCTGTCTTGCGTGATGCGCTGCGCCATTCGCCAGGCCATCGCGCTGTGCGTAAGCGACCGCCGCCAGCCGTTGCCGGCCGCGTGGCCGGGTGCGAACTTCAGCTTGGCATGTAGATCTTTCAGGATCTTCGGCGGCGCCAATAGACGTGCGCCCGGTGCATAAAAAACCGGTTCCGGATTCCCAGCTCCGAACGGCTCCATACGCTGCAATCCCGCGAATAAGCCGGGCGTGACCGCATCGAGGGGCAACTCGGCGTCAATGTTGACGATCGGCTCAAAGTCCGCCAGCGTCAAGCGCGATCTGGCATACGCGTCCATCTGCGCCTGCAGTTCTGACACGCGGCTGCACGGCAGGGAGAATCCGACGGCGTACGCATGACCGCCAAACCGCGTGAACAATGGCGCACAGGATTCAAGCGCGTTGAGGAGATGGAATCCGGAAATGGACCGCCCTGAGCCGTGCGCTTCTTCGCCCTCGCGCGAGAGCACGAGCGCCGGCCGCCCATAGCGTTCGACCACGCGCGTCGCGGTAATGCCAATCACTCCTCGATGCCACCCGTCTCCGTCGATCACCATGCAAAACGCGTCGCGCAGGGCGGCATTTTCGTCGAGGCGCTGCTCGATGGCCTGCAGAATGCGGCGTTCTTCTTCCTGCCGCTCGCCATTGAGCTTGTCGAGCCGCAGCGCGATTTCGCGAGCCATCGCCGGGTCCTTCACGCTGAAGAGTTCGACCACATCGCGGGCGATGTCCATGCGTCCGGCGGCATTGATGCGGGGAGCGACGCGAAAGGCAATCTCCCCGGAACTCAACGGTTTGCCGCCAAGCTGCGCCACTTCCAAAAGCGCCTTCAGCCCCGGATTCACCGCCGATCGCAGGGCGTTCAATCCCAGGCTGGCGATCACGCGGTTTTCTCCAACCAGCGGCACCGAGTCCGCGATGGTCGCAATAGCGGCCACTTTCATGAACGACAGCAACAGGCTCTGCTGATCGCGGTGCGCGAGATGCTTCTCCATCAGCGCCTGAGCGACTTTGAACGCAATGCCCGCCCCACAGAGCGACTTGCAGGGATATTCGCAACCCGGCTGGTTCGGATTCACGACGGCGAAGGCACGCGGCAGGCCGTCGGGCCCGGGCAGGTGATGGTCGGTGATGATCAAATCCACTCCCGCTCGGGCGGCAGAATCCGCGGCGGCAAAGGCGCGAGTGCCGGCGTCTACGCTGATGACCAGGCGAATTCCCGCCGCTGCGGCTCGCTCGATCACATCACCGCGCAAGTCATAACCTTCGCGAATGCGATGCGGAACGTGAAAGTCGGGGGCGCCTCCGCACAGCTCGATCGCGGTCTTCAGAATCACGACTGCCGTGGTCCCGTCGACGTCGTAATCCCCGTAGACGAGAATGCCTTCTCTGCGTTTAATGGCCGCGGAGATCCGTTCGACGGCAGAGCACAGCCCGGTCATCAGATATGGCGAATGGAGTTGAGCGATTGAGGGCGAAAGGAAGCGAAGTGCGGCTTCAGCACTATCGATTCCGCGGACAACCAGCAGTTTTGCAAGAACTTGTCGAAGCTCAGGATTTTTGTCGCAACCGGAGCAAGCGGCGAGCCCGTCACTCACGACGCGCACGCGTTCCGCATCTGCTTGTCTGAAATTCCAACGCACTCTGACATATTACTCACACCGAGCAATCCCTTGCGACTGAAGCTGCGCTTCCTCACCTCATCGCAAGACGTCGCCCAATCGGTCGCCGGGTGGGGTTGTCTCTGATTCCTGCACTGGCCAGGTGAAGAAAAACCACTGCAGCCTGATCATTTGCGCACCCGGCTCCGGTCCGCGACATTAACCACCTCAGGCGCTCCGCTTCATGCGGTCGGCGCGGCGCGTGGAGCGGATCGCCTTCGTATACCCCTTGGGCTTCTTCGCCTCTCGCTCCAGGTGTTGTTTTTTGATGCGGCGCGGCCCGAACTCCTCTTTCAGCACGCCTTCAGGCGGAAGCAGTTTCGCTCGCTGTTTAATCTTCTCCAGCGCGCCCTGGGGAAACTCCTTCACTTCCAGCAATTCTTCCCAATGCGTGAAGTAGCCGTGGCGCTTGCGGTGGCTCACGATGCGGTATGCGAGGTTCTTGGCAACCCCGGGCAACTGGGTCAGTTCCTTTGCTGCTGCCGTGTTGATGTTGATTTCACCAGCCATGCCGGGTTAGATGGGACACAGCGCGGCCAAGGTTACTGCCGGGCTGCGGGCCTTAGTTGCCGGCGCGGGCAACGGCAGAACGCAAAACGAATCCAAGGAACAGGCGCAAGTTCGGCCCTATGCTGCGGATTTCAAAATGCGTCTCACCTTCGCTCGCAATGGCATGGCCCGCAACATTCTGCTCCTAGGCGCATGCATTCTGGCCGTTTTGCTGATCGTTGCAGCCATTCTGCTGCACATTTATTGGCCGTTTTCGGAGTCTGCCGTCCGCCGCGAATTGGGCGAGGCAGCCTCCGCCGACGTCACCTTCCAGCACTTTCACGACCGCCACTTCCCTCCAGGTTGCCTGGCGGAGGGAGTCGTATTTCAGAAAAGAGGCGCGCGCCAGCCGGTGCTCACCATTCAGCGACTACGTATTTCCAGTAACATCATCGGACTCTTTCATCACCACGTCACACTGATTCGCGCCGAAGGCATGCGCTTGAACTGGGCGGGCTGGCGCCAGACCCAGGATCCGCCGAGTTCCACTCCAACCATCATCGACCGCCTTATCGCGGATGACGCGGTGCTCGAAATCCCGCGCCAAAGCTCAGAAGGCCCCCTGCGCTTCGAGTTTCGTCAGTTCGAGTTGGAAAACCTGCGCGGCCCCGGCCAGACCAGCTTCCGGGCGGTGTTTGAGAATCCGTTGCCCAAAGGACTGATTCGGACCTCCGGCCGCTTCGGCCCCTGGAATCCATCTCGCCCCAGCCAGACCGCGGTTACCGGCGACTACTCGCTCGAGCACGCGGATATGTCCGTGTTCCATTCCGTCGCCGGGATGCTTTCCTCCAATGGGCGTTTCAGCGGGACCTTTCGCCAGATGTATGTCGATGGCCATACTGAAACTCCGCAACTGACGGCCACTCATACCCATCACGGGCTGCCGCTCAAGACTGACTTCTCGGCCTTCGTAGATGCCACCAGTGGCGACGTGCTCCTGCGCGAAGTGAAGGCACAGTTTGGCAGAGATAATCTCGAAATCCATGGCAGCATCGCCCGTGAAAAAAACAGGCAGCGTGTTGCGATCCTCGATATCCGCTGTGATCGCGGCCGCGTGGAAGACACCTTTTATCCCTTCATCGAGAGTCCCAGAGCTGCGCTGACGGGAAATATTCAATTCCGTATGCACCTGACCATCCCCGGGGGAAGTGAGCCGTTCGAGAAGAGAGTCGGGCTGGACAGCGATTTCGGCATCGACAACGCGCAGTTCACGCACCGTGAAACCCAGGTGCGTTTGAGCGAGGTCGCCGAGCCGCCGGGACAGAATCGTCCCGATCCCAACGTCCCCGCACGCCTGCAAGGAAGCGTTTCCTTGCACGGCGGCGTTGCGCGCTTTGCCAATCTCTCGATTGAAGATCAGGGCGCCGCCGCCCACTTCCACGGCCGCTACAACCTCACCGATGAGCGGGTTGATCTCCATGGCCAATTGAAAACCGAGGCTAGCCTAAGCAAGACCACTCACGGCATCAAAGCAGTGTTTGCAAAGGTGCTCGAGCCCTTCTTTAAGAAGCGGCCGCACGTGACGGTTGTCCCCGTACATATCGGCGGTACGTACTCCCATCCGGCTTTCGGCTTGGACACCACGTAAATCAGCGGCGAAGGCATACAGCGTCAGGGGCGGAAGCCCTGGGTGCCATAGGGAAATACGTCAGCAGGTGCAAAACGGGGAACGCCCCCGGATTATTCCCGGGGGTCTCTAACGGAGATTCTCGACTACCGCTTCTTCCGTTTTTTGGCGGTTGAGGCCGAAGTCTTGCCAGAAGGGGCCTTCTTCGGAGCCGGCGCCTTCTTCGCCGCTGCGGGAGCCTTCGCAACCGCAGAAGTCTTCGCCGCCACCGGCGGCTTGGGAGCGCCCTTCGTTTGGGGAACCGCTGCAACAGCCTTGGCCGCCACCGCCGGCGCCGGTTCGCCCTTGCCCTTCTTCTTTCCCGCGGCAGCCTGCGCGGCCTGAACTGCCGCCTGGGCCGCAGCCTTGGCGCCACGCCCGCGCTTCGGCGCTGGCGGGGGCGGTGGAGGCGGCGGAGCGAAGGGCTTCAGGAAATTCATCCGCTCGGTTCGCGAGCGCAGTTTGCCATCGAGCAATAACATGAACACGTCTTCGGCAATCTTCTGGTATCCCGGCAGCTGGGGTGTGATCAGCAACTCCGTCATCTCCGGCAAGGGAATCTTTTGCTGCACTTCCCGCCACTTGGTGAAGAAATTCTTGATCTTCTGCTCGACCGCCTGCTGCCGCGCCGTTACCGCCAGGAATAGAACCATCTCGGGCCGCGCGCTCGACAGCAGTTTCCAGGTGCGCGACGGCGTGGCCGCTTCCTTCCCGGTGAGCCGCTTTGCCAGCTCCTTTGCGTGATCTTCCAGATCGCGCCAGGCCTCTCCCAGGTCTTTCCGCGGAATCATCTTGCGGATGTCGGTGGATTCCTTCTCCGTCAAGCGCGCGGTCAGAAAGTGCAGAACCGCCGGAGCGGGATCGGGATAGTAGCCCAACTCATTCATCTGCTGACGGGTCTTCATCAGCTGGGTAAGCCCGTTGGCATCCACCTTTGCGGTTGTCCAATGCGGGCTCAGTACCTTGAGCCACTCTTCGCGTTCCAGCACGCGAACCACGTTCAGGGGATCGTCTTCGTACGCCAACTGCTCGATCTCATACCCGGTCGCCCGATTACTGATGTACTCGATGTAGTTATTCTCTTTGGCCGACTGATAACGCGCCTGGGTTCGCTCTTCCAGGGGCCAATGAAACCGTGCCGAAAACCGGCTGGCGCGAAGCAACCGCGACGGGTCCTCCACAAATGCATAGTTGTGCAGAATACGCAGCAGCTTGGCCTCGATATCCGCCACGCCGTTGAACGGGTCGAGCAGCAGGCCGCGCGATCCCGGATTCAGCGACAACGCCATCGCATTCACGGTAAAATCCCGCCGCCGCAGGTCCTCGATGATGGTCGCCGGCGAAATGACCGGCGGTTTCCCCGTCTTCTCATACCGCTCGATGCGCGCCCCGCTGACTTCAATGCGCACTCCACCGGGCAGCGTCGCGTAGAGAACGTGAAAATCGTCGTCTGCTCCGCCGATCACCGCTCCCGAGCGCTCGAATTCCTTTTGCAATTTGAGAGGGTTGCCCTGAACCGTGAAATCCAGGTCGCGAATGGGAAATCCGCTAATGATGTCCCGCACCGCACCGCCGGTCAGATACACATTCATGCCGGCATTGCGCGCGATATCCTGAACCAGGTTGACTCCCTTGAGCTGATTGGGCGTCAGCCTTAGTTCCAGCGTGTAGATGTAGTCAGCCATGCGTTTCGTGAACTGCTGCCCTACAGGGAACCCAAGCTTCCAGCGCGAAACCTACCCCGGGGATCAGACCAAAAAAGATTTCCACAGACTGTGGAAATCTTGGCTGCATTCTTTGTAAGTGCTTAAATATGAGTAGGTTGGTTTCATGTCGCACGGTAATGCGAACTACAGAAAATACCATAACGTTAATCTTTTGGCTACTGTGAAGCTGGATACCTTCGGCGTTGGCGCAAGAAGATGCGAGAATTGGAAGGATTGAATCATTGAGTCCTTGAATCATCGCATCATTGAAAACCGCAGCTTGACAGTAGGGTCGGCGGCCGACAGCCGACGACGGTTTTCAATGACTTAATCCCGCAATGATTGAATGATTCAATCTCTCCATGCCTTCCACCCATAAGAAGGTGATCGTCCGCAAGCTCGACCGCGATACCGTGAACGGCTACGTCGCGCCGTCGCATTTCGTCCACGAGGGCAAGCTGGAACTGCTCAACACCACGGGCAACGTCGTCGCCATTGATCTTTCCGAAATCAAGTGCGTCTTCTTTGTGCGCGAGTTCGGCGACTCCGATTCCCTCTCGCGCAAAACCTTCACCACGCGCCCTCGCGCCGAGGGACTTTGGGTGCGAATCAGGTTCAAAGACGGCGAGATCCTCGAGGGGCTCATGCCCAACGACCTCAGCCTGACCACACCCGAAGGCTTTCTGATCAATCCGCCCGATCTGCGCTCAAACGTGCAGCGTATGTTCGTTCCGCGCACCGCCCTCGAATCGCTGAATGTCCTGGCCGTGATCGGCGCCAGCCGGCGCCAGCGGCGTGGCCCTGCCGATGTACGCCAGGTCCCCATGTTCGGGGAATGACGCATTCGGCAAGGGTTGAGCGCTATCTTCTACCAACCAGCCCCGGGCTCTTGTGCGCCTCTTCCGGCAAAGCCGCGAATCGCAGGTAACCTGCCCCCATCCGTTCGTTGAACTTTCGGAACTTGGGAGGTCCGGAATGGCCCCATAAAATGTGGCTTCATCCGCCTTCGTGGATTGGAGCGTTGGTCTGTGAGAATTGCGAGAGTCTGGCTGCTGTTTTTGACGCTGGGAACCCTGGGCCTGCCTTTGCGGGCGCAAACCACGGCACCCTCCGGCACCGGTCACATTACCGGCACGGTTACCGACGGAAACGGCGACACCTTGTCTGGCGCGACGGTAACCCTCGAGAGCCCGGGCCTGAAGGACTCTATCAAGCTCACCTCCGACGACAACGGCTTTTTTGATTTCCAGCAACTCGATCCGGGAACCTATCGCGTCACCGTCACCGCTCCGGATTTTGCCACCTGGACTTCGCCGGAACTGGCGCTCAACCCGAACCAGTACATGATCCTGGCCGACTGCAAGCTGCGGGTCGCGGAAGTCACAACCACCGTAAACGTGGCGTACAGGCCCGAGGAAATTGCTACTGAGCAGGTGCAACTCGAAGAGACGCAGCGGGCTTTCGGCATCATTCCGAATTTTTACGTGGTCTATGATGCCAATCCGGTGCCGCTTACCACGAAGCTGAAGTTCCATCTCGCCATGAAGACCTCGACGGATGTGGTCACGGTTCTCGGGGTGGGCGCGCTTGCTGGAATCAACCAGGCGGGCGATGTTCCCGCGTATCAGCAGGGCGCCAAGGGTTACGGCGAGCGCTTTGGCGCTGTCGCCGCCGACGGCTTTTCCGACATTATGATTGGCGGCGCCATCCTGCCGTCCCTGCTGCATCAGGACCCCCGCTACTTTTATAGAGGGACCGGCACCAGCAAGTCTCGCATCCTGCACGCGGTATCCAGCCCCTTCATCTGCCGCGGCGACAACGGGAAACTCCAGCCCAACTATTCGAGCGTCGGGGGAGACCTGGGGTCATCCGCACTCTCCAATCTGTATTACCCGCCTTCCAATCGCGGCACCAGCCTGGTGTTCCAGAACTTGCTCATTACGACCGGCGAGCGAATGCTCAGTAATTTAGTACAGGAATTCGTCCTGGGCAGGGCCGTCGCCCGGCAGCGATTCAAGAATTAACCGCAAGTCAGAACGGACACTGATAAGCAGTGCAGGTGCGTCCCGCGGAATTTCAGCAGCTCAGCCTTTGAGCACTAATATTCTCCCGGCGTGACCTGGCCCGCCAGCGCGTTGAACGTGCCGGCGGCATCTTCGGCTGTGTCGTACAGCTCGAAAATCGTCAACAGCCGGGTTACGCCGAGCACCTCGTACAAGTGAGGCTTGACGTTCGCCAACTTGATATTTCCCCCCGTTTTACGCGCCGATGTATGCAACCCCGCCAGCGTGCCCAGCCCGGTGCTGTCGATGTGGCTGACCTTGCCGAGATCGAGGACAATCCGGTTGCACTCGGATAACTCTTCTTTGATTACATGACGCAGCTTCGCCGACTCCTCGCCGAGCACAATTCGGCCGCTGCAACTTATGACCGTGGCCCCGGCCAGGCTGCGGGTTATCAACTCAAGCGGCATGTTTCACTCCTGAGCCACGCTGGACGGCGAAAAGAATACCTTCTCCCCTACTGGCATGCAAACCGTAACCCCGCAACCCCCGGGTGGAATGCTGCGGCCACCTTGAAAAGGCATTGATGCTGCTCTTGCACCGTCGAAGGTTTTAGGGATATGCTCGGTCACTCGCATGGAGCTTGCGTGGAGGCTCCGATGCCAGCCGCACAGTCCACATTGCTGCCGCACTATTTTCAGGTTACATCCGCGTTGGGAGAAAGCACATGAGCACGGGAGACGGCAAGCAGCGGCAGTGGGTGAGCCTGATTCCCTACGGCATTACCGAGCAGCACCCAAACGCTTATAAAGACATCGCCGGCGTTCTTTGGGAAAATCGCGACAACCTCGGCTACGCCTGGCGCATTCTGAACCACGGCTGCTGCGATGGTTGCTCTCTCGGCACCAAGGGCATGCGCGACTGGACCATAAAAGGCGTCCATCTGTGCGCGGTGCGCTTGCAATTGCTGCGCTTGAACACCATGCCTGCGATGGATTGGCGCAAACTGGAGAATGTCGACAGCTTTCGCGGCATGTCCGAGAAACAGCTGCGAAAGCTGGGCCGCTTGCCTGTCCCCATGATTCGCCGTCGCGGCGAACCAGGGTTTCGCCGCGTCTCCTGGGATGAGGCTATTGCCACGGTGGCCGGCGGCTTACGCCCTCTCGATCCGCATCGCATCGCCTGGTATCTCACCTCGCGCGGGCTGACCAACGAGGCCTACTACGCCCACCAGAAAGTCGCGCGTTTTCTGGGCACGAATAATGTAGACACCAGCGCCCGCATCTGCCACGCTCCCAGCACCGCTGCGCTCAACGCCACCGTCGGTTGCGCGGCTACGACTTGTTCCTACAGCGACTGGATCGGGAGCGATCTGATCGTATTCGTAGGCGCTAACCCCGCCAACAACCAGCCGGTAACCACCAAGTATCTCCACTACGCCAAACAAAAAGGAACCAAGGTCTTCGGAGTGAATCCTTATCGGGAGCCAGGTCTGGAGCGTTACTGGGTACCCTCGGTTGTGCGTAGTGCGTTATTCGGAACCCGCATCATGGACGATTTCTTCCCCATCCATGTTGGCGGCGATATTCCTTTCTTCTACGGCGTTCTGAAATTGTTGATCGAAAACGACTGGCTGGATCGGGACTTTATTGCCGCTCGCACCGTCGGTTGGCCGGAAGTCGAGGCCAGGGCGCGGGCCCTGTCCTGGGAAGATCTCGAGCGCGGCTCCGGCCTGGCGCGCGCTGACATATTCCGCTTCGCGGAAGCCTTCGGCAAGGCGCGCAGCGCAATCGTGGTGTGGAGCATGGGGATCACCCAGCATCGCTATGGCAGCGACAATGTGCGCGCCCTCGTCAACCTGCAACTCGCGAAGGGCAATGTGGGACGGCCGCACACCGGGCTCATGCCGATTCGGGGTCACAGCGGCGTACAGGGCGGCGCGGAAATGGGCGGCATGCCGGGAGCTTACGTGATGGGCTCGGCAGCCTCGGAAGAAAATGCGTGCCGTTTCGCGCAGCCCGAAATGTGGGGATTTGAGCCGCCGGCGTGGAAGGGCTTAAGTGCTGCCCAAATGGTGCTCGCAGCAGAACAGGGGGAAATTGACGCGCTCTGGCAAAGTGGCGGCAACTTCAAGCAGACGCTGCCTGGACCGGACCTGGTCCACCAGGCTTTGGGCCGAATCAAACTGCGCATTCATCAGGACATCGTCACTAATCCCACCATGCTGGTCGATCCAGCGGATATCGTGGTCCTACTACCCGCCCGTACCCGGTATGAACAGCGCGGCGGCGGCACAGAGACCAGCACGGAACGCCGCATCATCTACAGCCCGGAAATTCCGGGGCCGCGGCCGGGAGAGGCTCGCGACGAATGGGAAATCCCCGCCCTCGTGGCGCGCAAGCTGGATCCGGAGCGCGCGAAGATGTTCTTCCCCTGGAAAGATACGCAGGATATCCGCGACGAGATCGACCGCGTTTGCCCCTCCTATAAAGGTATTGGCAGCCTCCAGAAGGAAGGCGATAGCTTCCAGTATGGCGGCCGCCGTCTGCTCAGCGATCGTTTTCTGACCGCGGACGGTAAAGGCCACTTCACCGCCGTCGATCTCCCCGAAGAAAAAGTTCCGCAGGGACAGTTCCTCCTGGCGACTCGCCGCGGAAAGCAGTTCAACAGCATGATATTAGCTGATAAGGATCCGCTAACGGGAGCTGCGCGCGACGAGATATTTGTCTCCGAAGAGGATGCGCTGCGCCTGGGCCTGCGCAACGGCCAGAGCATAAGCCTCCGCAATGAACTTGGCGAGTTGCCCGGCCGCGTAAAGATTGACCGCGTCAAGCCTGGATCGCTTCAGGCCCATTGGCCCGAAGCCAACGTGCTCATTCCCGCGGGCCGGCTTGATCCCAGCGGCGTCCCCGATTACAACGCCACCGTGGAACTGGTGGCCGTCCGGGGCTACAAGTCAGCGGCAAAAGCTGCAGAGTAACGACGCTTAAACTTGACATAGCGGTTCCGCAAGTGTCCCGCCTTTACGGCTTTTAAGGAGTAGGTCGCGAACTCCAAATCGACGAACCGCGTGTCCTTATAGCTTACGAGGGGCTGCCCGCCTTTATGACGACAAATACCTGGACGCAGTCACCGCGCCTGTGGTGGCGCCCAACGCCTGCAAACGCGAGCGCAGGCCGGCAATCGCGGAAGAGTGTAACTGCGAGACTCTCGACTCGCCCACGCCCAGCGCCGCGCCGATTTCCTTCATGGTAAGACTCTGCTGGTAGTAGAGCGCCAGCACCTCGCGCTGGCGCTCGGGCAACTCCGTAAGCAATTTTCCCAGCAACTCGACCATCTCTTCGCGCAGCACAAGCGCATAGGGAGACTGCTCCGAGGGACTGGAAGCATAGTCCACCAGCTGCCCGGGATCGTCGTCCCACTCCGCATCCGCGCGAAAAGACATGGTAGTCAGGCAATCAAGATCACGCCGTGATAACTGAAATCGCCGGAGCGACATCTCCATCTCCTCGGCTATTTCCGCTTCGCTTGGTTCGCGCCCAAATTCGGCCCGCAATACTTCGCGCGCCTGCTCGGCGCGTCGCGCGAATTTACGCAAAGACCGAGTGCCGGAATCCATATCTCGCAGGCTGTCCAGGATGGATCCTCGAATGCGAATTTTGGCGTACGATCCGAATTTGACCGGGCGGTTGCAGTCGTACTTCTCGCAGGCATCGAGCAAACCTACGATTCCGGCCTGGACCAGATCTTCGAAGACCACGTGTTTGGGAACGCGATAGTAAATTTGCCGCGCAATCTGCTTTACCAGTGGAAGCTGATCCAGTACCAGTCCGTCGCGGCTGTCCGTAGGCTTCATCGCCTTGTTCACCGAACGTAATTTCCTCGTCGCGCTGCAGGCTGGGGTTCGAGACCGACGCAGCATCCGCCGCCCGGACTCGATGGTAGCCACGCAGTTGCCGCGATTGCGGCCATTCCCCCTTGTAATCGATTGCGCGGCGGCCGGGGTCCTTACGGAAGTATCGATTTCGCGGATCGCAAACTGCCCCGTCCCGCTTCGATACCCGTTTCCGCTTCTGCACTAGCCAGCGAGGGTAGGACATAGCTACCCCGATCCCTGGACTCCCACAATGGATTGCGGGGTCGAACTGGGAGAGAGGTTCCGAAAGTTTGCAGCGAATGCAGGTTCACCGGCCAATGATTGTGTTAGCGTGGCTGGGTAGGCACGAGCAGTCCTCTCATGCTATCCGCACAGCAATGCGCGCGTAGACCCGTCCTGAACCCCGTGGGCCTGCAGGCCATGGTCGTCAGCCATGATTCGGCGATGACGAATCTGTTCTCCGCCGTTTTGGAACGATTGGGAATTGGTGTGCAGCGATATGTGGATGAACTGCAGGCGGGCCTGCAACTGGAGCGCGACCGCTTTGAAGCCATCATCCTCGATTTTGACACCATAGCGCGAACCGTGTTCCTGGTGGATCGCGTGCGCAACAGCCGGTGCAGCCATGCCGCCCTGGTGTTCGGGGTTGCGTCCGAAGTCGCGGCCCTGGAACGGGCCTTGCAGCAGAAAATCAATGTTTCGTTTCAGCGGCCATTGCAACGGGAAAGAGTCGATGCCGTGGTCCGGGCCGCCTACGGACTCATGCTGCACGATCGCAGACAGTATTTTCGTTACGGTGTTTCCGTACCGGTGCGTCTCAAAAGGAAAAGCGGCGAAGAGGTTCATTGCATCAGCATCAATGTCAGCCAAAACGGCGCCGCTCTAAACATACCTGCGCCCCTGGAACTGAGCGAGGATTTAGAGATTTGCTTTGCCATTCCCGAGGTCCAGGAACTGATTTTGGCTCGCGGCACGGTGATTTGGCATGACCGTCATGGCAAAGCCGGGGTGCGCTTCGATTGCTCCAGCAAGGAGAGCCAGACCCGGCTGGCGGAATGGCTGGATGCACACTTCATGCAAACGGTAAGTAAGTCAACCAAGGACTGAGTTGAGGCTGGCGCCAGCCGTTTTCTGGTTGACAGGTTTTAACCTCCCCACGCAGATCCGCCATGAATCCTGACGACCCATCCCTACCGGTTCTGCCGAACAACGTCGGCACTCGCATGCGCCAGATGGAGCGGCGGGAGTGGTGGCTCTGGCTGTTTGTGGTTATCGTGACTCTTTTACTCACGGGGGGCATCGCTTCGCTCGCCTTTAACCTGTCCGGCACCCTCGACGAAGTTTTCTCGCTCCATATTCGGCAATCAGTTCGCGGCCTTCTGGGGTTGATTCTTCTCTTTGATGTGTACTCCCTGTACCAGCAATTTCAGATCTACTCGATACGCCGCCAACTGCTGGCACGCGACGAGTTGTTTCGGGTCATCGCCGAACACGTACCTGACATGATTGCGGTTGTCGATCAGGATGGAAAACGGATCTACAACAGTCCTGCGTACAGCAAAATCCTGGGCTATTCCGCCGAAGAGCTGCAAAAAACGGCTGCCCTGGATCAGGTGCATCCGGACGATCGAGCCAAAGTGAAACACGCGGCCCAGCAGACGTTCCAATCGGGTATGAGTGAAGTGCTGGAATACCGCATGCAGCACAAGGATGGCAGCTGGCGGGTCTTGGAATCCATCGCCGGCATTGTGCCTGATGCCAATGGCCATACCCGCCACCTCATCATCGTGAACCGCGACATCACCGACAGAAAGAGAATGGAGGAGCAACTTCTGCATAACGCTTTGCACGATGGCTTGACCGGCTTGCCCAATCGGGCGCTGTTTCTGGACCGGCTGGAGCGGGCGTTGAACCGCGCCAACCGCCGTTCCGGGTGCTATTGTGCCGTACTAGTGGTCGATATTGACGACTTCAAGAAATGTAATGACAGCCTGGGGCATTCTGCCGGCGATGAACTATTGGTCCTGGCCTCGCAACGGCTGATGCAATCGATTCGCAAATATGATCTGCTCTCCCGCCGCGCGCCCGCGGAGCCGCATTCGGCTACCGACAGTGCCAGCCTGGCCAGGCTCGGAGGCGACGAGTTCACAATTTTGCTGGAAGACATTCAGGACGCGAGCGACGCCATCCGAGCCGCCAAACGAATCCAGCAGAACCTGGCCAGTGATGCTTTCTTCGTCGCCGGGCGCGAGATGTTTGTCAGCGGCAGCGTAGGCATTGCCCTGAGTTCCCGTTCCACGAACCATGCCGAAGATCTGCTGCGGGACGCAGCCCTGGCCATGTATCGCGCCAAGGCCAATGGCGTCGAACGATGCGAACTCTTCGATTCGGTTATGCACGACGCGGCCGTCCGGCGGGTGGAGCTTGAAACAGCCGTTCGCAAGGGAGTGGAACGCGCCGAGTTCTGCCTGGTGTATCAGCCCATTGTGCGCCTTCGGGACCGCAGGGTTGTTGGTTTTGAAGGATTGGCGAGGTGGAAGCATCCGGGAGGCGAACTGGTCGGGCCATCCGAATTCATCAGCGTAGCCGAAGAAAGCGGTCTCATCATTCCCATGAACCGGTCCCTTCGAACCGACGCGTGCCGAACCGTTTGCCAATGGCAAAAGCAGTACCCTGGCGATCCCCCGCTGATGTTAAGCCTCAATGTGACCGGAACCGAATTGGCATATTCCGACCTGATCCAGGACATATCCGCGGCGGTGCAGGAAGCGGGACTCGCACCCTCGTCCTTGCATTTGGAGGTTCTTGAAAGCGTAGCCCTGAAGGGTGAACAACCGCTGCGGGTCATCGAGCAAGCTAAGTCTCTCGGGTTCAAGATCAGCCTCGACGATTTCGGCAGCGGTTATTCCTGCCTCAGCCGGCTCCGATCGCTCCCCGTGGATGCCATCAAAATCGACCGCTCCCTCATCACACACGTGGATTCCGAGGAAGGCCGGCGGGCCATTGTGCGAACCATCATCACTCTAGCGCATGAGCTTGGGTTGGAAGTGATCGGCGAAGGGACCGAGACTCTCGGGGAAGTCACTTCGCTTTTGGCCATCGGTTGTCACTACGCGCAGGGCTACTACTTTTCTCGGCCCGTCCTTCCGGAGCAGGCGGTGCAACTCCTGCAGAGCAATCAGTTTGCTGTGGCGAACGCCGATTAGGCGGCCCCAGAGCCTGCCATCTTCAGTTAACCGCTCCAACCAGCCAACGCTTGCGCCCTGGCAGGTGCAAGCCATTCCATTCCAGGCTTGGGAGGGTAAACATGTGCCTGGCCATCCCCGGTAAAACTTTGGAAGAATTTGAGCGCGGCGGCATGCGCGTGGGGAAGGTACAATTCGGGGGTATCGTCCGCGAAGCTGCTCTCGCTTACGTGCCCACGGAGCCCCGGTTGTGGACGAAGTTTCAGCACGGAAACCGCAATGAAGTACCTTGACGAATACCGTAATACCCGTCTTGCGCAGTCGATCGTAAACGAGATCCGGCGCATTCAGACCCGGCCCTGGGTGATCATGGAAGTCTGCGGCGGGCAAACCCACTCGATCGTCAAGCATGGCCTCGATCGCTTGCTGCCCGAAGGCATTGAACTGGTGCACGGCCCCGGTTGCCCGGTCTGCGTTACCCCGCTGGAGACCATTGATAAGGCGCACGCCATCGCTGCCCGTCCCGACGTGGTCTTCTGCTCTTTTGGCGACATGCTGCGCGTGCCCGGATCGCACGGCGATCTATTCACGCTGAAGTCGCGGGGGGCGGACATCCGCGTGGTTTACTCTCCGCTCGACTGTCTGAAGATCGCGCGCGCAAACCCGGACAAACACATCGTTTTCTTCGCAATTGGATTTGAAACGACCGCTCCCGCCAACGCCATGCTGGCCTTCCGAGCCAAAAAGGAAGATGTAAAGAATGTATCGGTCCTGGTTTCACACTCGCTTGTGCCCCCCTCCATCACCTACATTTTGCAGTCGCCGCAAAACAGGGTGCAGGCATTCCTGGGTCCCGGGCATGTTTGCACGATCATGGGTTATCGCGAATACGAGCCCATCGCGGAACGCTACAAGGTTCCTATTGTGATCACCGGCTTCGAGCCTTTGGACCTGCTGCAAGGCGCGTTGATGACCGTGCGGCAGCTCGAAGCGGGGGCGGCAGCCGTCGAAAACCAGTATTCGCGTGTCCTCGATCGGGAGGGCAATGTGCCCGCACGCAAGCTGGTGAACAGCGTGTTTGAAGTTTCCGATCGGCGCTGGCGCGGGGTGGGCTGGATACCCAAGAGCGGCTACAAGCTGCGCTGGGAATACCGCGAACACGATGCCGAGCGCATCTTTGAAGTCAAAGAGATCGACACCAACGAGCCCGCGATCTGCATCAGCGGGCAGATTCTCAAAGGCATCAAGAAGCCGCATGATTGCCCGGCGTTCGGCACGATTTGCACTCCGCTGAGTCCCCTCGGTGCGACCATGGTATCCGCGGAAGGAGCCTGCGCCGCGTACTACGCGTACGGGCGCCATCTCGATAAACCAAAGTCCGAAACCGCGGTTCGAGCGGGAGGTACCGCATGAGCACGGTTCCCACCACGACTCCCGCGATCTCGCCCCAGGAGTGGCACGACAAGGTAATGCGCAAGTGCCAGGAATCGGTAGAGATCAAGAACAAGTTCTTTGAGCGATACGCGCAGCAGATCGGCGAATTGAGCCAGAAAATGGCCGAGCGGTTCGCTCGCGGACGCCGGCTGTGGGTGATGGGAAACGGCGGCAGTGCCTGCGACGCCCAGCACGTGGCGGTTGAATTTATTCATCCCATCATCGAAAAGCGTCGCGCCTTGCCTGCGCTTGATCTCGTCAGTCAAATTCCGGTTGTGACCGCCATTTCCAACGACAAGGACTTCGCCCGCGTCTTCATCGACCAGATCGAATTGTGGGGCGAGAAGGACGACATGGCGCTGGCCATCTCCACCAGCGGCAAGTCGCCCAACCTTATTTACGCGTTGGAAGCGGCCCGGGAAAAAGGCCTGCTGACCATTGCTTTTTCCGGAAAAGACGGCGGCCGCATGCCCGAAGTCGCCGATTATTGCTTTACCGTCCCCAGCTTCAGCATTCATCGCATCCAGGAATCGCACGTGGCTCTGCTGCACATCCTCTGGGACCTGACCCATGTGGCGATGGGCGAGGAGGACGTGATTTGATGAGTGAGGCTGCCGCAAAAAGACCGCCAGTGAAGGAAGAGGCAGGTTCTACTTCCCTGCCCGGCGCCGCTTGTCCTCTGCCCATTACCAGCCATGAGCAAATCGTTCTCGGCCATGGCAGCGGCGGCAAGCTGAGCGCGCAACTGCTCGAACAGGTTTTCTTGCCGGCGTTCAAGAATCCATTGCTGGAGAAGCTGGATGACCAGGCGGTTTTTCAAATCAACGGTTGCCGGCTGGCATTCACCACCGATTCGTTCGTAGTCACCCCTCTTTTCTTCCCCGGCGGCGATATCGGGCACCTGGCAGTAAACGGCACCGTCAACGACCTGGCCATGAGCGGCGCCCGCCCGCTCTACCTTTCCGCCGCCTTCATCCTGGAAGAGGGACTCGAAACCGCCGATTTGGTGCGCGTGGTCTCCTCCATGAGCGAGGCGGCCAGGAACGCGAGCGTACAGCTCGTTGCGGGAGACACAAAAGTCGTGAATCGCGGAAAAGGCGACAAGCTATTCATCACCACGACCGGCATCGGAATCGTTGAAAAGCCCGTAAACATCTCCGCTGACCGCGCGCAACCCGGCGACAAGATCATTCTGAGCGGTTACATCGGCGATCACGGTATGGCCATACTCTCCCAGCGAGAGAACCTGGAATTTGAAGGCGTCATCGAGAGCGACTGCGCCGCCTTACACGATCTCGTGGCCGCGATGCTCGACGTCTCTACGGACATCCATTGCCTGCGCGATGCCACCCGAGGCGGAGTCGCCACGGTGCTGAACGAAATCGCCGGGCGCTCCCGGGTGGGCATGCTGCTCAGCGAAACCCAGATTCCGGTGCGCGACACCGTGCGCGGCGCCTGTGAAATCCTGGGCCTCGATCCCCTCTACGTCGCCAATGAAGGCAAGTTGATTGCCATCGTCCCGAACAAAGTTGCTGATGCAATCGTCGATCGCATGCGCCGCCACCCGCTAGGCGCAGACGCGCGGATCATTGGCGAGATCATCGCCGACCACGTGGGAATGGTCCTCATGAGAACCGAGATCGGCGGTACGCGCATTGTCGACACGCTCTTCGGTGAGCAACTCCCCCGTATTTGTTAACAGGGCAACCAGTACTGACCCCGTGAGTTCTAAGCCAGAGCCGCCCCTACTTGCCACGGCATCCCTGGCGAGCCCGTTTCCTGGGATCTTCCAAGTTCGCTGACGTTGTGCCCCTATTCACCACGTGATATACAGAACGAGATGCAGAGCTTTGCTCGGGGTGGTCGGGATCTGTGGCACGGCTCGCGCCGTCAATTTCCATGCTCGCTCCCACTCCCGCTTTGCCTTGGGTTGCTTCTGCTTCAACCCTCGTTTGGTCAGGTCAACCACATTGAGGCTGCGGCTCGCCTGCTGAGTGAAGGGCGCACCTCCCAGTCCGAGAGTGAAGCTCGCCTGGCGCTGAAAACCCCCGCTACCCGGGCGCTGGCTCTGTCGCTGCTGGGCACGATCCGGCTCCAGCAAGGCAAATATCCGGAAAGCATCGACTATCTAAATCGGGCGCTGGCAATGAACCCCAATCTCGTGGGCGCGCGAACCACACTGGGCGAGGCCTATGTACTCCACGGCAATCCCGATGCGGCAACAACGGCGTTTAGAGAAGCCTTGAAGCGAGATCCCACGAACGTCAATGCTCGTTTCGATTGGGCGCGCCTGGAATCTTCCCGCCGTAATTTCGCAAAGTCCCTGGAACTGGCCGGGCCAATCCTCTCGCCACTGGGCGAAACGGAAGAGGGCCTGTTGCTATTAGCCGCGGATTATGCGGCTTTGGGGAAAAAAGACGAGTTATCTCTCCTGACCGCGAAGTGGGAACGCCTGTCCGGTGCTTCCGACAACGCGTCGATGGATTTTGCCGGCTTACTGGCGAATCAGGGATTGACCGCACAGGCGGCCGAGATCCTGCAAAAGACAGACGGAATGGTGGCGGCGCACCCCTCAACCCCGTCAGCCTTGCGGTTAGCACAAGCTTATTTGGCGTTGGGCAATCTGGAAAGGGCGCAGAGCAACGCGCTGCTCGCCCTCTCAATCAATTCCGGTTGCGCGGCTTGTTATCTCACGGCCGCTCAAATTGCCGAGCGGCAGGGCCTCAGCGAGAAGGCGCTTTCGTATCTGGTGCAAGCGAAAAAGCTGGAGCCGGATAATCCGGAAGTGCTGTTTGAGTTTGGCAGGGTCTGCCTGCTGCGCAATCTTTTGGAAGATGCGATGCCGGCCCTGGAAAAAGCGGTCGAACTGCAGCCGGACCACGATCAATACGTTTACGTTCTGGCATCAGCGAATGTCGGAAAGGGAAATCTGCCCAAAGCTGCGGCACTCATTGGCGGTCTGGTCAAGAAACATCCGCGGGATCCTATCCTCAACTATGCGATGGGAGCCGTGTATTACCTGCAGTCCAACTATTCCGAGGCGGAAAACTCCTTAAAGCAGAGCCTCGCCATCCAGCCCGATCAGATTGCCGCTTCGTATTACCTGGCGTTAACCTACGATGCGTTGAGAGAAGACGATAAAGCGCTCGGGCTTCTCCGCGACGCCCTCAGCAAGCATCCAGATCACGCGCCTTCGTTGCTCGAATTAGGCACCATCCTATCCCGGCAAGGGCAATACGCTGAAGCGGAGCAGGATTTAAAACGCGCGGTATCGCTCGACCCAGGCTCCCCCGGGGCTCACTACCGCCTCGGCGTTGTACTCGGAAAACTCGGGAGAACGGCCGAAGCCGAACAGGAATTTGCGCAGTCCCGCAGAGTGCACGAAGAGAAGGAATCGCAATCTCATCTTCACATGCGCTTACTATTGCCCGAATGAACCGAATACCGGACCAACCTTTCAGATTGGCAGAACCGTCACAGCAGGCCGAGAACCGTCTCTCGCGCCGGAAATTCCTGGGCAAAATGTCTGCGATAGTCCCAGGCTCCGCATGGGCGGTTGCCATGACCAGCCTCGCCCTCCCACAGAAGTCGGCACATCCGGTCGCAAACAAAACCTCCAGCAATCTGGCCCTGGTCCCGGGATTCTCCTTTACCGACGTTGCCGCCACTTCCGGCCTGCAGCACGCGCTCAATGTTTACGGCGGAGTTTCCAGCAAACGGTACATTCTCGAGGAAACTGGCTGCGGCGTCGCGCTTTTCGACTACGACAACGATGGCTGGCTGGACATTTTCCTGGTCAATGGAACGCGTTTCGAGCTGTCGCCTGGCATGCGCCCGACGAACTTCCTGTTCCACAACAATCGCGACGGCACGTTTACCGACGTGACTGAGAAAGCCGGTTTGGCGCGCTCCGGCTGGGGCCAGGGCTGCTGCATCGGCGATTACGACAACGATGGCTTCGACGATCTGCTCGTGACCTACTGGGGCGAAATCGTTCTTTATCATAATAACGGCGACGGCACGTTCACCGATGTCACGGAGAAGGCCGGCCTGCGGCAGACTGGTCCGCAGAAGCGCTGGAACACCGGTTGTTGCTTTGTGGATTACGACCGGGATGGCCGTCTCGACCTGTTCGTCGCCAATTACGTCAATTTTGATCCCCAGGTTGCACCCAGCCCCGGCAGCAACCCGTACTGCGGCTACTTTGGATTGCCGGTCGGCTGCGGACCGCAGGGCATGAGCGGCGGAACCAACATCCTATATCACAATCGCGGCGACGGAACTTTCGAGGATGTTTCGGAAAAATCCGGCATCGTGAACCCGCGCGGCCCGCTCGCCCCCACCTGGGTCAACCAGCAATGGATTCCGACGGGCAGCTACGGCCTGGGAGTTTCGGCGGCCGATTTCGACAACGACGGCTGGCCCGACCTCTACGTCGCCTGCGACACCGCCCCTAGCCGCTATTACCACAACAATCACGATGGCACCTTCAGTGAAGTCGGACGCGAAGCGGGATGTGCTCTGAACGAGAACGGAACTCCGCAAGGCGGCATGGGGGTTGCCATCGGAGATTATGACTGCGATGGATGGCTCGACATCGTCAAAACCAACTACTCGGATCAGACCGCGAACCTGTACCACAATAACGGCGACGGAACTTTCTACGACGCTGTTTTCCAGGGCGGGCTGGGAGCAAACACAAAATACCTCGGCTGGGGAGTCGGCTTGTTCGACTTCGACAATGACGGCTGGGCCGACATCTTCATGTCCAACGGCCACGTGTTTCCGGAAGTAGACCTGCGCAAGCTGCATGTGACATTCCGGCAAAATAAACTCGTCTACAAGAACTTGGGAAACGGCCGGTTTTCCGAGATCACTTCGAAGGTTGGACCGGCAGTTACTGATCTCCATAGCAGCCGGGGTACAGCTTTCGGGGACTTTGACAATGATGGAGATGTAGACATCGTCGTGGTCAATATGAATGAGCCGCCGTCGTTGCTGCGCAACGATTGTCACACCAAGCATAACTGGATCAAGATCAAGTGCATCGGCACTAAGTCGAATCGCAGCGGAATTGGCGCTCGGGTGCGGGTTGTTACAGGCAAACACTCGCAAATGAATGAAGTGCTGAGCGGCTCGAGTTATATTTCACAGAATGATCTGCGGCTGCATTTCGGATTAGGCCAGGCGCGCCAGGTAGATCTAATCGAAGTGCGCTGGCCGCTGGGCCTGGTCGAATCCTTCAAGAACGTTGCGGCCAATCAGCTGTTGGTGCTCGAAGAGGGCAAAGGTATCGTCAGGCGGGAGAAGCTGGCGAATGCATAGCCAGCATGGCGGATTTTCTTACCAGTGCAGTGGGCGGTCGCCGCAACCCGCCCTCAGGCCTGAATCCAAGCACAAAGCTTTGTTCCCTTGGTAGACTACGGTCTTCGCCAACTCACGCCAGAGTTGGATGGAGGTTCGCTCCTCATCCCGTTATGCCGCGACGCGCCAACACCTTCCGGTATATCTTCCTGGGCCTCGTCACGCTCGCAGTTTTATCCATGAGCCATGCACAAAACACAACCATGGCGCCCAGTCATGTAAAGACCACCGAGGAGGTCTACCAGAATATAAAGGTCCTGAAAGGGATCCCTTCCGATGAACTGATCCCCGGTATGCAATTCATCACGGCATCCCTGGGAGTGGAGTGCAGTTTTTGTCACGTAGAGAATCATTTTGAGCGGGATGACAAGAAACCCAAGGAAACTGCCCGCAAAATGATCCGAATGGTTATGGCGTTGAACCGGGACGAAGCTTTCGGAAACACCCCAAAGGTTACCTGCAATAGCTGCCATCGCGGCTCACGGCTCCCGGTCTCCATACCTGCAATTAGCGAACAGCCAGCCCTGCCCGGCGCAGCCGAATACCTACAGCTCGCGAACCTACCAGCTCCCGACCAGGTGCTCAGCCGGTATGTCCAGGCTCTGGGCGGGGCCAATGCCATCGCGGCGCTGACCACCCTGGCCGAAACCGGCACGACCCTGGTTGGAAACAGGGAGACTACGCTGGAGATATTTGATCAGTCCCCGGACAAGCGTGTGATGGTTATCCACTTGCCAACCGGCGAAAGCGTCACAGCGTTCAATGGAGCTGAAGGATGGACACTTGCCGCGCATCGCCCGTTTCGAGAGATGCCATCAGCCGATCTCCCCGGCGAGAAAATGGATGCGGACCTGCAATTCGCGCTAAAAATCAAGGATCTTCTAGGAGACCTGAAATCTGGCCCTTTGGAGAAGGTCGGGGGACAAGACGTATACCAGTTGATCGCCGAAAAGAACGGCCGCCCGGCCGCACGATTGTACTTCAGCAAGGAATCTGGACTGCTCGTTCGAGCCCTGCGTTACGCGGCCTCACCATTAGGACTAAATCCCACCCGGATAGATTACGACGACTACAGGCCGCTACACGGGGTCAAGATCCCTTACCGCTGGACGATCGCGCGCCCTTTCGGACAACTTACCGTGCAAGTAACCAAGGCAGAAGCTAATGTTCCCATCGACAGCCGGAAATTTGAGAAGCCACTTGAAGCAGAACAGCAATCTGCCAAATAATCGAGCTTCCTCTGCGCGACCTGGCTTCCGTCCACCCAAGAGCGGCGAAGACCGCGTGTTTAGGGGAGAAGCACTGCAAACAGCAAAGGAATGATGCTGCGGATCATCACCAGTATTGGAGCGCTGATCGGACTCTGCTTGATTGTCGTGCCCTCGCTTGCCCAGGAAACGGCCTCTTTCAGCGATCTCGTGGCGCAAGCCGCTGCCGCGGGTGAGCAGAATAATGTGCCGCTCGCAGTCGACCTCTATTCGAAAGCGCTGAAGATTAACCCCAACTGGGCGCAGGGATGGTGGTTTATTGGTTTCCTCCAGTACAACTCCGGACAGTTCGCGCCCGCCCGCGACGCCCTCACCCACTTCCTCGATTTCGGACCTGATCCTCAAGGTTTCGCTTTGCGTGGGATGTGCGAATTTGAGACGGGCGAGTATTCGGATTCGCTCGCCGACATCCAACGCGGCCTCTCCCTAGGCGCTGCGGACGAACCCCGCAACGAGGAAGCTCTTCATTTCTACGAGGCCATGTTGCTTACCAGGCTCGGAAAATTCGATCAGGGCCTGCGGTCGTATGTCTACTTCGCCCAGCGGCAGGTAGTTAATCAGGATGTATTGCTGGCGATTGGCTTGGCTGGCCTGCGCATGCCGCTTCTCCCAAGCGACGTCAAGGCGGATCAGAAAGCGTTGCTGCTGGATACCGGCGCTGCGGTCTACGCGTTCATGACTCGCGAGCCCAAGGCGGCCGCCGCTTTCGACACTCTGTTTCAACAATTCCCTTCCGTCGTGAACTTGCACTATCTCTACGGCTCCTTGCTTTACGCCCAGGACTCCTATGCCGCGCAAGAGCAATTCCAAGCCGAACTGAAGACCGCTCCTTCGAACACCGAGGCGCGCATTATGATTGCGTGGATACTGCTGATGCGCAACCAACCGGATGAAGCCTTGCCGTATGCCCAAGATGCGGTCCGGAGGCAGCCCGATTCAGCGTCCGCACAGCTTGTCCTGGGGAAATCCCTGTCGGAAACCAGCGATCCAGCCGCCGGGCTGGAGCACCTCAAGCGGGCATTGCAACTGGATCCCGACAATCTCGAAGTCCACATCGCGCTGGCGGGCGCTTATTCGCAATCTGGACAAATGGCGGATGCCCGCCGTGAATACTCCTGGTGCCAGGAAGCAACCAAGGATGGGAGAAACCGTCTTGCGTTGCCTTAGCGTTTTGGCGGCGCTGGCGCTGGCCACGGCCGCGACGTCGATGGGGCAGCAAGCCGCATCGCCCAACTCTGCCTGTACTGGTTGCCACCGGGCGCAAACCGCGCATCAGGCGGAGACCCCCATGGCGCGTGCGCTGCTTCTGCCCGGCAGCAATCCCAGCCTCAACGCCCATCCAGATCTGGTGCTTCAGGATGGCGCTTACACCTATCGCATCCAAACCCGTGGCCAGCAGAGCACCTACAGCGTCAGTGATGGCACACGAACTGTATCCGTACCCGTGCGTTGGACAATTGGCGAGCACATGCAGACGTGGGTGTTGGAACGCGATGGCCACTATTACGAGAGCCGCGTCAGCTATTACCCGATCATTAATGGCCTGCAGGTGACCGTGGGCCAGGAAAACCTCACCACCCCCAGCCTGGACGACGCAATAGGACGAGAGCTCGACCATGGAGAAGTTCGGAATTGCTTCGGTTGTCATTCCAGCGGCACCGTCGCAAATGGCATGGTGAATTTTGCGCAACTGCAACCGGGGGTCACCTGCGAGCACTGCCATGCTGGCACTTCGGAGCACGAGATCGACGCTCTCCAGGGCATCTTCGATTCGGCTCCTCGTGACCTAAAAAAACTTTCGGCGGAACAGGTTTCCAGCTTTTGCGGACAGTGTCACCGCACCTGGGCCACCGTCATCCGGCTCGGCATTCGGGGCCCGCGCAACGTCCGCTTCCAGCCTTACCGGCTGGAAAACAGCAAGTGCTTCAATGGAAGCGATCGCCGCATCAGTTGCGTCGGATGCCACGACCCGCACGTGCCCCTGGTGCACGAGGCGTCCAGTTATGACAGCAAGTGCCTCGCTTGTCACGCGACCCAGGGCTCCGGCAGCGCCACAAATCAACACATCAACGCGAAGGCCTGCCCGGTCGCAAAGTCCGGATGTACTAGCTGCCACATGCCCAAGGTAAAGGTGAGTAGCCCTGCAGGTAATCTGGTGTTCACCGATCACTACATCCGGGTCAATCGCCCGGGAGAGCCCTACCCGAATTAAGCAACCCAAATCCCAATGGAGCGGGGCCGAAAGCTGTCAGGCATGCGCGCGCGAATTCAGGCGCATCTCCAATGAAACGCGAAAAGCAAAAAAGGATGGTCCGCGTCGCGGACCATCCTTAAAAGTAACTCCAGGCTGCGGCTAGAAGAACAGTTCCAAAGCTACCTGGATACGCCGTGGGATGTTGCACTGGCTGCTGACATCCCCAAAGGCGCCAGTGCTCCACACTGTCGTGCCGCCGGCAGTCTGCCCGTAGCAGAAGTAGTGCCGGTTGAACACGTTTCCCGCATCCGCATGGAAGCGCAGGTACGTGCGCTCAGTGAAGTACGTGTCCTTCACCAACGACAGGTCTTCGTTGTAGGACGGGAACCCGCGTACATTCTCATCCTGACGGGGTGCGTTGCCGAAATTAGGAACACCGTTCGCCGCTGTACCAGGATTCGACCAACCTGACGCGTTCAGGTAGGTTTCGGTACATCTTCCGAGAACGGGTGTGCAGTTGAAGTTTGTATTCCTTCCGCTGCCAGCCTTGTTTGGATACATGGCTGGGTTAAACAAGTAAATACCAAGAGCGTTCGGCATGGTGATATTGATCGGCCTTCCGGACGAATAACTGTGAATGCCCGAAAGTTGCCAGCCGCCAATAATCTTGTCGAGGACGCCCGACGAGTTCGCGAACGCCCGGTCTTTGCCAAATGGCAGCTTGTAAATCCAGCCAAACGAGAGAACGTTGGGAACGTCGTCCGCGCTGACTGTGTACATGTCCCGCATGTCACTGGGATTCTGAACCGGTGGGCCACCAGCTCCCAGCCCGCTCTCCGAACCGTTGTTCATCAGCCGGGAGTGCGTGTAGGAGGCCTTGATCTGGAAGCCCTGGCTCATGCGCCGTTCGAACGCAAGTTGAAGGGCATTGTAGTGGCTGAACCCAAATGGGAACGACCGCCAGTTGATCTGCTGGTACTGTGGCCAGGAGCGAAGGGCTTGAGCGACATCCCCGGTAAACGTCGGATACGGAATGCTGATTGGCCCACAACTGGAGACAGTACACGGAGAAGTGAGCACGCTGGCACCGTACTGCAGCACAGTGTCAGGATTCATATTGTCGAACACGCCAGCAGAGGTACGGCCATCGATCAACCGCGTGCCGTGATTACCCACGTACGCGATGTCGATCATCATGTTGTGGCTCAGTTCTCGCTGCAGCGAAACCGACCAGTTTTGATAGCGAGGCATGGTGTAGGTTTTTGGCCACACACCTATAGGATTACCGCCGTTTGCGACATTTGCCCTGAGTTGCGGGGGGAGAGTGATCACCGGAGTGGGCGTGGTTGGCCACATGCACGAAACTCCGATCGCCGTCTCAGCCGAACAGCCAGCTGTGTTGGTAATCGTGGGGTTGGCGCTGCTGAAATAAAACGCCGGGAATACGCCACCAGTCGTATCCGAGATCGATGGATTGGTCTGATATCCGTCCACCGGATATGGGTCCCACGAATCGGCCTGCACGCCGGCGTAGTACATTCCATATCCGCCGCGAACGACCGTCTTCGGATTGAAAGAGTAAGCAAACCCGAACCGCGGTCCTACACTCCAACTGCTCTTGCCCGTCGCAAGCGAAGCATTGAAGACCGTTGCCCCAGGAACCGTAATGCTCGGATTGGTTGGGTCAACTGGATTCGGCGCAGTGGGAACGAACGTCGAGAAGCGGTTGAACTCCTCGGATACGCCTGACGTCCAGTCAAAGCGCAAACCCAGCGTCAGATTCAGCTTCTGCGTGACCTTGATGTCATCGTTGATCCAGGGAGAGCTGTACTTCATCTTGGGCATGTACTTGATCGGGACCGTAAAGTTAGCGTGCTCAACTTGGCCAAGAATGAAGGACGCGAATTCATTTCCGGTCGGTCCGCCATTCAGGATTTTGCCGGTGGAGTCAAACCCTGCCGTTCCGTTGTCAGAAAACTGGAACGTTCCACCCGTGTTCACCGCCCAACCAGTCTGCGGGAAGGTCATGTACCGGTATTCAATCCCAGCCTTGATCGTGTGTTTTCCCGTCGTCCAAGTGACGTCATCCAGGAACTGGTAACGGTTGTTTATGTCAGCACCCTCTGTCGCCCAAGGCGTGCCATAGTGGGTAAAGCCATGTGGCCCGAGGAAATCGAGTTCCGGGAAGCCTGCCTGGTTAAAGATCTGTTGATCCGGCAGACCCAAACCCAGTTGCTGGTTCCAGCCCACACCTGCTGACAGTTGATGCCCCTTCATCTGCCACCGGTCATAAGCCAATGTCGTGTGATTGAACAGGTTCGGCTTAATGATCCAGTTCATCTGCAGATGCTCGAAGTGGTTGGTAATGCGCTGGTAGAAGCCCTGCCCGATGTAGGTATTGTTCTTGGCTGAGGCAGTTTCTCCGTTATTGACCGTGTCGCAGCCGCCCGGACCTCCGCAGTGCGCGATGCGAGGCCGAACATTCTCGTAGTAAGTATTGGCTATGGAGAATTTATCGTTGAAAGCATGATCGAATCGCAACAGCCACGTCCGCACATTGATCTTGTTGTTGTCGTCGGAAGTGCCACCAAACCCGTTCGGCGTTCCTAACGGGGTGACGGCATCTGGCTTCGGGATATCGTTCATGATCGCCGTAGCCATTGGACTCCACAGCGCATTTGCCGCAGGATCCAGCGCAATATTGTTAGCCTGGCCGGCTATGGGTAGACCAGTGACTGCATCGAATCCTATGCCATTGCGAATCGGCTTGCCATTGTAGGTGGTTGTCGAAGATGGATCAAAGATTTCACCCTGGTAAATGGGTCTGCCTTTGGCGTCCGTGCCAATCTGGGTCGGGGTTGCGCCTAAGAACGCCGAGAAGTCACCCGACTTCATCGCCGCATCCGGGAGAATATTGACCAATCCCGTATTCACCGTGCTGTGGTAATCGAGTCCATCCAGGTTGAAAAACCAGAAAGTCTTTTTCAACTTGGGAACAGGTCCACCGAGGGCAAATCCCCAGTTGTTCTGACCCAGAGGGAGAGTGTTGTTGCGGCCGTTATTGATCAGCAGCGGCCCGACAAAGTAGTTCGAGGCATCCATCTTATTGTTGGTGTAAAAGTCATAGATGTTGCCATGGAACTGGCTGGTGCCGGACTTGGTTGCATAGGTGATGAAGCCGCCGCTGGTATGGCCGTACTGGGCTGAGAACGTGTTCTCGACAACCGTCATTTCCTGCACTGACGGATACGGAATTGAGCTTTCCTGCGTCTGCTGGTGGCCTTCGGCATATCCGAAAGCCGCGCCGTCGAACCAGTTCTCAGTCGCCAGCATCTGGCCGCCATTGATGCGTGATTCAAACTGGCTGCCGCGGAAGATGGCATCGCCGTTCGGCTGCACAGGAATGTAGCCTGGTTGCAGTTGCAGCAGTGACTCGGCCAAGCGGATGTCGGCACCCATGACCTGGGGAAGCTCTTTGTAGTAAGCCTGGCCGACGGTGTGCGAAACCGTCGGGTTCTCGGTGTTGAGCTGCTCGAGACCCGCGGTCACCTCGACCGTCTGCGTGGTCGCGCCCACGTCAAGCTTCGCGTCGACACGAACGTTTGTGCCGCCCGTCGCCGTGATTCCCGTCTGGCTATAAACCTTGAAGCCTTCCTTTTCGACGTCGACACGGTACGTGCCCAGAATGAGAGGGGGAGTGCTGTAGTTGCCTGCGCTGTTCGTGCCGACGGCTGTCTTCACGCCGGTCTTTTCGTCCGTGATGGTGACCTTGGCGTCGGGAATGGCCGCGCCGCTGGCGTCAGTGACGACGCCCGTGATGACAATTCGATCGGCGAACTGAGCGTACAGACTCTGCCCGCTGAACACGACCACAGCGAACAACAGGGAAACAAGGGCGAATAGGAACCGTTTCATCTCGCGCCTCCGGCGGCTTCTGCTGTTGGGCGTCAATTCATCGGAATTGACTTTAGGACGGGCGGGGCAGTTACCAGGAATAGCAACAGCTCCCGAATGGCGACCAGTGCGAATTCGGATGCTGACGCTCCCCTCAAATCTCTGCGATCTACTCTGCTCCAACCCACGAACCTGAGTAAACCTTTACTGGGAGTGATTTTTACAATGTAGGTTGAGAGACTGTCAAGCTAATTCTTTTATACTATTCCAGATTTTCCCCGCACGAAACCATCGAATATTTTCGGGTCAGGCTCGGGACCAAAGTGCACAACCACTGACCCGCACCGCTAGCGTGGTGTGCGATAAGCTGCCAGGTACAAAGCCCAGTATTTACAGTTGGATAGTCATGCGGCGATTGGATACATTATGCACCCCGCGTTTTCCTTCTCCAAAAACGTTATGGCAGCGCTCTTCCCGATCTTCGCGGTTTTGTGCGGCTCTCACCTGGACGCTCCCCAGTTCTCAGCAACTGGAGCTCCCTGTAAGAAGCTGTGCAGTGGGTTCCGCAGACATGCGGGGAGGTAATCGTTTACCACGAGTAGCCTCTGCTTTGCGGCCCGCCGTCAAAACTTTTGCCTGTGGATAACTCCGGAACCTTCCTGGATAACAATTAACTGGTTGGCGGCCACACTCGCAACCGTTTCGGCAGCACCGTTGCTCCACCGGATAGCCAAGTTGGCCGAGGTTTCCGCTCCCAATCCAAAGTGCAGGCGGCGGTCGTTGCACGAGTAAAAACTCGATTGCGCCATTACTTCCTGGGTCTGCCGTCGGTTTCCATATTGCGCCGTAACCCGTGAGCCGATCGCGCTGCGATTACTCTTGCTGCCGACAAGCAGGACTTTCAGCCAGTGCCCGCCGCTGGTGACGTCGTTCCGCAGCAACGAGGGGAGTTCGTTCATATTCCAAACGAGCACGTCGATGTCGCCGTCATTGTCGAAGTCTCCAAACGCGCACCCGCGGCTGGCGTGCGGCTCCGATACCCCCGGGCCGGCTTCTTCGATCAACTCCTCAAATCTCCCGTCTCCCAAGTTTCGAAAGACGAGGCGCGGAGTGCGGTAGGGATAATTCGGGACCTTTTTCTCCACTTCCGGATAAACGCTGCCGGTCACAGCGAACACATCCGGAAAGCCGTCGTTGTCCAGGTCGACGATACCGGTTCCCCAACCCACGTAGCGAGTCTCCACCCCCAGCCCAGCGCGAATCGTCACATCGTCAAAGTTGCCTTTGCCGTCGTTCCGGTAGAGCACGTTGGTGTCGTCCGCAAAATTGGTTTTGAAAATATCCAGGTTCCCGTCCAGATCGTAATCTCCTACGCCGATGCCCATGCCGGCTTGTTCCAGGCCGTCTTCGCTGAGCGCGACGCCGCGCTCCAGGGCCTCTTCGCGAAATGTGCCATCGTGCTGGTTGCGAAAGAGCCAGCTGGGCGTCGAATCGCAGGCTACATAAATGTCTGGCCAACCGTCGTTGTCAAAGTCGGCTGCGACCGCTGTCATCGGGTATGAGCCTTCGGCCGCGGAAATGCCGGACGGCTTGCTTACCTCGCTGAATGTGCCGTCGCCGTTGTTGTGAAATAGCTGGGCATATCCCGTGGCAAGACCGCGAGGACCGCAATTGACCGCGACCCCTTTCCACGTGCAATCCGGATTTTCGCCGGGTTTGGGCAGCTTTTCGAGAGTTGTATTGAGGTAGTTGGCTACGAACAGGTCCAGGTGGCCGTCGCGATCATAGTCCACCCAGGTGCAGCCCGAGCCATAGCGAACCACCTCCTGCTTGAGCCTTGCGTGTGCCGTCACATCGGTGAAAGTCCCGTCACCATTGTTGTGATACAGCACGTTGTGACCGTAGTAGGTGATGAAAATGTCGTCAAAGCCGTCGTTGTCGTAATCGCCAACGGTCACTGCCGACGGCCATCCCGCGCGAACCAGGCCAGCCTTGGCAGTCACATCGGTGAAAGTTCCGTCGCGATTGTTGTGATACAGGCGATTGCTCGCGCCGGGAGGATCGCCCTCCAGCCTGGTGCCGCTGAGGACGAACAGGTCCATCCAGCCGTCATTGTCATAGTCGATAAATGCCACGCCGGCGCCGACAACTTCGATGATGTACTTCTTCGTCTCGATCCCGCCGTAGACGATGGGTTGACCCAGTCCCGCCTGTTTCGCGATGTCGGTAAAGTGCGCATTAAAGGGACGGCCCGAGGGTTTACCGCGAGGCTGTGGTTTCACCCCGCGAGACGAAACTCCCTGCCCCAAAGCAGGAACGCCGACCAACCCGGCTCCGGCAGCGCCGGCAAGCGTGAGGAGCGCTTCTCGACGCGTAATCATGGGGCCGGCTCAACTGGCTCGGGAACGTGTCGGGCGTTGAGCTTCTCAAACTTCTGCACGGTAGCGGGTGTGGAGCTGACTGAATGTCTCTTGCGCCGCAACTCGGTTGGCCTGCGTGGAAGCAATGAACTACTCGTTTTCCCTGGGATGCGCGGCGCCCGCCGGCTTCGATAGATCGCGCCGCATCTTCTCGATTTCGTTGTTTTCGCGGTCCAGCCGGGTGAACGCTTCCAACGCCTTCTGGCTGTCCTCGGTTTTGCCCAGCCGCCGGTACAGCCCCGATAGAACATAGTAATAAGAGGAGGAACGGCTGTTGATGGCGATCGCCTGGTTCAGGGAATGAACCGCATCATCAATATGCCCCTGGCGTTCCTCGGCCCGGGCCTTCTGGAACCATGCCGTGTCTGCCTTCGGATTCAATTGCAGCGCCTGCTCTGCATATTGCAGGGCGCGCGCAGGATCTCCATTGCGGTTGTAGTACGCGCTCAGATTCACGTGGGCAGCCACAAAATTTCCGTGTTGCTGCTCATTCAACGCGACGGCTTTCTCGTAGCTCTGGACGGCTGCGGCATTGTTCCCCAACGCTTCCAGGGCAAAACCCAGGGCGTCGATGGCTTCCACATATCCCGGATTGATCTGGATCGCGGCCTCAAACTGTTTGCGCGCTTCTTCCCAGTTCTCGCGCAATGAAAACAGGTTGCCAAGATCGTAGTGGCTCTCGGCCGATTTCGCGTCGTACTGGATCGCCTGCTCGAACTCGGTCTCGGCCGCATCGAAGCGGCCGACCACCATGAGATCGCGCCCGAGAATTTTGTGCGCCTCAGCATTCTTGACGTCGAGGCTCAGCGACTTGGCAAGCGACTGAATGGATTCGCCAATCTTCTTCTGCGCGAACTGCGAATACCCCAGCGCGTACCAACCCCAGGAGGAGTTGGGCCGCTGGCTCACATAAGCGGTGAGCAGGGGTTCGACTTCCTTAAAGCGGCCGTCCCGGATGTAGCCCTCAAAGTCCGAGACTCTCTGCGGATCATCCGCGTCCGAAGCGGCGGTTGTGCTGGTGGCTGCGCTCGCAGCATCCGAAACTGCCAGCCGCTTGAGATTCTGCCGGGATGTGAGATCGCCGGGATTAAGCTCGACCGCCTTCTTGTAAGCCGCAGCCGCCCCTGTTGCATCCCCTTGCTTTTCGAGCACCAGGGCGAGATCGCGGTAGGCAACTGAAGATTCCGGCGCAAGTTTGATCGCATGTTGGAACTTCGCGGCAGCCTGTTCGAATTCCCCCTTCTGCAATGCGGCGCGGCCTTCGGAAATATCCAGATTCGCATTCTGATTGCGGTCATCCGCGGCCGAAAGCTGCCGTCCTTTCTGCAACTCAGCCGTGGCCTCGGCCTGTTTTCCGGCTCGCGCCAGAGCCAGGCCGAGCTGATAGTGGGACTCGCCGCTTTCCGGAGCGAGGCGAGCAGCCTCCTGCAATTGTGCAATCGCCTCGTCGCGCTTGCCGTCCTGCAGAAGCGCTTTACCCAGAGACAAATGAGCGCGGGCGAAGTTCGGAACCAGAGCAACAACCTTGCGCAACTGCTCGATCTGTTTCGCAAGGCCGTAGCTGGGGCTGTCGCCGTAAGCTTCCGACAGATTGAATTGTGCTTGCACCGAGGAGGGGTCGAGCGTGACCGCCTTCTCGAGTTCCGGAATTGCGCCCTGCACGTCCGTGATCATCAGCGCCGACCCCAGGTTGCCGTGTGCTTCGGCGTAATCCGGCCGGATCCGAATCGCTTCCCGAAACTCCGCGATCGCTTTGTCGGTCTCGTCCGTCTGCGCCAGCACCAGTCCGGCATTGTTGTGCGCCTCGGCATAATCGGGACGCAGGCGATACGCCTCGCGAAATTCGGCCAGCACTTCATTGGAATCCGCACCTTTGCGCCCCAGCAGCAATCCGATCATGTTGCGGACGTCGGCGCGCTCCGGGTTTTTCGCGGCCAGTCGGCGAAGGCCCGCGATGGCCCCGTCCCAGTCGGGAGCAGGCGCCAGGTCGGGAGAATTCACTCCCGCTTCCAATTGCCCCAGCGCTTTGTCGAGTTCGCCCTGGCGGAGAAAAATGATTCCCAGGTCAATGTAGTTCGCTGCTGCCGGCGGCAGTAGCGCCAGCGCCCGCTCCATGTTCTTGCGCGCCGTTTCCAGGCTGCCGGTTTCCCGCTCGGCCAGCGCAAGCAGCGCGTAACTCGGCCCAGCCGCGGGATCTAAACGCACGCTGGTCTGCAATTCGCTGATCGCTCTCTCCCGCGAGCCGCTGTACCAGAGCGCAGCGCCCAGATTGTAGTGGGCGTCGGCAGAATCGGGACGCAGTTGCACCGCGCGCTGCAGATGCTGCAATGCCGACGGCAGATCGCCCTGCTGCCCCAGGATGTACCCGAGCAGGCTATGCGCGTCGCCATCGTTTTCATCGGCACGAAGAGCCTCCAGCAGATGACCCTTTGCGGAACTCAAATCTCCCTTGGCGATGGCATCTTGCGCCTCACGATATGCTTGATCTCCCGGTGAAGCGGCCGGTGGAGCTTTGTGCGCGGCCGCGCTCTGTTGTTTCAACGCCAATCCCAGTTCGTAATACGTTTCCGACAGAGCGGGATTCAGTTGCAGCGAGCGATCGTAAGCGGCGACCGCGCCTGTCACATCGCTGCTCTGCTGCAGCGCCTGGCCAATCTCTTTTTGCAACACCGCATTGTTCGGCTCAGTCCTGGCCACGCGCCGCAAATGCACCAGCGCGCCCTTGGCGTCGCCGCTCTCGCGCAGAGCAATGCCCAGATTCAGATGCGCCGCCGTGCTGTTCGGCTCCAATGCGAGCGCCTTCTCGAAGACCTTGACCCCTTCAGACAACTGGCCGCTCTTCGATAGTGCAGAACCGAGGTTGGTATACGCGCGTCCATATTTTGGATCGAGAGAAACAGCTTTCCGAAATTCACTGACCGCGCTGGGGAAGTCGCCCTTTTGCATGAACGCCACGCCCAGCCAGTTATGAGCTTCGGCTGAACCCGGCGCGGCTTTTACCGCTTGCTGAAATGCCTGCAGTGCCGGCGGGAACCGGTTCTGCTCAAAATACAACCGGCCTAGCTTCAACAGGAGCTTCGGGTTGCTGGGATCGCGCTGCTGTTCGGCTTCAATCTGGCTCAGCGATGGTTCAGCGGCTCTTTGTGCCGGAGATTTGCGCTGTGTTTGCGCAGCACATTGCCAGGCACAAGTCAGAATGACAAATGCTGCAAACCGCCAACGGAAACTCATGAAAGGGCCCAGGACTCCACGACTATGGGACACGGCTTCGGATCCGCAACTTCTGCTTAGAATACAACGATGGCAAGGGTTTGCCCACCGGCTCTCCATTCGCTAATGGCCCGCGGCTCCTGTCAATTCGCGAATCAGATCGGCTTCGTGCTGCCGATAGGGTCTGCCGTCCGGATAAAACACCTCATGAAACCAAACCGGCGGTTGCTGGAGAATGTAGGGATGCTCCCACGATTCCCAGGGCAGATAAGTTTGCGTCTTGCCCGCAACCAGGCCCCAATTAATCGCCGCGACGTGATGTTTCTTGGCGATGGGCAAGATGGTGTCGAACGTGCTGCCCACGGATCGCGCCATGAACTCCGTACACAATAGGGGCCGATGGTATTGTTCCAGCCAGCCGACATGCTCTTCAAAATCTTCCGGCCAGCTGTAATTGTGGAATGAGATCACATCGGATTGGTCGAGTTGAATGCGGGAGATCGCATCCAGCTTTTCTTCCGAGGACCAATTGCCTTCCCAAAGGCCGCTCGTCAATGGTTGAGAGGGATGCGCCGAGCGCGCCCACTCGAAAGCTTTGGGCAACAGTTCGCGAACGCGCTCGCGTTTGTCTTTCAGCTCTTGCTTGCCGTACGCGCCGTTGTTGGTGTTCGAGGGTTCATTCCATATATCCCATGCAAGCACGCGCGAATCATTGGCAAATGCGCCGACCACCCCCTTTACGTACGCTTCCAGCCGACCTTCCTGCCTGTTGTCTTCCAGCGCGTCCGCTCCCGGACTCTGTACCCAGCCGGAGTTGTGCACGCCCGGGATGGGAGGATGCTGCGGTCCCAGCCTGGGATGCGGATCCCAGCAGGAGTCGAATAAAACAAAAATGGGGCGAATGTGGTGCCGCGATGCAATCGTCAGAAATTCATCGATTCGCTTCTGAAAACCCGCAGAATCCTGCTTCCACAACAGATCGTGCAGGAACACGCGCATCGTGTTCATGCCCAGTCCTTCGGCCCAACCCAGCTCTTTGTCGATCTGCTTCGCATCGAACGTGTCCGCTTGCCACATCTCAAGCTCATTGATCGCGTCAGCAGGGATGTAATTGCTTCCCACCAGCCAAGGCTGATGTTGATACCAATCGTTAGCTTTTGCTTCGCTCCATCGCGACGAAGCCAATTGCGCCCCGGCCGGCGCAATGACAAGAAATATGGTGAGCCAACTGAATCTGCGCATACGGTACCCCCCAAGCCTGCATCGATTTTCGGTGAAAGCCAAATGCCGCTATAACGTATCAATGCTTCGCGCTTTTGCACAAGCGCTCAGCCTGCCGAACACCCGAGGTTCAGAGCACAGTCCGCAAACGAACGCGGTTTTGCGGACAGGAACGGGTGCGCGCTCCTGGCGACGGCCATCATCGCATAAATGTGTAAACGTTTACCATTGCGGTTTATGCTCCAAGTCTGCTATCGTCTCGGCCTTGTCGAGTTCTTCATTGCACAACTAGCGATCCAATCAAGGAGGCTGCGATGTCTTCGTGGAATCGGCGTGACTTCTTACGGCAAGCTGCCACTACCGGGCTGGCGTGCTCGGCCACTTCCGTTCTGGGCCCGTTCTTAGCGGCTCAAACATCCTCCGGCTCAAGCGGACCCGCGCGCATCTTTGTGGATCCGCGCCGCACCCTCGCTCCCCTGGATCGCAATCTCTTCGGCTCATTCCTGGAGCATCTCGGGCGCGCGATCTACGACGGCATCTACGACCCCGGCAACAAACTCTCCGACGCGAATGGTTTCCGCAAAGATGTGCTCGACGAAATCAAGAACCTTGGTGTGCCGATTATTCGTTATCCCGGCGGCAACTTCGTTTCCGGTTACAACTGGCTGGACGGAGTCGGCCCCAAAAAAGACCGCCCGGTGACCCTCGACAAGGCCTGGAACACGCTCGATTCCAATCAATTCGGCACCGATGAGTTTATGACCTGGTGCAAAGCGGTGGGAACCGAGCCGCTCATGGGGCTGAATCTCGGCACCGGCACTCCCGAGCAGGCGGCCGCGCTCGTCGAATACTGCAACGTCGACAAAGGGACGGAGTGGAGCGAACTCCGCCGCAAACACGGTTATTCAGAACCTTACAACGTGAAGCACTGGTGCCTGGGCAACGAAATGGATGGCCCCTGGCAGATCGGGCACATGACCGCCACCGAATACGGAATGAAGGCTCAGGATGCCGCCCGGCAAATGCATTATGTCGATCCGTCGCTGAAGTTGATCGCGTGCGGATCCAGCGGTCCCTTCATGCCCACCTATCTCGAATGGGACCGCGAAGTGCTTGAGCAATGCTATGACTATGTCGACGGGCTCTCCTTGCACCGCTACTTCGGAAATACAGAGCGGGAAACCGGCAACAGCAGCGAGAAATTCGTCGCCATGAATCTCACCATGGATCGGCAGATTGAGGAAACCCTGGCGGTCTGCGACCTGGTGCAAGGACACAAGCGATCCCCCAAGAAACTCTGGCTTTCCTTCGATGAGTGGAACGTATGGTATCGCGCGCGCGGCACTCCGGAAACCGAGAACGGAAGCCGCAAGGAAGCTCCGCACTTGCTGGAAGAAATCTACAACCTGGAGGACGCGCTGCTTGTTGGCGGCCTCATCATCACGCTGCTGCGCCATGCCGATCGCATCAGAATTGCTTGTCTGGCGCAGCTCGTCAACGTTATTGCTCCGATTATGACGAATGAAAACGGACTGTTTCGTCAGACGATTTACTACCCATACAGCTGGGCGCTGAAATATGCCCAGGGAAACGTGCTGCAGTTGCTCGTCCAGTCTCCCACCTACGGCGTCAAAGACATGGATCCCGTGCCCTACCTGGATGCTGCCGGAACCGTGAACCCGCAAAGCGGCGAAACCACGCTGTTCCTTCTGAACCGTGATTTGTCGAAGCCGCGGGAGGTGGAGGTTGCCTGGGAAGCGGAGTCGCCCAATCGCATCGTCAATTCCTGGACACTAACCGGAGCCGACTTGAAGGCGGTCAACAGCTTTGATTCCCCGAAGCGAGTTGAACCTCAGGCCTTCGACAAGGCCAACATCAGCAATGGGCGGGTGAAGCTTCAGTTGCCGGCACGCTCTTACACCGTTCTGCAGTGGACAGCGTAAGCGGCTCAGGAACGCTGGCCGCGTTTTTTGGGCATTGCACGGCGAAGCACAGGTGAGGAACGCGCCCAACAAAAAGACCTTGTAATTCTGCGAACACCCGAGCATGCACTCGCGGTCGAGTAGCCGCGTGATGCAGCATCAGGGGTGAACATTAACGAAGCGATCAGTGCAAAGTTCACAGCTTCTGGTGCCGAAGAAGGGACTCGAACCCCCACACCCTTGCGGGTACATGGACCTGAACCATGCGCGTCTGCCAATTCCGCCACTTCGGCAAGTGACTGTCTTTGCGGGGCGGCTGGGGCCGCCTTGATGGAAGAGACTGCGACATCTATTCTACAAGGCAGGTGGGGGCTGTCAAATTTGGACCACCGGCATCTGAGGCTGGATGCGGATCGGCTAGTGACATGGCGCGTAAGGGTTCTGCTCGAACACCACGCAAGAAGCAATCCGGAACAGAAAAAACTGAAATCATCCGCATGCGCTCTCTTGCGCATGACTTGAGCAATGCCTTGGAAGCCATTCTGCAGGCTTCCTATCTACTGAGCCAGGCCAAACTGAACGAGGACGGAAAGCGCTGGGTGCAACTGATCGATAATTCTTCCCAGGAAGCAGCCCGCATCAACCGCGAATTGCGCAAATTGCTTCGCCAAATGAGCGGAGACTGACCACCGCGCAGGCGACACGCGCTCTCTCAAGTTCATCTACAATAGCTCACTCAAATACTACGAAGGAGAAGAAGATGGAGCGTAAGGCAAGCGCGGTGTGGAAGGGCGGTTTGAAAGACGGCAAGGGCGAATTTTCCGCGCCCAGCGGGGTGTTTTCGCACGTACCCTACTCGTTCACCACGCGGTTCGAAAACGCGCCGGGCACGAACCCGGAGGAACTGATTGCGGCGGCGCATGCCGCCTGCTTTTCCATGGCGCTTTCGGCGCAACTCGGCGCGGCCAATCTGACGCCGGAGAGCATCAATACCACCGCCAATCTGAAAATGGAAAAGTTGGAAGCGGGCTGGGCGATTACCACCATCCACCTGGACGTGCACGCCAAGGTCCCTAAGGCGGACGATGCGGCGTTTCAGAAAGCCGCAGAAAATGCCAAGGCGGGCTGCCCGGTCTCGAAAGTCCTGAATGCGAAGATCACGATGAGCGCCAAGCTGGAGTCGTAGGTCTAGTTTCAAAGTTTCGCAGGTTCAAAGTTTCGCAGGTTCAAAGTTTCGGGATTGACTTGGCCGTTCGCACTTCCAGGCAGGAAGTGACGACCGGCTCAGTAGAAATCCGAGCAGCTCAAGTAGTATCCGCATTTCGGACACTTCAGCTTGCAGCGATGTTCCATCAGCTCGGAGGAGCAGTTTGGGCAATAACGGGATGCGTCGGCGCAGGAGGTAGCTGGGTAAGGTGGCTTCTCCTGCCTGCGCTCTGGCGCCCTTTGTGGTTGATCATCTACCACGATGAACACAAATTAACACGAAGAAAAGAAAAATGCCGCCCGAATATCGGAGCGGCATATTTGCCAGAAAAATCAATCGGGTTATCGGCGGCCTCCGTGTCCCCCTCCGCCACCGCTGTGTCCGCCACCGCCACCCCCGCCGGAAGCATGGCCCCCGCCTCCGCCTCCATAAGAGCGTCCCCCGCCTCCACCGGAGGATGGCATCCTGCCGCCACCCCCGTACCCGCCACCGCTGTACGCGGAATGACCACCACCGTACGATGGCATGGAACGCGAACCACCGCCTCCTCCATACGATGGCGTCGAGCGGGCAGAGTAGCCCCCGCCGCCGTATGCCGGAGCCGGCCGTCCGTACGCTCCGCGATCATACGATGGCGCAGGCCTGCTATACGAACCCCCACCGTAATTCGGCGCCGGACGACTGTAGCTCGGCTGCGGTCGACTGTAGCTTGGCGTCGGACGACTGTAGCTCGGCTGCGGTCGGCTGTAGCTTGGCGTCGGTCGGCTGTAGCCACCGCCGCCGTCAGGCCGATTACTCGCCTGATAGCTTGGCTGCGAACGCGGACTGGAATAGCTGCCTCGTTCCGCGGGTGCGGAATATCCGCGCGGGCTGGTTGAGTTGGGAGGCCGCGGCACCGTCATTTCGCTGCGCGGACCATTGGAGCGGGGCGCATTCCCACGCGGTCCAGCTTCAGGCGCACGCGGCGCGCTCATCTGCGGACGTTCACCACCCCGTGGGCCGCTCATCTGCGGCGCATTCCCTCTGGGGCCACTGTAGTTCGGCTGGCCGCCGCGCGGCATGCTCCCCGAAGGCGGGCGCGGCACGGACTGCGGTCTCATGGTCGGAGAAGTCGAGCGTGCGCTCTCCGTGGGTCCACCCGGTCTCATCCCCCCGCGGTTGCCAAACCCGGTCGTGTTGGTCGGACGCGGTACGGACCGCCCACCAAAGCCCGCCTGATTCGAGGGCGTCATCCGATTCGATGGCGTCATAGTACGAGCCGGCATATTTTGTGGGCGCGCATTGCCCATCTGCGTAGAAGGCCGTGCGAAACCGCCATTGGTTTGCGCGCGGAAACCCGCGTTCCCACGATTGGTTGCGACCCGGCTCACCACCGGCCGCGAGAAGGCATGCGGCGGAGGCGCCACTCGCGATGGCATGTGTCCGCCCAGCATCGAAGTCCGCGTCGGCCGCACCCCGGCCAATCCGCCATGCAGCGGCGCCATCCGGCTCAACTGATTGGGTGCGACGCTGATCCGGTTTCGCGCCACCGGCATCGAGTTCACCAGCGTGTTGCGCGACACCGCCGTGAATCCACCCGGCCTGTGCATGTTGGCATAGCGCAACTGCATGCCATTACGGGCGCCGTAGATTCCACCACCCGGCCGCGGACGTCCATTGATGTAGTTATTGTTGTAAATGTTGGTGATGTTAACGTTGGTAATGCGCGTGTTGGTGATGTTCACGCCGCGGAAATATCCGAAGCTCGACTGATACCAGGGAATAAACGGCTCACCCCAGCCTAGAGGGCACCAACCATATCCATAGCCGCCGCCGAAGCCGACACTCACACCCCACCCTGGTCCGCCGAACCACGCCACTAACGCCGGCGCGTAGTACGGGCGAGCCCAAATCGGCCCCGGAGCCCATCCCCATCCGCCGCCCCAGTAGACCCAGCGTCCGTAATGGAAAGGAGCATAGCCCCAGGGATCATAGTCAACCCAGGTCCATCCCCACGGATTCTCCCAGATCCAGTGTCCATAGGTGTAAGGAGCCCAGCCGGGCTGCACATCGTTCGGCACCCAGACGTCGCCGTACTCATCGCTGTGCTTCCAGTTGCCGTACTCGTCGAGATCTTCATAGCCAACCACGTCCGGCGAAACATAACGCGCCGAAGCCGAGTGATCGAGTTTCTCGTCTCGCGATTGCGCCCATTGATCGAAGGCATCGGGAGCCGGGGCGGCGTGAATATCGTCGGCAGAAAAGCTGCCTTCGCCGAATCGCGCCTGCTGGTTCTCGCGAATCTTTACGGTTTGTCCATTCGCCGAAGACTCGCCTTCGCCGCGCCATACGGTGATGACGGTCTTATCGGAGTCGGAATCCACGTCAAAGCGATAGTCCCCAGGTTTGAGGACGGTAAACGCCTGGTTGGGCGTATCCACTTCGTAGGTCTCATTGTCATAGAGCCGGCGCACGTGCAGGTTCATCGCGCCCTGGTGCAGCGAAAGCTGAACGGTGTTCTCTCCGATGTTGGTCAATGTGAGGCTGCTCTCGGAATCAATGCGGATCAGGCCCGTCCCCACGCTGATCTCCGCTTTGGAATTCTTGTCTGCCCAGATGTTGTCCGCGTTCGTCAACGGGCGGTTCAGCTGTCCGGCAACCCATTCACCGGTTCCCTGCGGCTGCACCGAAACCGACCCTGACATATATTGCAAGCGCGCAGCGCGGGCGGGAGCATCCTGTGCCGGGGCTGAGCTGGTATCCGGAGTGGTTCCACTGGCAACGTCGGCCGACTGGTCGGACTCGGAATAGGTTTGATCCTGAGGATAGGTCTGATCTTGAGAATATGTCTGATCTTGGCTTTGATCCTGCGCGGTGGCCATCAGCCCGGAAAATGGAAGTAAAACGGAAAGAGCCAGGATGCTTAAAAACCGCTGGTAGATCGTCATAAAATGCCTCCCGCGGCGGCACTCGACTGAAAAAGCAGCAGATACGGGCACCTCACGCAGCAGCCTTCTTACGCTGCCAGTAGAATAAACCCCCGTCCGTGGAAAGAGTTGCGCAGTGAGCGCAACAAACCGCGTTGAAAACAACGTAGTTACGACCCAGGGGTCGTTACATATTGACCACAACAGGCGGTCGCTGTTCCTGCGATGCACATGGTCCCGATCAAATGCTCTTCTGACCGCAACTCCTCTTGGGCGGAAAACATTTCGGACCGAGGCTGCAACGTTCTCTCACCAGCGGTCACTAGCCATTAAGCGCGTGGGCTGGGCCCCAGCCAGATCATTCGGAAAGGCTGGCCCCGGCCCGCGCAGACCGTAGTCTCCAATCAAAAACAATGAGGAGGAAATAAGAATGGCTACCTGGGGAACGATCACACTGACTGGCGGCCAGACCTGGATGCTCTGGGGTGGTGGCATTACCAACCACGAAGTCTTTGCGTTCACATTGCAAAGCTCAGAGAACAACGTCGGCGCGCAAATCTCTAACGTTACGGTTTTCGACAGCAACGATGTCGCCGGAAATCAAACCAGCTACTACGTAACCGTGCAGGCGATGGGTTTCGATCCCGCGACCTGGGCGCTTAACCCCGTCAGCCAGGGCATCACGGGGAATTTCGAAAGCAACGGCGTATAGGAGGAAACGATGAAAGTTCACATCATCCGCGATGAGCATGGGAAAGTTGTCGCAACCTACGAAAATAACGCTCCCGGCGGCCCGCAGCTGAAGCCTGTGCTGAAGCCCGGACACACCGTGCATGAGATCAACGCATCTGACGACTACACGAAAGACATCCGAGGCTTTTACCGCCAGCACAGCCAGAAATAGCGGAATGGCTGCGTGGATTTTGAACTCTTGATCCTGCCGCGGTCGCGATCGGATTAGACCAGCAGTGATTTTTTGGTGCGCCCGCTTCCTGGCGGGCGCTTGCTTCTCACCACGATACGGCTATTCCGGAACATCTTTGCTGATTGCGCCTACACCCAATTTGAGCTGGCAAATGCGGCTCCACGACGAATCCTGCCGCCCGCGAAAACATGCCGCCCGCTCGGTTCAGACCGACCATCCGGTCGCGACAAACGCAGGTTTCGCACAGGCCGCCAGGTCTATAATTCGCGGGGCAATTTCCCATAGGATTTGCCCTCGCCCGCAAACTCGCTCTGAGTTGGTTCAGCTCTCGGCGAAAGCTGTCCACCATCCAACCGTGCGAAAGGAGATCGCCTATGTTTAGCCGCATCGTGGAATGCTATGTGAAGCGCGAAAACCGCGAAGAATTCCGTGACCGCATGACAAACCTGGTTTTGCCGGTGCTGCAGTCCCAACCCGGATTTGTCGACGTGATTGCGCTGAGTTCTGAAGACGAGCCGGAGCGCACGGTTTCCATCAGCATCTGGAAATCGCGCGCCGACGCCGAGCGTTATCACCAGGCCCACTTCGAGCAAATCATGGACTCGGTTCGTCCTCTCCTGATCGACGAACCCTCGATCGAGTTCTACAACGTGGAAGCCTCGACGGTTCACCGCATCGCCGCCGGCAAAGCCGCCTAAGCAAATCGGGTGATCGGTCATCGGGTGATCTGAAACCCACTTTTGATCCGATCACCCGATCGCCCGATCACCCGATAAAATGTCCCTGTGGGCCTCGAAGAATATCAACGCAAGCGGCGCTTCTCTGAAACTCCGGAACCTCCGCCCAAGCTGGACAAAAGCAAGGGTCATCGCTTCGTGGTGCAGCGGCATCGCGCTACCCGCCTGCACTACGACTTCCGCCTGGAAATGGAAGGCGTGCTGAAATCCTGGGCGGTTCCAAAAGGGCCTTCGCTCGATCCCGCCGACAAGCGGCTTGCCATGCAGGTCGAAGATCACCCGGTCTCTTACTTCGACTTTGAAGGAATTATTCCCGAAGGAAACTACGGCGCGGGAACAGTGATGGTCTGGGACGTGGGCACCTGGGAGCCGCTCTCGCCCCAAGCGGTGAACGGGAAGTACCTGGCCGGCAGCGAAGCGGAAGCCGCCGCCATGCTCAAGAAAGGCGACCTGAAATTCCGCCTGCAGGGGAAACGCCTCCAGGGTGACTTCGCCCTTGTCCACATCAAATCGCGGCGAGCGGGAAGCAAAGGCACCGAATGGTTGATGATCAAGAAGCATGACGCGGATGTGGTCGCGGGCTTCAACATCGACCAGTACGACACTTCCGTCCTCAGCGGGAAAACTATGGCCCAGATCGCCGGCGATGCAGGGTCCGCGGAATGGCAGAGCGACAAAAAAGCCTCGCGTGGAAAAGTTAAGGCGGCATGGCTTGCCGACACTTTGGCCCGGGTGGAAAAAAAGAAGAAGTCCGCCGCCGAGCACGCGAAGAACGCCGATAAGAAATCTAAAACAAAAAAAAACTCTGAGGCACAGCAAGGCGCTGATAAAGCCGCCGCTCAAACCTCCTCGGCGGTCTCGGCACAGTCGGCGGTGAAAGATCTGAAGGGCGCGGCAAAGCGGGCCATGCCGACGGCAATCTATCCCATGCTCGCTTCCCTTTCGGACAAGCCATTCGACGATCCTAACTGGCTCTTCGAAATCAAGTGGGATGGTTATCGCGCCGTGGCCTTCATCGAAAACGGCAGCGCGCGCCTGCTTTCCCGCAACCAAAACGATCTCAGCCCTCGCTATCCCGAGCTGCGCGCTTTGCCCGGGCTGGTGAGAGCAGAAACCGCGATTCTCGACGGCGAAGTCGTGGTTCTCGATGAGCACGGCCGTTCGTCGTTCAGCCTCATGCAACAGCGCACCGGCCTGCGCGGGCACGGCCGGCAAGCCGCCCCGCGGCACGAATTGCCCATCCTCTACTACGTTTTTGATCTGATTTACCTGGATGGCTATGATCTGCGCCGCGTGGCGCTCGACGAGCGCAAGCGCGTGCTGCGTAAAATTATCGATGACGGTGATCTGGTTCGCATCTCCGACCACTATCCTGGCCAGGGTAAAGCTCTGTTCGAAGCCGCAAAACAGAAAGGCCTGGAAGGCATTGTCGCCAAAAAGTGCAACAGCTGCTATGAAGAGCGGCGGAGCCGCGAGTGGCTCAAGATCAAAATCACGCAAACCGTCGACTGCGTTGTCGGCGGCTACACCGATCCGGAAGGCGCGCGCACGCACTTTGGGGCGCTGGTGCTCGGGCTTTACAACCAGAAGAAGCAGCTGGTTCATGTTGGCAACGCCGGAACCGGATTCACTCAATCGACTCTGAAACAGGTTTCCGATGCGCTAAAGCCGCTGGAAACGCCGAAGAGTCCTTTCACCGGCCCGGTTGAGCCGAAAAAGGCGCATTGGCTCAGGCCGGCGCGAGTTGCCGAAGTGAAATTCACCGAGTGGACCCACGAAACCGAGGAAGGCGGCGTGAAGCTGCGCGCCCCGGTGTTCATGGGCCTGCGTGACGACAAGAATCCGGAAGACTGCACCTTGGCGGAACAGGCGCCATGAGCGATGCCGGGTTGCACGCCCGCGTGATGGGCCTCGATGTCGGCTCGAAGACCATTGGAGTTGCAGTCTCAGATCCTCTAGGCATTACTGCCCAGGGCCTCGAGACTATCCGCCGCAAAAACAAACGCCAGGACTTCGAAAGGCTGGCGGCGCTGATTCGCGACTACCACATCCGCGAAATAGTGGTCGGCTACCCGCTTCGCCTCAGCGGAGCCGAGGGGACCCAATCCGGGAAGATGCGGCAATTCGCGGAAGAACTCCGCCACAGGTTCGATCTGCCTGTCCACCTCTGGGACGAGCGACTGACGTCCTCTCAGGCTAACCGCATCCTGCGCGAAGCCGATCTTTCCATCAGGAAACGTGCGGAAGCCGTCGACCGCATGGCGGCTGTGCTCATCCTGCAAAGTTGGATGGAGAGTCGAACCGCCTTAGGCGGAAACTGATCGTTTACCGCTCCAGTACGTCCCTGTAGGCGTTCAGGACTACTTTCTTGGGCTGTTTCGGAAGGACGACGTCAACGTTCTTCGTGCTGTTTCCGACCACGATAATCTGCCCCAGCCGCACCATGCCTTTGCCAAAATCCGCAAACACCGGCACCGGCATGGCGAAATGGTCATCCACTTCGCTTTGCGTCACCGCCATGTGCAACTTGCACTTGCCGCCTTCGTCGGGGCTGGTCTGGTAGTCAAACTTGTATCGTGGAACATGTGTGCCGTAGACCCATTCGTTGAAGAACCAGTCCATTCGGCCGTTGCCGCCCAGGTCCATCGCCTTGCTCATATGCTTCTCGACGGCCGCCTTGAACGACTCCGTAGACGCGGCCACCTCCTGGTGACTGCTGACAAATTCGTGCATCATGGCAATGAAGTTACTGTCATGAGTTTCCGGGTCATACATGATGGACCGCAGCATTTGCAGAACATACGCACCCTTGGGATAGGTCACGTCGAAGTAGGCGTTCTCAGTGTGCGGCGATGACAGCCGCAGGCCCATCCACAAGGGGCCGGCGTCGGTCGGGGCCACCCCGAAATTGTTCTTCTCCAGAAGCCTCTTTCGCAGGCGATCCCAGAACTCGATGTAGTCCTTTCGCCAGTCTCCGCCGACCGCCTCCTCCAGGAAAAGCCCCGCCGAAAACTCCGCAAATCCTTCCGAGAGCCATTGGTCGTGGTAGGACGCCCAGCCCACCGCATGCCCCCACCACTGGTGCGCGACTTCATGAGGCGTCACTTCCTGCACGAAACCGGTAAAGCCGCTGTTGATGTTGCCGAACAGCATCCAGCGCTGCGTTGAATCCGTGTAAGCGGAGATCGGCAGATACACCAGGTTGGGCCAGGATTGGCCAAAGCTGAAATTGGGCTGTTCCGTGATGTGGATTTCGTCGTATGGGATCTTGCCGAAATAGTAGGTGCACAACTGTAACTGGGCGCGTGTTTGCTGCAGCGCATACTTCGTCATGCTGCCCGGCGCCATGCTTTGCAGCGCGCCATACATGCGCAGGTTGTCCGGCAACTCGCTCATGTAGTATCCGGAAATTTTGTAATTGTCCTTCTCATCCGGCAGATCCATTTGCTTATAGTCGCCGTAGTTAAAGCCTGCGACCGCCACCGGAATCGGAGTTACCCATCGCGAGACGGCATAATCGCCGTCAGCCGATTCCCCTTCCAATTTTCCGATGCTGATCAGCTTATAGCGGCGCGGAACTTTGAAGGTAAGGTCGTAACGGGCGCGCTCGCCAAAACCATTTAGATTGGGGTACCACGAATCCCGGGCACGAATGTAGAAGCTGCCTTCGCCGGCTTGCTCAATGACTTTATCGCCGGCGTACTGCACAGTGATCGAGGTATCCTTATCCGCTGGCGGCGCCGTGGGCAGAATCACATAAAACGAGCCGTCTTCCTTCCGGCCCTCCTGGATAAAGTACAAGTCCTGGCCTTGTTCATCCACCACGCGCGAGACCCTCAAATTCGGCAGCAGGCCAAACTTGAGGATGCGTTCTCCCACGATAAGTGGACGAAAGCTGATGGTCGCGGTGCTGAACAAGTGCTTGTTCTTGGCGATGATGGTTTCGATCTTGTACGCGCGGGTGGCGAACAGGCGACGGTCTTCGCTGGAGCTTGCGGTACCCTGCGTGTATTCCGGCTTGGTATGCGCCAGGTACCAGATGCCGTCTTCCATTCCCATGGGATCGTAGTTAATGAGCGCCACCTCTTCGGGAGAATCCATCTGCGGGATGGCGCCCACGCGCGGCCGCAGGAAATATCTCAGGTCCTTGTGCTTTTTTCCATGAATGTATGCATTGAGAAATTGCGGATGCTTCTCGTTGTACAGGGCGGCAAGAATGTCGGCGTCAACATTGTCCATGGTCTCGCCATGCAGCAGGGCCTCGGTGAAACCGGTTGGCTCTTCACGCCGGTGCCGCACCTCGTCTTTCCAATGGTTCAAAACGTCGGCAACATTTCCTGGGGTCGGCGCGTTTGCCCCGATGCCTCGCAGCAGACTCATGTGAGGCTGGCTGGTGAAACGGAACACCACCTCCGTGAAGTCCTCCTCCAACACGGCAGAGCCCGCGCGCCGCTTCAATTCGGCGACGTCGAGTCCGGTCACTGGGGCGAGGCTGAAATGGCCCTCTCCCAGGAAGATCGCGCCTGTGACTTGGCCGTTCACCGGGCTGAGAAAGGTCAGCGTGCCTTGCCGAAACTGAAACGCCGCCACGTCCGCGTGCAGGGTGTAGTTGTCGAAGTGGAAGCTCTGGCCCAGACCAATGCCGCGCAACTGGCGGTACACAGGATCAGAATTGGCAAATTCCATGTGCTGGCCGGGAACTGAGATAGCCACCTTTTCACGCGCGATCGAGAGCTTGACTTGAAGTTGCAGCGGCATGCCGTGCAACTCCAGCGTTTGCACGTAAGTCTCGAAGCCTTGGCGTGAGATGCGCAGGGTGTAAGTGCCCGGCTTCAGGTCGGGCGAAGAAAATTTCCCCAGGCCATCCGAGGAGAGCACCAGCGCTTGCGGCAGATCGCCGCCGGTAATTTCGATCTTTGCTGCCGCCACTACCGCCCCGGTGGGATCCTGCACCGTTCCGGAGATCACCTCGGCGTAAACAACCGCGGGCGCGGTCAATACCAGCAGGAGCAAGGCTCGTGCAGAACGCTTCCCCCAGTGACTTCCAAAAAGCACACCCATAGCCTCGAATTGGCACGACATACTGGTCAGCAGCCCCTTTAGCGCGAGTCCAAACAAATGAGTTTTGACCGGACCGAAACGCGGGCAGCGGGCTCACGCTGGAAGCGCAGGGTTGGAGGCGGGGAAGTTCCAGCAACTCTGGATTCGAAGTGATAGTGCCGCAAGGCGGGATCTAAGTCAAGGAATTGCCATAACCACAAATGATCGTTCGGAGCTGCACATCACATTGTTCTTACGGTCACAGGGATCTAAACCCACTGGAACCGGGCGCAGTTACTTCGCTTCGAAGCGGTAACCCACCCCGCGGACCGTGAGCAGATGTTTGGGATGAGCGGGGTTGTCCTCCAGGTAACGGCGCAGGCGGACGATGAAGTTGTCGATGGCGCGTGTGTCAGTGTCTTCCCTTAATCCCCAGACTTCCTCCAGAATCGCCTTGCGCGAGACCACCCGCCCGCGGCTGCGAATCAGATAACGCAGAAGTTGGGATTCCATGAGCGTCAGGTGGGTGACCTTGCCTTTGGCGCGGAGTTCAAGATTTCCGAAATCGACGGTGCGCCCGTTGATGGTGAAGGTACCGAATTCGTCGGCGCTTTGCGCGGGTGCTCCAGCTGCCGGCGCCGGGTTCGGTTGCGGAGGCGCGTGCCGCATCCATTCGCGGCGGCGGAGCAGGCCCTGCAACCGCGCCAGCAGGATCGGCAGCTCAAATGGCTTGGCGAGGTAGTCGTCAGCCCCGGAAGCAAAGCCGTTGAGCACATCTTCCGGGCGGCCGCGGGCGGTCAGCATCAGCACCGGCACGAAATTCTGCGCGGCGCGCAATTCACTGGCGACGGAAAAGCCATCTTTGCCGGGCAGCATGACGTCGAGCACAACCGCGTCAAACTGCTCGCGTCGATTTAACAACAAATCCAGCGCGGACTCGCCATCGGCGGCAATTTCACTGGCGTGGCCTTCCGCCTGCAGGTTGAACTGCAACCCATTCGCCAGGTGAGCCTCATCCTCCACGATGAGGATGCGGCTCATGCCGCTCTCCCCGGAAGCTCGAAAATGAGGGTCGCGCCTTTGCCTTCGCCGCCACTCTCGGCGTACACCCGTCCGCCGTGGCGCTTGGCAATGGTCCTCACCAGGAACAGCCCCAGGCCGGTGCCCCGGACCTGCGCCAGAGCGCGCCCGCGAACCCGATAAAAACGCTTGAAGATGCTCTTCAACTCCGACGGCGGAATTCCCACACCCTGGTCCTGCACCCGCAAAGCCAGGCGCTTTTGCCCGTCGACGCTTAGCTGAACAGAAATATCAATCTGATTAACCGAATACTTCACGGCATTGTCGAGGATGTTGGAGACAGCCGTCCGCAACTCTTCGGGATCGCCGCTCACCTCGGCGCCGCTTCCGTTGACGCCGGTTTGAAAGCGCAGTGCCTCGGGCGCCAGGTGATAGCTGGCGCGCGCCGTTTCTACGCACTGCTCAACCAGGGCGGCAAAATCCAGCTGGATACGCTCCGCCTTGCGCGCGCCGGCTTGACCCGCCTTCAGGACCTGATCGACGGTATTCATCAGGCGGTGCGTGTCATCGAGCATGAGCCGGTAGAACTCGCGGCGCTGCGGCTCATCCACATCGCGCCGCTCCAGAGTCTGCAGGTAGAGGCGAATGGACGCGATGGGCGTCTTCAGCTCATGCGTGACCGCATTGATGAAGCTGTCGTGTTGCTCGTTGCGGCGGATTTCGCGAATGAGAAAGCTGGTATTGAGAATCAGGCCGGCAACAATCGCGCCGAAGAAGATGATGCCCAGCAGGACTTTCACGTCGGCTTGCCAGTTGACGATGATCCAGCCAAAGCCAACAGCAACCGAGGCGGCGGCCAGCAGTACGCCAATGGTCAGAAAAAACGCGATCTTGCCGCGCCGGGAAACCCGCATGCAAGGATTTTAGCGCGGGCAGAGGGAGTGGGTAGACCAGGCAGAAAGCATTGACCCGCAGAGGACGCCACCAAGTCGCCAAGGAAAGCGGTTCTCCTGGGCGCACTTAGCCACCTTTTTGTTTTTAGACCGAGACCGGCTCTGGTCGAGCGTTCACCAGCTTCTCGCGTTCCTGCTCGCGTAATTCGGAGAGCTTTACGCGATACACGTGGCGGGCCAGGCCCAACTTCTTCAGGGCCCAGATGCCATACCAGTTCAGGTCAATTTCATACCACTTCAGGCCGTGGCGAGCGGAAACTGGATGGGCATGGTGGTTGTTGTGCCAGCCTTCCCCGAAAGTAAGCAGCGCCACCCACCAGCTGTTTGTGGAGAGGTCGCGGGTGAGGAAACGCCGCGAGCCCCAACTGTGCGTCGCCGAATTCACCAGCCAGGTGCAGTGCAGCCCAACTACGGTCCGCAGGAAACCGGCGACCAGCATGAAGGGAAGCCCGCCGATTGCATACAGAAGCACAACCACGGCAATCGGGGGAAGGTAGTGATACTTGGTGATCCAGACGTGGAACTTAGACTTGGCCAGATCCGGAACGTAGCGCGATAAAGTCTGGGTATCCTGGTGCAGGCTCTTGCCCATGAGAATCCATCCCATGTGCGCCCACCACTTGCCGTCGATCGGGGAGTGCGGATCGCCTTCTTTGTCCGAAAACTGATGATGAATGCGGTGGGTCGCTACCCAGAAGATCGGTCCGCCTTCGAGCGCCACGGTTCCGCAGGTGGTCAGGAAGTATTCCAGCCACTTCGGGGTCTTGTACCCGCGATGCGTGAGCAGGCGATGGTAGCCCATGCCAATACCCAGGCTGCCAGAAATCCACCACAGGATGGCTGCGGCGATCACCGCTTTCCAGGTAAAAAAGAACAACGCCGCAACCGCTCCGGCGTGAAAAGCGAACATAAACGAGGCGGTAATCCAGTTGATCTTGTCGTCCTGGCGGCTACTTTCCGGCGCTTCGACCGTTCGTTGCATACCCTTCCCGTGTGGCGTGAATTGGCCCCAATGGTCAAACCTAGCAGGGGAATTCGCCACGCGGGTGTAATAGTTGTGTAATAGAGGGGCGGAATGGGTTACGCCAGTACCTGCTCGGGCTGAGTCGCGGGCACAGAACCTCGCCCGATGCAGGAAAACACCCGGTTCTTTAGCTCGGGCGAGGACAGCAATCAAGAATGCGGCGCAGCGGCCCCCTTGGAACCTGGTCTCACAAGCGGCCAATTCTGCAGCAGGTCATCGGCGAGCATTAACCAACGCTCGAATGGGTCCCAAACCTCATCAGGGACGTGCTGTGGAACCTGAGATTCGGGGGGAGTGGGCGAATTGACAGCACGGTCGAGCTTCATAAATCTCCTGGGTAGTTCAAACACTCGCATGCCACCAGAGTTGCACATGGCCGCAGCGCTGCGATAGCGGGTAAATCCCGTATTACCAACGTACTCTGGGCAATCCAGGCGTGAAACTTCGAAACCCTGAAAAGAAGCCCCTTCGACCTGCGGAATTCAGCTCTGAATTAAGTTGTGACATCCTCTTGACAGGGGGAAAAACGGGACTAGCATATATCTATCACCTCCGATCCACTTCAGGATCGAATGGGCCGGTAGCCAAGAAAGGTCACCGCTTCTTGGTCGCTGGCCCATTTAAATTGTGGTCAGCGTGGCGGCATGAGAGCTCTCAACTCGGCTCTCCCCTCTCGCCGTCAGCCTGGGATCGTGGCAGCGGGCGAGTCCCTTAAGCCTACAAGCGGCATAGAACTCCTGCTTGAGCTTTTCTCTTTGTCTCTGTACCCCTGAGGTGTTATCTGAATCGACGCCGCTCAGGGGTACGCTCCGCAAAAAGGGCCCTTTCTTATGCAAGCCTTCGTGATCCTTCGCGCCCTTCGTAGTTCATGATGTGCTCGCAATCAAACGGGGCGCTACTCTGAGGAAACCAGCCAGGATTTCATCGTCCGCGCCAGCGATTCCGGCACCTCGGCTTCGAGTTCAACCGCGCCGTCCTTGTACTGCCGCGAGTAAATGCGCGAGCCGGCTTCGAGCATAGCCAACGCCTTGCCTTCCTTCTGCGGAATGCGGAGATGCACGCGGCTGGTCGCATCTTCAGAAAGCATTTGATCGATGCGGTCCAGAAGCGTAGTCAGGCCGCTTCCCTTGGTCGCAGAGACGTGCACCGTGTGGGCATCGTCCAGCAAGCTGTCGCGCTGCTTGGCAGGAAGCAGATCAACCTTGTTCTTGACGTGCAGGGTGGGCTTGTCGGCGGCTTCCAGTTCCTTGAGCACGCGCTCGACCTGCGCATCCTGCTCGGCGGACAGCGGGCTGCTGGCATCGGAAACGTGAACCACAAGAGCCGCCCGCTGCACCTCCTCAAGCGTCGCCCGGAATGAAGACACCAGGGTGTGCGGCAGGTTGCGAATAAAACCCACGGTGTCGGAAAGCAACGCTTTGCGTTTCGAGGGCAGGCTTACCGATCGCAGCGTGGGATCGAGCGTGGCAAACATGCGCGGCGATTCGAGCACGGTTGCGCTGGTCAGTGCGTTAAACAATGTCGATTTGCCGGCGTTGGTGTAACCGACCAGCGCGACCGTGGCGACGGGCACCGATTCCCTTCTCTGCCGCTGCTGGGCGCGAATGCGGCGCACGTTCTCGATCTGCTGCTTCAGATGACGAATGCGGCGATGAATCTTGCGGCGGTCAGTTTCCAGCTGGGTTTCGCCCGGCCCCCTGGTACCAATACCGCCGCCCAGCTGCGACATTTCAATGCCGCGTCCCGCCAGCCGCGGCAGCATGTACTCCAGCTGCGCCAGTTCCACCTGCAGCTGGCCTTCGCGGGTGCGCGCGTGGGTGGCGAAAATATCGAGAATCAACTGGGTCCGGTCGATCACTCGCGCATGCACGACCTCTTCGATATTGCGCTGCTGCGATGCGGTGAGGTCATGATCAAACAGCAGCAGATCGGCGGACCGGCCCGCCGCCGCTCCGGCAATTTCCTCCAGCTTGCCGCGGCCGATGAGCGTAGCGGGATCGGGGCGATCGCGGTGCTGCAACATTTCCCCAACAATCTCCGCGCCGGCACTGATTGCCAGAGCGCGCAGTTCGCCTAACGATTCTTCGGCGCTGAACTGGGGATCAGAATCGGGACGCGCCGCCGAGGTGTCGCGGGCGGCTTGCGCGCTGCTGGTGAGAGCCTTACCCCGCCTGGAACTGCGGTAATCCAGCCCCACCAGAAACGCGCGTTCCTGGCGCATTCCTGCGGGAAGAGATCGACCGCCTTTTCCACTTCTCGCAACTGCGCTGGGAAGTGGGGCGACCCCATGTTGCACACGGGATAATCCGGATTCAGAACGGCGCAAACTCAGATCGCCTTTATCCTTCCGTGCCCGACGCTGCCGGAGGCTCCGCGGCTTCCGCCGGCGCCGGCGTGGCTACCACGCGCGGCCGGTCTGAGATCGCGTGCGCCTTGCTCACCGCCACGGTGGAGATCGCGTGCTTGAAAATCAGCTGCTCCTGGTTATTGGTCTCGAGCACAACCGAATACTTATCAAAAGAGCGAATTCGCCCGGTCAGCTTCACTCCACTCATCAGATAAATGGTAATGCTGCTCCGCTCCTTGCGCGCCGTGTTGAGAAAGGTGTCTTGAATGTTCTGTGCCGCCGGCTTGTTCTCCATTGCCGATCTCCTGTTCGCTTCTCACTGAAGTTCTGACTTCGCCCCCTTGACGAAGCCAGCGGAACCATTTCGCACGGTTGCTAAAACAATACGGTGGAAAGCAAGAGTTTTCAACTGAGATGCGGAGCCTAACGGACTTTCGTGGATGCCGAGTTTTGAAAACCGAGCATGGAGGTAAGTTCCGCGTGAATCCGCTGCTTGAGGCTTTCGGGGGCAACCACCTGGGCGCGGGATCCCATGCCCAAAATGATGAACCGGGCCTGGTCCTCATCATCAAACTGAACCCGCAGAGTTGTCCATTCTTGGTCGCCAGGCTCCGGATCTCTTGCCGTGTTGCTTACAGGCGAAACGGGATGCCACATTTTCATCTCCCGGGCGGCCCGCGGCTGCAGCCGCAGAATGGCTTCGAAGCGCGGCCAGGTCTGCCGGAACTCCTCGGTGGAATTCTTCCAGTGAGCGGCGAGATCAAAATTGGCGGGCCGTTTGGCCGTAACCTCGAGCACGACTGCATGCTCAATGCGAGACACGCGGTAGGTGCGAAATCCGCTGGCTCCGTCTGCCACCAGGTACCAGGCGCTGCCCTTTGCCACCAGGCCTAAAGGATCAACAATGCGCTCGACTGTCTCTGAACCCACCGCCACCTCGTCGGCGTCGGTGGTCTTGTGCGGCGCCTTGGCATAGCGAATCTTCAGTTTTCGGTCGCGGGCGACTGCCTCCTGGATCAGCGGCAACAGAGAAAGATCTTCACTGCCGCCGCGCCAGCGCGTCGTATCCACGTAAAGTCTCTGGCGGATCGAGGCGGCCTTCTCGCGCAAGCGCCCGGGGAGAGAGGCCATCAATTTCTCCAGAGCGCGTTCCGCGGCCGCCGCCAGTCTGGTGTTTCCCACAATTCTGGGTTGGGCCATGAGCAGCGCGTGCAGCTCGGCTTCATCCAGGCCCGGCACCTGCGTCCGCCATGCCTCGTCCAACTTCCAGCCGCCGCAAGAGCCGCGCAGAGCGAACACGGGAACGCCCGCCGCGCTGAGCGCATCCATGTCGCGATGCACGGTTCGTTCTGAGACTTCCAGGCGCTCCGCTAGTTCGCGTCCGGTCAGCTGACCGTGGGTCTGCAGCAGGAGAATGGTTGACAGCAGCCGGTCGGATTTCATCGCGATGGCGACCCCACTCCAAAAATAATTGTGGAATTATGACACAGAATGTCATATATGGAACGCTACTCTCTTCCTGGTTCAAATTCACAGGCTGGAGAGGATAGGTTGATGAAGCTGACCGATTTTTTTCTGTCCGAATTAGAAGCCGAGGCCGCGGGAACGCGTCACGCCATCGAGCGCGTCCCGGAAGGCCGCAATGATTGGAAACCGCATGAGAAATCCATGGCGCTGGGATATCTGGCGGCGCTGGTCGCCACCATGCCGGGATGGATTGAAATGATGATCAACACCGAGGAACTGGATTTCAGCGCGCCAGACCGGCCCAGGACCCCGGAACTGAAAACCGCGAAAGAGCTGGTCCACGCGTTCGATGACTGCATGAACAAGGCGCGCAAAGCCCTGGCCGAGACCAGCGATGAGCACCTGCTCAAACCCTGGAGACTGCGCGCCGGCGCGCACATCCTCAACGAGGAGCCGCGTTACAAAATGATCCAGAACTCGGTTTTCAATCACCTCGCCCATCATCGCGGTCAGCTGACGGTTTATCTGCGGCTGACCGGGGCGAAGGTTCCCGCCATTTATGGGCCTTCGGCGGATGAGGGGAGTTTCTAAATCTACAAGCCTGCTCAAAAACAAAACCCAAACCTTGCGGCTTAGGCGCTGACCTGTCCCGTCTGGGTCATCAGACTTCGAGTTCGTGCTGCATCCACTCAGGTTCGGGCTTGGGCTCGGCGGTGAGGTCGAGCACCAGTTTTTCCAGCACCAATCGTTTGCTGGGGGGATTCGAACGCAGCGCCAGATCGGCTTTCGCCACCAGGCGAATGGCGCGCGTCAGTTCGCGTTTCGACTTGTAACGCCGCGCCTGGCGAATGATGTCGTCGGCGGCGAAGGGCGGAACCCGAAACCCCTGCCACAGGGCAGCCCAAAGCATGCGCTGATCGCGCACGTTGCGCTCCAGGATCACCAGCATCTGCCGGAACGTCTTGGCGAGCATGTAGAGGTGGCCGATGGCCGCATCTTCGCCCTCGCCGGTCGAAAGAATCGCATCCAGCATTTCGAGAGCGCGCGTGCGGTCACGGGCAGAGATGGCGTCGGTCAACTCATAAAGCGATCGCTGTTTGGCGGCGAGCACCATGGTTTCGACATCGCCCAGCGTGATCCGCCTCTTTTCTCCGACATACAAAATAAGTTTTTCCAGTTCGTTAGAGATCATCATCATGTCGCCGCCGAGCGAGTCCACCAGCTCGCGCGCGGCATCGGCATCGATCTTCACCTCGCGGCTGGTGCAGTATTCCTGTACCCAGCGCACCGCATCGCCTTCCTCCACGCGACCTAATTCAACCATGGCGCAGTAGCGGCCCATGGTCTCGCGGATGCGCTCGTAACGCTCCTTGTCGGTCAGGTCCATGCGGCGCGCATCGGCGGGAATACTGATGTGGTCGGCCACGAAAATCAGCACCGCATCAGGATTGGGGTCCTTGGCGTATTCCTCGATGGCTTTGAGCTTGTCTTCGTTCGACCCACGCCCGAACAGGCTCTTCACTCCGCGCACGAAGAAAACCTGAAACGGCGCCATCAGCGAAGGGGTCCGGGCACGGTCCAGCACTTCCGCTAATTCGGTTTCCGCCAGGTCGAATTCGAAAAGGCTGAATTCGCGCAGGTCGCTTGGAACCAGCGACTGCAGGATGGCGTCGCGGCATTTCTTGCGAAAGAAAACTTCATCCCCCACGAACACGTACACCGGCCGCAACTTGCGCGCCTCCACTT
>DASVAJ010000032.1:0-24023 GCA_036376415.1 Terriglobales bacterium
TATTGCGGCTGCGGGGGGCGAGGCACGTTGTTTTCGACCGGCGCATTGTCCACGGGCGGGCGTGGAGCCTGCGGATTTTGCGTTTGCGGGGCCGGAGAGGGGCTTTCGGGGGCCGGGCCGGTCACGGGGGTGTTATCGCGATGGCGAAGGACCAGGGGAGCATGCTGGCGGCGCCTGGCCTCGGCTTCGGCGCGCAAGCTGGCGTCGGCACCCTGCGTGTTCGAATCGGCGACATCAGTTACGGCCTCGCCGACCATCTCGTGGTGGCTGGCAAACCTCACGGGTGTGCCGGCCTGATCTCCGCGCCGCGCCCGGGCGTAGAAGTCACTGGCGGTTTCCTCGTCCCCCTGGGCTTCAGCCACGTATCCCATGTTGTTCAGCGAGAAAGCATTTTCAGGATCGAGATGGTAGGCCTGTCGAAAGTAGTCGTAGGCCTTCTTGGGATCGTTGTGGTTGATGGCGGAAACCCCTTCGAGGTTCAGCCGTGCTGCGCGGTCCTGATTACTCTGCTGGGTGGCGAGCCGCTTGCGGACGGCTTCTTCGTTGCGGAAGGCGATGTCGCTGATGGGCCTGCCGCGCCAGTGGGAATCGAGAGCCACCACAACCGGCTCTTTCGAGTGCGTCATCGAGGCTTGGTTATAGTAGCGCAGCGCCGCGTCCAGATCACCCTGCCCTTCCATGGTGTAGCCGAGATTGTTCAGCGTGAAGGGATTTTTGGGATCGAGCTTCAGCGTGTCGCGAAGAACGTCCTCCGCTTCCTGATTGCGGCCTTGCTGGAGAAGCGACATGGCGAGCACATTGCCGCGGTTGATCTGCAGGTCGAGGCGGCCGTAAGAATTAGTGACTTCACGAAGCTCATGGCCCTTCAGCTTACCCGAACTGGCCAGGGCGATCACGGTTTCCGAGTTGTTTTCTTTCGCCGCCAGCTGGTAATAGCGCTCGGCGCGCTGCACCTTGCCCTGCAACTCGGAGATATAGCCGAGATTGTTGAGGGTGAAAGGATCGTCGGGATCGATGAGGTAAGCGCGGTAGAACAGGCGCTCGGCCTTGCGCAGGTTGTGGCGCTGGATTTGTTTGACGCCCTGCTGATTCAGCTTTTGAACCGGAGTGGCTTCGGAGCGCTTGGGAAAATTGATGCGCAAGTCGCGAGCCAACGCGACAGGCACAAAGAGTACCGCCAATAGGCAGCCGGCGACGAGTTGAGCGAATACAGAGCGCATATCGAGCTTTTGTTTCGTACGACTTGGATGCTGGTCCAGCAGTTCGCGTTTCCCCCGGAAAAAGCGTCGAGCAGCAGCAACGCTGGCTGACCCAGAGCGGAAATTCGGCATCGAAATAGCGGGCAAAACTATGCGTACGGGACTGATTTCCTCATTGCTGATGCTGATGCTGTACACGCCTGCCGGGGCGCAAACCCTGGGCACGCGCGATTCGAACGCCTCGCACCCGCCGGCGAATACCGCCAACACCCCGGCGCACCGCGAGGACTACGATCCCCTGTTGGATCTTCCTCCCCTGCCGCACAATCAGGTGACGCTGATCGGCGGCGTAGTGGCGAGCCTGGATGAAGTCATGAACCGCATGAGCCTGCATCCCTTTGGAAGCAACCAGAAGATGGAAGTGCGGTTTGATACGCGCACAAAGTTTTACCAGGATGGAAAGCCTATTTCCTACCGGGATATCAAGCAAGGACAGCGGGTTTATGTCGATACCATGCTCAACGGCAGCAAGGTTTTCGCGAAGAGCATATGGATCCAGAGCCGCGCCGACAGCGGCGTTGGGCGCGGGCAGATTGTTGACTTCGATGCGCAGCGCGGGCGGTTAACGGTACGCGACGAACTGTCCAATCAGCCGATCAAAATGAACCTGACCTCGGCTACGGTGATCCGCAAAGGCACTCAGCCGGCAACCACGGCTGACCTCAAGGAAGGCGCGCTAGTCTCATTGACATTTGGGCCACAACAGCAACTGCAGCAGGTCACGTTGCTGGCGTCTCCGGGAAATACCTTCACGTTTGCCGGACGTGTTACCTACCTCGACTTATCGCAAAAATTGATTGCCATCGATAACCGCACCGACCGCACCCGCTATGACATTTCGATGGATGCAATTCCCGCCAGCATTCTCCGCCAATTACACGAAGGGCAGGATGTGACAGTTTCCGCGGTGTTCGATGGAAGAAAGTACGACGCGCGGAAAATTGATCTGCCGAATTCCAACCCTGAGCAGTAGGCGGGAGAAAGCGTTAACCACTGGGGACACGAAGAAACCCTTCACGCGCAGATGCAGCGCGGGGCTCCAGACCCGCGCTTACACTACGCGGCGTTGACGCCGGGCGGAGATGCGAGGCGGGCTTCGGCTTCCAGGATGGCGGCGTTGAATTTCTGACGGTGCACCAGGTAGTATGCGACGGTGTTGACCGCGTACTTCCACAGCGTGGAGACGTCGGTGCGATACCAGCAGCACTCGGCCATGTGCGGGGAAAAACCGCAAACGAACCGGAAGCGCTGATGCGCCATTTCGGGCGAGACCAGCGCGGCCGCGGTCATGCGGTGATTGCCTTCCAGGATCGTGATAGGGGTGAATTCATCGAGGCTGATGAGGATCACGGAGCTGTACTCGACGTTTCTGATCATTTCCTCGCTCAAGGAACGCAGCTTCACGATGAACGGATCTCGCGAGTGGGAAGCAATGCGGGAACGAATTTTGTCGACGGTTCCGAGAAAGGAAAAGCCAGGAGCGCCATAACGCAGCCATTGCCGGCGCGCGAAGACGCGGACTCGGCTTAGGTCCGCCGGCGACAGTTCTACTTCCCACCATTCGGTGTCGGGCGGCACCTCCTGCCAGAGGAGGCCACGCCGGCGAAACAGCAAAGCGCGGCGCAAGGCATTCTCGTAGGGATCATTTAAGTCGGGCTGGTTGACCAGCGTGGCAAACGATTCGCGATAGCGGCGAAACTCGTCCTGGTAAAACTCACCCTGCAGAAACTGGGCAATCACCTCGTCCTCGCTGACGCGGTGGAGCTTTCGGAGTTCACGAGGATAAGCAAACTCGGAAGACGAGGCGCGGCTTTCCTCCTCCTGGGCGCGGACAAAGGGCACCGAAACCACGAACAGCAACCCCAGCATGACCACCAGCTGCACCGTGATGACCGTCTGCAGGGTCGAGTGGAAGAGGTAGATTCCGCCGACGATCATGCCGCTGAAAGCCAGTTGCAGCCAGCTGACCCGGCCGATCTTCTGCGAGATTTCGTAGGCCATCAGCACCGCGCCAAGCACGTAGATTCCTGTGGTCAGCGCATACAGCACCAGCAGCGAGGAATAATGCGCGACCGGGAAGCCGTGTCCCAGAAGCATTTGCCAGAGCGCGCGCGGCGCCAACCACGCGCCCAGGGTAAACAGAGATGCAATGACGGCCACGAGTCCCAGCGCCGTGGTGAGGACGGTATGACCGCCTTTGTCCCCGGAACGGATTCCCGCGGAAAACGGGAACATGCTGCTGACCACGGACCAGGAAAGCATGTAGACGACTCTGCCCACCAACGCGATGGCGGCGTAAACACCGGCTTGGGTAGCGTCGAAAAAGTGTTTGACCAGGACGATATCGACGTTGTTGATGATGACCTGGCCGATAAAGAACGTGGCGGCCTGAACTCCTTCGCCAACTCCGGAACGAAGCGTTGCGCCCGGGATCTGGGCGATGAATTCCTGGTTGGGAAAGCCGGCGAAATAAGCAACTACCACGGAAGCCGCGATCGCGATGACGACTCCCTGGACGGCAAAAGGCGTCATCAGGGCGAGGGCGCCGACGAGTTTTACCGTGACTTCCAGGGCAAAGTTCACGGCCAGGCGGCGGAAAGCGTAGCTCCCTTGCATGAAGCCGCGCCGCGTGCCCAGGGGCACATAGAAGACGATGGCGGCCCCGAGATACAAGATGAGGCGGCTGGAGGGAACGTTCAAGTATCCGGCAATGGCGCCGCTGGCCAGGGCCAGCAGGGCGCCCACCAGCACGCCGCAAATCCAGGCCCAGCGATGCAGAAGATGGTAAATGGCGATCTTCTCTACGCTGGAGTCACTGCGGGCGACGAACTTTGAACACAGCAGCTGGAACGACAGGGTGATGGAGGAGAGCAGCATGAGCAGCGTGTAAACCACGCTGGCATGGCCATAGCGGTCGGCTCCGAGTTCGTGGGCGACGGCAAAGTTGTAGACAAGGTTCATGCAGCCGACGAACACGGAACTCAGCAGCATGACCGCGCTGCCGCTCAGCATGCGTTCGCGCAGGCGGCGATGCGAGGTGTCGTCCGCTGCATCAGCGCCGGACACCAGGGCTGCCGTCGCCTTGACGGGGACATCATCCGACATGCGCAGGCTCTCCGGGGAAAAGTAGGCGGTAAGGCGTCGCATTAGAAGAGATTGAAGCGGATGACAGGAAGAACGGTGTTCCGGTTTCTCCCATTGAAATCATAGAAAGACTGTTGTTGGATGCCGAAGGAGATGCGCATGGGAAAACGGACGGGAACCTGGCCCAGACCGTCCTGCAACACGCGTTGGACGCCCTTGGTGTAGGTCACGGTGACTTCGTTGCTCACGTTGTCATAAGCATGAAAGGCTTTGCCCTGCGACCAGGTGCCGGCCGCGTGAACAGCCCAATGTGAGTTCAGCGGTTCGTAGGCCAGCTTGAACCCCGGGCGAAGCGCCTGGGCGATAGCGTAGTCCGCGTCCTGCACGCGCCAGGAACGAAGATATTCGGCGAGGATCGCGGCCTTCCAGGAACTGCCGAACTTACGCTGAATGCCGGCATAAGCGTCGGTGGTGTAGTACTCGCGGATCAAGGGGCGAAACAGAATGTCGCGGCCTTCGTAGCCGGTGATGAGAGCGGTTTTGGCCCAGGGCCTTCCCACATGGAATTCAACCGTGCCCGCCGCGTCGCGCGAGTGCAAATTCTGGTCGGTAAAAGGCCCGGCTTCGCGGATCAAGCTGCCGTTGACGGAAACCCAATTCCCGAACGGACTGGTGTACACGTACAGGAACTGGCGGAAAAGATCCTGGTTCATGTCGCGCGGCGCGGACATGTCGCGGCGCAAGGTGAACTGCAGGCCGGGGTTGACGTCGATGGTATTGCCCCAGAGATGAAAGACGTGATCCACGCCGACATTGAAGATGGTGTCGTAAGTGTTGCGGTACTCGATCAGGTCGCTGCTGGGAAATGACACGCTGCCGCGGGCGTTGCGTTCCGCGAACAGCAGGTTGATGGTCGGCCAGCCGTCGAAGCGGAGATGGCCCTGCGCCATTCCAATGGTTTCAATCGATGACCGCGGCGGCGGCAGCAAGGGGGAAGCCGAGTTCAAGCCGCGCAGTTTTGCATCGAGGGTGTAGATGTTGACGTCTTCGAAAACCGGCGCGAGCGAGAAGCGAGGCTCGGCGCTGACGCGATCGGTAATGGGAGTTCCGGCTTCTTCGGCGAGGCGAATTTCCGTGTCCTGCGCGTAGTCATTGCCGGCCATGATCTGATTAGCGCGAGCGAACATGGTCAGCGCCTGGGGAGTTTCGTGTTCCTGCTGGTAGGCGTTGCCGAGGGCGAGCAGGTAGTCGTAATCCTGGTTAATTTCGGGCTCATTCGAGATGGACTTCAGCAAGGCGAGCGCGCTGTCAGACTGGCCGAGGGCAAGGTCGGCATCGGCGAGGCCAATGGTTGTGGACTCCGTATCGGCTCCCGCGGCCTGCGCACGCTGGAAATATTTTTTGGCCAATTCAAACTTATTGATGGAAATGAACACGCGGCCGGCATCGACGAGGTTCTCCGGCGTGACCGCGTTGGCTTCTCCCACCCGGGCTTCGGCGAGTGCGAAGGCGACCTGATCGTGGGCATCGTCGCGGCGGCCGAGTTGGACGAAGAGGCGAGCCAGGGCGAGGCGGACCTCGACGCGATCGGAGCCGGGAGCGTCGAGTGCGCGGGAATAGCGCTCCATTGCACCTTTGTTGTCCCCCATGATTAGGAGCGCTTCGCCGGTCGCCATCCACACGCGGCTATCGTCGCCATTTTTCTCCGCGCTGGAGACGGCTTTGTAGGCGTTCGCCTTGTCGTGCAGTTGCGCGTACGATCGCGCCATTTGCGCGTAGATGATGGAATCATTCGGGCTCTGCCCGATGGCTGCCTGCAAGGTGGTGACCGAATCGCGATAGTGATGCAGCCGGTATTGCGCTTCGGCCATGGCGAGGCGCACCTGAACATCGTTGGGCGCAAGCTTCAGAGCGGCGCTATATTCGCCTTCCGCATGCTGGAACTGGCCTTCCTGGCGATAGGCTTCAGCTCGCGCCAGGTGGATGGGAGCGCTGTCGGGCATTTCTTTGGCGGCGAGGTCCGCGTCACGCAAGGCGAGATGGGCGCGGCGTAATTGCAATTCGGCGTAGGCTAGGCCGAGATGGGCTTCGCCGTAGTTCGGACGAAGCTTCAGGGCAGTCTCGAAATCGCGAACCGCTTCACTCGACTTGCGAAGATCGTTGCGGGCGTAACCGCGGTTCATGAAGGCGGTGGCATCGGTGTTGTCTATGTCAATGGAACGCGTGAAGGCCTCTTCAGCTTCTCGCGGATGTCCGGTGTGCGCGTATACGTAGCCTTCGACGAGCGGCAGATCGCGATTCCGCGGAAGCACCGGCTCAAACTGCCGGGCGATCTTGAAGGCTTCGTCATAACGGTTGAGGAACAGCAGATCGTAAGCCAGGTAAACCGGAGCCTCGGGATCGTGCGGCAACTTTTCGATTACCTGGTAGCCGAGCTTGGAGGCCTGATCGTAATCGCCGGTGAAAGTGAAGTAACGTTCGCGCTCGCGCATGACCTGCGGATTGTCGTTGATGGCGGGTTTGGCAGCGGCACGGGCCACCCATTGCTTGGCAACCGGAAGATTGTGTCCCTGCCACTCCAGCGCCGAGTTGATGGCTGAAGCAACCACCAACGCATTATTCGGAGCGAGGGAGTAGGCCTTCTCATAGCTGGCCTGGGCGCGCTCGAGCTGATGCTCGGAGGTGTACAGATCGCCGAGAGCGAAATAGGGCACGTAATCCCCGGGATAGAGCTGCTGGAGCTTGAGAAAATATTTCTCGGCCGCGGGCGTGTCGTGCATGTCGCGAGAGAGATAACCCATCGCCGTCAGGGCGGCGTGATTCGCGGGGTCGAGCTGCAGCGAATGCTGGTAGCGCGCGACGGCTTCCTGATCGCGATTCAATTTCCACAGCAGGTTCGCGTAGTTCAGCTCGATATTGATATTGTTGGGGGCAAGCGACATCGCCTCTTTGAAATCGCGCTCGGCCGAGCCAGTGTCGTTGAAGCCCTCTTCGATCAGGGCGCGCAGGCGGAGATAGTCGGGCCGAGTCTGCTGGTCGGTCCCGGGCACCTGATTCAGGACGGCGCGAGCCGCCTGCAGTTCGGCGGTCGATTGCTGATCCTGATCCACCCGGCGATAGATTTCCGACAAGCTTAAATGCAGCGAAACCGGGTAAAGCGGGCCTTCCGGCACCGCCGGCGGGAGATTGCGAATCGCAGTCTGATATTCCCGGATGGCATCTTCGTTGTGATCCTCAACGCTGTACATCTGGCCACGGATGGCGTGCAGGCGGTAACTGTTGGGGTCAGTTGATTCCGCGCGCTTCAAGAACGATTCCGCCTGCTCGAAGCTGCCTATGCCGACCAGAGCCTGCGCCGCGCTCAACTGCAGGGGCGCATTTTTGGGCACGCGATTGGCGGCTTGCGAATAGGTTTCGGCGGCTTCTTTCTTTTTCCCGGCAAGTTCGTAGGTGTAGCCCAGTTCGGCGAGCGCAGAGGGATCGCGTCGAACCGCCTTTTGCAGCGTGGTAATTGCCTCGTCGTAGTTGCCCGAATCGCGGTAGAAGGCGCCTACGTTGCGTAGCACGTTAGGGTCGTTGGGGGCGCGGCTCTCGGCGCGATTCAGATACTGTTTGTAATTGTCGGGCTGATTCAGCTTCTGATACGCGCGGGCGATCAGCAGATCGGTGCGGGCATCGCCTTTCAGCGCGTCGGCGCGTTTGAGAAGACCCAGAGCGGTGTTGGGATCGGAATTGAGAGCGAGTTCACCCGCCAGCTGCAGATCGGTGACGCTCTTGGGATTGGCGGCCAGGACCTTCTTCAGGAGCTCCTGGGCCTTGGCCTCCTGGCCCATTTTGGCGTAAGTCTGGGCTTCGCCGGACAGGCCTTGAATGGAGGATGGCTGGCGCTCCAGTCCTTTCTGGTAGCCTTCCAGCGAGAGTTTGTAGTCGCCCCCGAGGCGGGCCGCGTATCCCACCAGAAACCACAGGTTGGCATTCTGGGGAGCGGCGTTGGCGGCGCGATTTGCCGAAGCGATCGCGGCGCGATAGTCACCCTTATCGAGCGCCTGCTGAACGGCGCGCGCCTGGCGGGCAACTTCAATGCCCGAGCCCCATCCGATGCCGTTTTGATTTTGTTCTTCCGATTTTTGCGCGCTGCGGCGCTTGGCCGGCTGGTTGGAACTGGATCCTTGATTGACTTCGAAGGTCTGCGCGCAAAGCAGAGCACTACCTGTCAGCAAAAACAGGAGCGCGATGAAAATGTTTTTTCTTACCATGGTGCAGTGAATGCCGGCGACAACTTGCTGTTGACTTGCTCCCGAATTTCCACTCTGCGCCGTCGCACGCTGAGATGCTCTACCAGTAACTCCGGTTGGATTGAGAGCGGCAGGCGAGAGCCGCAAACCTGCCATCCACAGGGAGTTGCGCATTTATGGGGCCCTCCCGCCGGGCGCCCCGATAGAAAACCCCAACCATAGAAGGTGAATCCAAGCGGGTGCTCACACTTGCTCCGGGGAGGCAAAACGCCACGGTGGAAACGAGCTACTTTTCACGACCGATTCCTCTGCGGTTCATTGTGCTGCTGGCGCTGGCGATTCATGGGCCGCTGCTGGGGCTGCAACTACCGCTGACTAATTCCTACGACGCCAACTTCCACGTGTTTTTCGCGTCGCACTACGCGCACAACTGGTTCGACCCATGGAACCCGAAGTGGTTTGCGGGATTCTCGCAGACGACGTATCCGCCGCTGGCGCACCAGTGGATCGCGATCCTGTCGTTCATCTTCGGGCTCAAGATGGCGTTCCTGGCGGTGCAATTGGTAGCGGTTCTGCTCATCCCGGTGAGCGTGTACCGGTTCGCCCGGCTGTGGGTGGATGAACGCGCGAGCAGCTACGCCGCGCTGTTCAGCGTGTTTCTCGGGACGCTGAGCTTCCTGGTTTACTCCGCCGGACAGTTGCCGACGACCCTGTCAGCGCCGCTGTTCATGCTGGCGCTTCCCTATTTTTATGACTGGTCGCGTTCAGCCGATGGCCGCGCGCTGATCAAGGGGATTGTGCTGACGCTGGCGGCAGGCTGCGTCCACCACGTAACGTTGATCTTTGGCTCAATTTTGTTTGCCTTTCCGGTGCTGTGGCTGGCCATCATTGATCGCGGGCGCGAGCGCAACGCGGCGGCCGTAGTGGTTCGAGCGATTGTGTTCACAGTCCTGGCCGGGGTGGGATTTGGCATTGTCCTGCTTCCCTACTGGCTGGCCATTATCAAGCACCCGATCCAGCAGATGCCGATTCCGCACGCCAGCCGGTCGAACCTGCTGATGAACCTGACGTTCCTGACGAATTACTTCTTCGTTCCGTACGGGATGCTGGTGATCGCCCTGCCCTTCATATTGTGGAAAGGAGCGGTGAACCGGCGCTTGCGGCCGCTGCTGCTGGGCTTCTGGATCACGTTCATTTTCGGCTTGGGTGGAACCACGCCCTTGCCGAAATGGATTTTGCAGCGCGCATTCGAGATTTTGACTTTCGAGCGTTTCACCCTGTGGGCGGCCATGATGGCGCTCCCAATCGTGGGACTGCTGGCGGAGGAGTGGATCGACCGCTCACACCGCCGGGCGGTTATGGCCATCGCGCTTGCCGCCATCATCACCGTGGCTCTGCCGTTTGTGTGGCTGGCAATCAGCCCGTTTTCGCCGAATGCCAACCTGAACGTGGATGCGGTCACGAGTTTTCTCAACCGCGACGGTCATGACCGCTACCGCTACCTGACGCTGGGGTTCGGCAATGCCCTGCCCAAAGTCTCGACGTATACCGACGCGAATAGCGTGGACGGGGAGTACAACTCGGCCCGCTTGTTGCCGGAGTTCACGCATTACGGCACGGCGCAGTTGACGAGTGCAAAGTACTTCGGAGCGCAAGGCATGGAGGCGCTGCGCATGATGCTGCGCCACGCCGCGCACTACGGGCTGAAATACATTTTCATTCACGATCGCTATTACGAGCCCCTGGTCAGCTTTGCGGGATGGCAGCAGGTCGAGAGCTATGACAATGGCTCGATCACGGTGTGGTCGCGCGAGGATATTCCTCCGGCGCGCCCGATTCCGTCCGACGCGATGCCGACGGCGCTGGAAGGACTCATGTGGGGAACGCTGCCGATGGCGTGCAGCATTCTCGCCATCCTGTTTGCCTTCCTGATGCCGGACCGCGCGCGCGTCCGCTCTGACGAGGTGATTGCGTTTCCCACCCCGGAGCAGGAACCAGCTCTCATTCGGGAGGCCCAGTAATGAAAAGCACGCTGGCGGTGGTCCTGGCGATCGCTACCGTGGTGTTGATTGGAATTGCATGGTACCAGTCGGGCGCCTCGCAGCAGCACGAACTGCGGGCCGCGGCAACTCCGGAGCAGGCCGTTCGTCTCCTGCTGTCGCAGATCCAGGCGCACAACTTCGACGGCGCCTATGCGCGGCTGGCGAATCGCGCCGACGTCGTTAAAGACTCGTTTGTGCACGAGTTCGCCGGAAATCACGGCAGCCTGCTCACCTACGCAAACCTCGAAAGCTATGACGTCTGGGGGCTGCACAGCGGTGAGGACCAGGCGACGGTTCGGGCCAAGATGCACTATTCCACCGCGGTTGGGCCGCTGGATGATATCCGCGACATGAAGGTGGAAAAGAGCGGCGATTCGTGGAAGGTGGAATGGCCGGTCAATCCCGCGCCCAAGCTGCCGCCGCAAGTCATTCCGGTGAACTACCTGCGCTGGGACGTGATCAATCGCAGCGCGGGCGATGACTGGGGAGTGCAGAACGTGGATTCCCCGCAGGTGCGCATCCTCTCGATGAATGCGATTCAGAGGCCGGACAGCGTGGTGCTGGTCGGAGAAGTCGTGAACGAGGATTCCGTTCCCGCTTATGTCAACGTAGGCGCAACTTTGCTGGATCCCAATCAGAGGGAGATGGCGCAGGAGAGCAGCTTCGACAAGATCGACCACACGCTGCTGCCCAAGCAGGTCACGCCTTACCGCATTGACTTTCCCGATATGCGGCTGGAAAAAATCAAGAGCGTGCGCATGGACGTAAAAGCTCTGCTGGTGTCGGCGAGCGCTGATCCGGTGATCGAGGTGAATCAGCAGAAGGTGGAAACCGATCCGCTGGGCAAGAAGGTGCTCAGTGGCGAACTGCTGAATGAGAGCGGAGAGATCGTGAACATTCCCCACGTGATTGCGGCGTACTACGACAGCAACGGCAAAGTGATCTGGGTTTCCGACGGATATGTCGCGCAGTCGCTGTTGCCGCAGATTCCGGTGCCATTCGCGGTCGATATTCCGCCGGATATTGCCAAGAACGTGCATACCTATCGGGTGGTGGTCAACCACTACGACACCAATCAGGCATGAGAACCAAGCTTTCATTTCTGATTTTCGTTGCCGCCGCCGTGAGCGCATACGCGGCCGATCTGCATCCGCCTGCGCAAGCGACTGCCGGAAATTCCATTTCCATTCCGACGAGCGGATCGGGCCAGGCTGTGTTCTACCTGATTGGGCCCGCCTCGGTAATCAAGCGGCAGGTACAGGCCGGCAGCGATGTTTCTGTGGATGGCGATGACTTGCAGAGTTCGGGACGATACATAGCAATCCTGTGCGGATCGGATGGATGCGGCTCGTCACCCTTCTTCGTCAATCCGGCAGCGCCGAACCGGCTCAGCTTCCAGGTGCACCCATCACGGGTTCCGGTGGGAAGCGCAAACGGAATCAGCGCGGTGGCTTTCGTGTTTGATAACTTTCACAACCTGGTGCTGAAGTCGCCGGCGGTGAAATTCAGCATTCTGCCGAAAGATGGCAAAGAAGTCTCGGCGGATCGCCCCGTGCAGGATGCGGTCGCGTGGGTGCGCCTGACCTCGGCGAAGAAAGAAGGCACGACGAAGATCGGCGCCGCAATCGGCCATGCCAATGAAACCCGCGTGGTGCAGCAAGTGGCGGCGGAAGCGTGCAACTTGCGCATTCACGCCAGCCGCGACAAGAAAGGCTTCCTGGTCGAAACCGATCCAGTGCGCGACTGCTCCGGAAATCCGGTGCCGGATGGCACCGTGGTGAGCTTCACGATGAGCGATTCCGCCGGAAAGACGACGGTGGACGTACCTATAAAACGCGGGGTAGCGAAGATCGAGATGCCGATTAAAGGAACTGCGAAGATTTCCGCCGCTTCGGGCGTGGTTACCGGAAACGAGTTGGAGGTTGGGGGCTGATGTCCGCCACACTGCGATATTGCGTGTTGGCTCTGGGTTTTGCCGGATTGCTGTGCGCGCTGGCGGTTTTGTATCTGCGGGCGTCGGCGTCGGGCGAAGTGCCCCAGGTGCGCTTCACCGCCGATAATGTCGGGCCACGACAGATTGAGGATCTAACCAGCGAGCATATTCCGCGGGATTATGCGTTAGCGTGGCAGAGCATGGAGCAGGCGCTGGAGGAAAATCGTCCCGATTTGCTGGATGCGTATTTCACAGGTTTTGCCAAAGACGATCTCACCCGGCGGGTGAAAAGCCAGATCGGCGCGGGCATGCACGTTCGCTATCAGGATCGCGGGCATCACCTCGAAGGGATTTTCTACGCCCCGGCAGGGGATGCGATGGAGCTGCGCGATCGCGCCCAGTTCGACGTTCAGGTCTACGACGGCGGCAAAGTGGTCTACGACCAACCGCTCCAGGCGCAATACATCGTGCTAATGACACCAGGGGCAGACCGTTGGCTGGTACGCAAACTACAGGCTGTGAGCGGAGAAAAGCCGTAGGACACCACTTCAGGCCAGCCATTCGCATCCAAATTCCCAGGCAGAACCGCTCCATGAGAATCGTTCGTTCCATCGTGCTGCTGATATTCCTGCTCGCCCTGCTGGCGTTTGGAGGCTGTTACCACAGTGCCACGCGGCACTCGATGGCGGATGCCATGCAAGGACTGCCTCAGCCAGCCCGTATTTTGGCCGACTATCAACCCTGGTTTGGCGACCCGGAGCACATCAACATTGGTTACTCCACGCAGGATCCGGCGGTTCTTCATAAGCAGATCGAAAAAGCGAAGCAGATGGGAATTTACGCATTTGCCGTCGACTGGTACGGTGAGCGGCGTCCGTTCGAGGACCGCAGTTATGCCCTGCTGCAGCAGATGGCGGCGCAGGACCACTTTCATGTCTGCCTGATGTACGACGAAACGCAGGAAGACAACGGCCATGCCACGGAAGACGCGCTGGAAGCGTTCGATCACGCCTATCGCGATTACATCGGTCCTGCGGCGCCCGGTCACGATGCGTACGTCACTTACCAGGGGCGCCCGGTCATCTTCATCTTCCCGAAGCGCGGGCACACCGATTGGGACCGCGTGCGCAACGCGCTGCAGCAGTGGGAGCATCCGCCCATCCTGATCTACAAAGACGAACCGCCGAAGGAGTACGCGAGTGATTTCGACGGCTATTACGCCTGGGTGCATCCCGGGAAAGCCTGGGATCCGAAGGGCGGCGACTGGGGCAAGGATTATCTCCAGGGCTTCTACGACAAGATGAAAGACCGCCCGGGAAAGATTGTTGTCGGGACGGTGTGGCCGGGCTTCAACGATACGCGCGCATCGTGGAGCCTGAACCGGCACATGGACCGGCGCTGCGGCGAGACCTTCGAAGACACGCTGAAGATGTTCCACCGGTATGACGATCCCGAGCACCCCATGCCCTTCCTGCTGATTGCAACCTGGAACGACTACGAGGAAGGAACGCAGATCGAAACCGGCGTTTCCGATTGCCGCCGAGGGAAACAAAGCCAGGTAGCCAGGAACTCGCGGCCCTGACCAACCCTGATCGTGCAGCACACATCGAATCAGGTTCTTATCGTGCGACTATGGCCAACTCCTCTGCTGACCCCGCAATTGCATTCTTCTCCAGGTTGATGATGCAAGGCTACGCCGGGGACTTCTCTGCCCCAGTGGCCGAGCCTGCGCATCTCTACCCCGAACTCGAGCGCGCCGCCGGGTTGAGTGAAAAAGAATTTGGCGAGTGGCTCACGCTCGCGGACACGCACCATGTGACCGTTCGCTCGCTGGCGGTTCTGGACCGCATGGCTCGCGAGCAGCATAACCAGCGGCTCGTCGAAATGTGTGAAGCCGCGCTGGAGGTGGAGCGCGCGCGCACGTCGCGGGCGGTGGAGTGGCTCTATGGCGTGGTGCAGGCGCTGGAGCTGTCCGGATGCCCGGTGTGCGTGATCAAGTCGCTGGATCACTGGCCGGACCTGGGATCGGATCTGGATCTTTACACCAGCGGCAGTCCCGAGCAGGTCATCTCGGCCATGCGCGAGCGCTTGCGGGCAGACCTGGAACCGCGGAGCTGGGGAGACCGCCTGGCCAACAAATGGAACTTCCGCGTGCCCGGGTTGCAGGAATCCGTCGAGATTCACGTGCGTTATCTCGGGCAGACGGGCGAGCAGAAACTCATGGCCAGCCGAGTGCTCGAGCGAAAGACGACAAAGGCGATCAATGGCCGCATCTTCCCCGTGCCTGCCCCGGAGGAGCGGATTCTCATCTCCACGCTGCAGCGCATGTACCGGCATTTTTATTTCCGGCTGTGCGATATGGCCGATACCGCGGCTCTTCTGCAGAGCGCAGCAGTGAATTTTGCGGAACTGCGGCGCGGCGCCGAACTGGGCGGAATCTGGCCCGGGGTGGCCAGCTATCTCGTAATCGTCTCGAACTACGTGAATGAGTATGGCGGCCGGGTTGAGCTTCCGAAGGAGGTGATCCGGTCGGCGCGGTCGTCGGATTTGAGTGTGCAGTTCCGCGCCAATTTCCTGCGCGTGCCGATGGGGCCCGCAGCTGGGCTCTATGGGTCGCAGCTGGTCAATGCCGGACTGCATGGAGATGTGCGCGCCTTGACGCGTTTGCCGTTGTTGCCACCCTTGGCGGTTTCGGCGTTAGTGGCCTATCGCTTGACGGGAAGCGACAAAGGCGTGTGGTAAGTCGGTGCTTGCGCCCCCTGGGCTGGCCGCGGCGCGTCGATCGACGGCTTAGGCCGCAGGCTGCATCCTTGTCGCTGCTGCGGCTGAGAACTTTCCACTATCTCCTCACCTTCAGCAGCACTCCTAAGTGCCTTACGCGATGTTCCTACTCTGGTTAGGGAGATTACCGGATGGATATGGCTCATTCAGCGGCTTAGGTTGGGTATAACCGCACTTGACTTCGGAGGCGTGCATGACCAGAGCCCTGGTGATAGTTACCGTCGCGTTGGCTGCTGCCTCGCTTGGGGCGAGTGCGCAAGAACACACAGCAGCAAACCCGGGCAACAACGTAGCGGTCCAGAACAGTGTGCAGAGCACGCAGCCCGCCCAGCAGAGTTCCGCGCCTGGTGCGCAACCTGCTCCGGTCCGTGCTCAGAACGCGGCAACGTCGAATCCGAACGGTCGCATCCAAAGTGAGGATCCGGCGGATGATGACTCGCCGAATCGGGCACAACTGCCTCAAACGTCTACGATTTTGCCACTTCTCGGTTTGATAGGGTTGGGTTCGCTGTTAGCGGGTCTTTTTGCGCGCCGATAAGTAACCCTATGCGGGTCCTCAGGGCCAGCGTTTCTCCTAAACCGCCTCGCGCCAGCCGAAAAGGCTCACAGCTGGTACTAAAACCAGAGCTGTGGCGAGCGTGGGTGGGTACTAGAAATCCTAAGTTGCAGCCGGGCGGCAGACGTTCTCGCCGCCGGCGCATTATTTCCAACGTTCTGATTGTGGCCGGTAGTGTGCTCTGCGCCTACGTGGGTGGCTCGTACGCCCGGATGTATATCCATCAGCGCGAGCTGCTGCAGGAATGGAATGGCACCTCGGCAAAAGCCAGGCACCTGACCAAACTTTCTATCCCTAAGATTGGGCTGGAAGATATCGTTCTGGAAGGCGCTTCCCGGCACTCCTTGCTGCTCGGACCAGCCCATCTCTCGGGATCGGCTGCGCCCGGCACCACTGGTAACGCCGTCATTGCAGGGCACCGCGATACTTTCTTCCGGCACGTCCATAGCCTTCGATATGGGGACGACATTTACGTGCTGAGGAGCGGCAAGCGGTATCACTACGTGGTGAGGGTGCGCAAAATTGTGGAGCCGACCGACCTGTCGGTATTAAGGGCGACCAAAGATGGCGAGTTGACGCTCATTACCTGCTACCCCACGCACGCCATTGGGCCTGCACCGCGGCGGTTGATCGTGGTCGCGAAGCTGGTGGCAGGAACGTAATCAGCTGGGATTGACCGCACAACGATCTCAATTACTCGAGCGCATCGATGCCGTCGAAATTGCCGTCCACCAGCACCCATCCTGTCTTCCCGGATGGCAACTTGACGTTGACCCACCATTGCTTCTCCCCATCCTCGAGGACGTGGGCAGCGCAGCCTCGCATGCATCCGGCATCCTCTTTCTCGGTAATGAAAGAGCTGTCGTAGTCCTTGTGCCACTGCCCGCCAGCCCAGAGGTCCGCGAACCCCTCGCCTCGGTACATGTAGCGGAGAATGACGTCGCCGGGTTGCACTCCCAGCTCCGGGATGGCGACGTCGACGCGAATCTTGTCCGGTTGGAGGGTCAGGTGGATGCCGGTGAGGCCCACAACATCGCTGCCGGGGCGAAGATTGCCGACCTTTGTTCGGTCTTCGGCCCACGAGGAATATAAAACCGATTCTTTCGTGACCTTCCATTTCCCAAACGTGCAGCCCTCGAATGGACACGCATCGTAATCCACGACCGGCAGCTTGGGTTGCGCAACCAGGTGCTGTTGATCCTGGCCGAGCAAAGTTACGGGCAAGAGAAGGAGTAGCCAACAGATTCGGAAGTTCATGCCATTGAGGTTAACCACTGGATCCAGGAAGCGGAAGATCACCATTGGTTTTGACCTTCGGATCGCTTTCGGCGGGGGTTGACGGGTGTCCATGAAGTGCTTTGGGTAAATACGCGAATGCATCGGCAACTTGAGTGCAATTGGCGCAAATCTCCTCCAGGAATTAAAATAACAATTCGATCCGGATTCCCTTCCATTGAGTGTGAAAAATCCTGCATCGAATGACGCATGGGCGCAATCCAACCAAAAGTGAGTGAGCCGGTTAGTGATGAGCTGGCTCTGGTCGAAGCGGCAAAAGCCGGGGATGTCGGGGCTTTTGAAGAGTTGGTACGCCGCTACGACCGCAACGTTTTCCGCATCGCGCAGCACATAACGCAGAATCGCGAAGACGCGGAAGACGTGGTGCAGGACGCCTTTTTCAAGGCCTACAGCAACCTCAATCAGTTCCAGGGTCAGTCGAAATTTTACACCTGGCTGGTGCGGATTGCGGTCAACGAAGCCTTGATGAAATTGCGGCGGCGCCGTCCGGAACGCACGGTATCGCTGGATGAAGATGTCAAGACCGAGGACGACAGCGTTCCAAGGGAAGTCGCGGACTGGAGTCCGAACCCTGAGCAGCAGTATACTCAAGCGGAATTGCGCGATATCTTAGATCGCACGATTCACGGGCTGCCGGCGACCTTCCGCACGGTGTTTGTGTTGCGGGACGTGGAAGGACTTTCCACGGAAGAGACCGCGGAAGCCCTCGATTTGAGCGTTCCGGCGGTGAAGTCGAGATTGCTGCGGGCGCGGTTGCAATTGCGCGAGCGGCTGAACAAATACTTTCAGAGAAGAGAGCGCAATGACGGATCGCCAAGACCCCGCAGTGGAGACAACAACCAGTGAAGTGTTCTGAGTTTCTCCGCGAATTGACCGACTACCTGGACGGCGCCATGGACGCCGGGACAAAAGCCGAACTGGAAGAGCATCTGGCTTGGTGCCACAACTGTTACGTTGTCTGCGACACCACCAAAAAGACCATCGAAATCTACCGCGACGCCCAGCTTTACGAACTCCCCGAAGACCTCGAAACCCGCCTCCGATCAGCCATTGCGACCAAATGTCAACAGCGGCGCAAGACGGGTCCGGAAGGGACCTCCAGCTAAATCCAGTATTCCCTTAGGGTTGGAATCACCGAAGCTTCTAGCCACTAGCTGCTAGCCTCCAGCGCTCCAGGTTCCCGTCTGCCAGGCGCAGGGCTAAAAGTGTGGCGCGGACAGCCTCGCCCACGCGACCGCCAGTTGCGGCCCAGGCTCGCATCTCGCTTGGTCGAACCCTTTTTGCGAAAGCGGAATCTAACGTGAGTAGATGCGCGCCTAAGTTCCCAGCTGGGACGCGACTTCTGTGGAGGTAGAAAGATGTTCTCCCGGATTCTGAATGCGATGTTTGGCTGCATGCATAGTCACATCAGCTTTCCCATCACGATCAAGAAAGGCCCGCGCAGCCGCGCCGCATTCCTCACCGGGACCTACGTCGTGTGCCTCGATTGCGGCAAGGAAATGCCTTACGACTGGAAGCAGATGAAGATCTTGGCGACCGGAGCCGAGAGATCGCCGGTCGGTTCGCTGGCGACGAAGGAAGCGTCGTAACAGCAATATGGGACAGGCGGCCCGCCTGTCCGACCACTCATTAACACAGGGCAGGCGAGCCGCCTGTTTCACATCCAAAAAAATGGCGGGACGTTGCGTCCCGCCGTTCTTGCTTTCTGAGGAGAACTTTACTGATTGTCGTCCGGACGGCGCTTCAAGGTTGGGCGCCCGTCGTCGGAGGTCTTGTCGTCGCTTCCATTCTTGTCGGTCGAGGACGCGCGACGGAGGCTCGGTTTCTTGCTGTCCTTTTCGTTGTCGATCTTGTGGCGGTTTTCGATGGCGGCCAGGCGCGCTTTCACCTCGTCGAATTCCGAAGTGGTCACGATGTATTCGGGTTTCGCTGGAAGAATCGTGGCAATCTCGTGCTGCGTCTTCTCGATTCGATCGGGCGTCTGCGGATGGGTGGAGAAAGCCTTGGAAATCGTTCCCGGCTTCTTCTTCTCCTGCACTTGCACCTTTTCAAAGAACGATACGAACGCCTGCGGATCGTATCCCGCCTTGTACATGTACTCGACGCCAAGGTAATCGGCTTGCGCCTCGAATCCACGCGAGAACTTCAGGAAAGTCAGCGGCACGGCCAGTCCGGCGCTTTCATAAGCGGCATAGCCAATCGGCCCGCCAACGAAGATCAGCGGAATGGTTGCGAGCTGCGCCAGGTTCGCGCGCGACTGTTCGCGAGCGGCATGGCAGGCGGCCACGTGCGCGATCTCGTGCGCCATCACTCCCGCCAACTCGGCTTCTTCATCGGCGGCGAGGATCAGGCCCGAGTTCACGTAGAAAAATCCGCCCGGCAGCGCGAACGCGTTGATATCGTCGGAGTCGATGACCTTGATGGTGAATGGCACCTGCGAATCCGAGTTGCGCACCAGGTTCTGGCCGAGGCGGTTGATGTACTCGGAAACGACCGGATCGTTGATGATCTTCGACTGGGTCTCGACCTGCTGCGAAATCTGCTTGCCGAGAGCGATTTGCTTCTCGAGGCCGTACCAGTTTCCCATGCCCTTTTCGCAGCCGACGTTGCGGTTGCCGATCGCGTCGATGTCGTCAATGCCGCCATCGTGCTTCACTTTGGTGGCGGATGGCTCAACCGGGGCGGGAGTGCTGCTCGTGGTCTGGTTTTTGGAGTTCTGATCTTTGTTGTTCTTGTCGCTGGCGAAGGACGACGCTGGAGTGTACAGCAGTCCCAGCAGCGCGGCCGTTAACGCGATGGCTCGCAATTTCATAAGAATCTCCAGTGCAACCCCGAATAGGCTTCCGCTACCCTCATTATAGTCCTCGATAGACGGAGTAAGGCTCGGAATCCCTTATAGTTGGACGCAGCTTGCCGGCCCGGAGTTACCTAAATGGTTGGATGAACTTCTTAATGCCGCAGATTCGCCGTTCAGCCCCGGCAAGTTGCAAAAGCTTTGTCAATACGAGAACATACCAAGTTTGCCCACCAGCTCATGTTTTCATAAGGAAAGTGCCGGAAATGCCGCAAAAACCTAAGTCTGTCAAAAGTGAACAGAACGACGCGCCGGAGATTCAGCCGGCCAAAGGAAAACTAGGGGTAATGATCCCCGGCATGGGAGCCGTGGCCACAACGTTTGTGGCCGGCGTGGAGGCAGTGCGCCGGGGCGTTGCCAGCCCCATCGGTTCCCTGACTCAGATGGGGACCATACGCCTGGGCCGCCGCACTGAGGGCCGCTCGCCCAAGATCAAGGAATTTCTTCCCCTTGCCGCGTTGGATGATCTCGTCTTTACCGGCTGGGACCCGTTCGAGGACGACATGTACACGGCAGCGCGAAAAGCCGGCGTGCTCGAAAAGGAATTGCTGGACCAGGTAAAGCCGTTCCTGAGTTCGATTCAGCCCCGGCCGGCTGTCTTCGATCGCAATTACGTGAAGAAGCTCGATGGCCACCACGTGAAAAAGGGCAAGAACAAGATGGAATTGGCCGAGCAGGTTCGGGCCGATATCCGGGATTTCAAGAAAACGTCAGGGGCAGCACGGCTGATTACCATCTGGTGTGGTTCGACGGAAATTTTCCTGCAGCCGACAGCGGCGCATCAGTCGCTCAAGTCGTTTGAAAAAGCCCTGCAGGCGAACGATGAAGCCATTGCGCCGTCGATGATCTATGCCTATGCGTCGCTGATGGAGGGGGTGCCGTTTGCTAACGGCGCGCCGAACTTAACCGTCGACCTTCCCGTGATGCTTGAACTCTCGCGCAAGAATGAAGCGCCGATCTGCGGCAAAGACTTCAAGACCGGGCAGACGCTGATGAAGACGATTCTGGCGCCCGGATTCAAGGCGCGGCTGATAGGACTGTCCGGCTGGTTCTCGACCAACATTTTGGGCAATCGGGATGGCGAGGTGCTCGACGATCCGGGCTCGTTCAAGACCAAGGAGGAGTCGAAGCTCTCGGTGCTGGAGCACATTCTGCAGCCGGAGCTTTATCCCGAACTGTACGGTAAATTCACGCACAAGGTCCGCATTAACTACTATCCGCCGCGCGGTGATAACAAAGAGGGTTGGGACAACATCGACATCTTCGGCTGGCTCGGCTATCCGATGCAGATCAAGGTTGATTTCCTCTGCCGGGACTCGATTTTGGCGGCACCGATTGTGTTGGACCTGGTGCTGTTCCTTGATCTGGCGCGGCGCACTTCCGAGCTGCGCGGACTTGGAATTCAGGAATGGTTGAGCTTCTACTTTAAGTCGCCCATGACCGTGCCGGGGCTTTATCCCGAACACGATTTATTCATCCAGTCGATGAAGTTGAAGAACACGCTGCGGCACTTGAAAGGCGAGGAACTGATCACGCATTTGGGGTTGGAGTACTACGACTGAACCAATCTGTGGCCGTGGTGGCGCGGGCGCCCTCGCCCGCGCTTAATCAGGCCTTGCCCGTGTGTGGCGCCCGCGCTTGATCAGGGCTCACCAGTTCGGGTACTTCGCCCGCAGCTGTTCGTAGCGCGGCGAGGTCGACCCGTGCTTCTTGTGAAAATTCAGAATTTGCCTCTCGCGCCCTGATGGCCAGTTCTGGCCGGACTCGACTTTGTGCGGCAGGTAAGTCTCTACTTCACTCAGGTTCTGAATGCGATCCCGCGAGAGCGCAATTTTTCTTCCCGTCGGCGCAACACACGCGACGATGTGGTTGTGCTTGCGGTCGATCGAGTCGCGCTCCGCGGAAAAATCACGCTGCTGTCCGACAAAGTTGACGTAACGAATTGAGACCGGGTATTGCGGGCGGAAATTTCCGCGGGTTGGAACCGGCGCGATTCTTCTGCCCAAGGCGAAGCTTGGGTCGAAATTCTGGCAGGCCTGGTTCTTGCAGCGAACCGTCCCGTCGCGCGCCTTTCGCGCATCGGCAGTGCCGCAGTTGGGGCAGTCAATTTTTTGTCCGCCGCCAAACAGGCTGATTAGTAAATCCAGCAATCCCATAATTTTCTCGCGCGGTCCAGAGCGCTCAAGGGGACGGTTTCGCAAACGACCCTGCGCTTTAGCGCCTAGGGTATTCCATCACACCCATGTACAGGCGGCCGCCCTCTCTCACGGGGTTTTCTTGGGCCGCTGCTTCTGGGCACCGAGAGAAGCCGGCGTTGGCGTTGCCGCGCCGGCTGGCAACCGTCCCCTTGAATGCTCGGTCTGCTTTTTGTTGCTGCCAGATGAAGAACGGACTCTCGATCTTCCCATGCAGAATCAGCCTTTGCCGGTGCACCAGCGATGGGAGTCCAAAACCGCGAAGTTCCGGAAAACTGATCTTTGCAAAATGCGCCTTCTTGTGGCCTCCGAACACCAGGCTGAGAATTTCCTCGGCCAGCCAGCGGTCCAGCAATCGCAACTGTTCTCGTTCGGTCACGTGCTTCAGGTAGTAGTCGAGAATGGCGACGTTGCGCACGCCGCGTTCGATGGTCTGGCACGCAATCGCGATGAGGGTGCGCGCACGTTCGCGCGGGTCGGCAATTTTCTGCCAGCGGCGGCGGGCCCGGCGGAAAGCAAAACGGAACAGGTTCTGAATCTTGCGCTGCTTGTCGCGAGAGAGCGAGACCGAGCCGCTGCCATGGAACTGAAGGCCGAGATGGCGAAACCCGACCACTGGCCGAAAATGGGTGTCAGCGCCCTGTGACGTGCCTGCCAGCACCAGGTCCGCCTGGTGACTGGGCTTGGTTGTGAGCCGAAGCTTTTCAAGAGCCGAGCGTATTCGTTCACTCGCAAGTATGGCGGCTTCGCGACTGGTCGAGAGCACGAGCAGGTCATCGGCATAACGGAAGTAGTGAACATCCGGGATGCGGTCGATTTCGCGGTCTAGCCCGGTCAGATATAGGTTGGCGAAAACGCAGGCGCTGGCGCACCCGAATGGGATTCCGACAGCGGCACGATGAGCGCCGCCCTCGTCGTGATAATCAAAACGAATGCGTTGAGAAAGGAGCTCGAATAGATAGTCGTCCGCGGCGACGTGGTCCTGCAACTGCCGCAACAGAATCTCATGGTCGACCGAGGCGAAATAGTCCGAGACATCCCGTTTGACGCCGTAGACCGGAGAACTCGCGGAACGGAGCAGCGTGCGGATGCGCGATTGGCAACGGTCCAGGCCGTAGGTGTGATCGCGATAAGCATAAGAAGATGGCGAAAACCACGGGTGCAGCCGGCGATTGAGCAGGCGATAGATCAGTAGATCGACAATTCTCTCCTCCCACGGAGGAATATAGAGGGTGCGGCGCTTGCCGTTGAAGTTATACTTCAGACCCACGCAGGGCCGGAAGTGGAAGCGCTCCGTCCGTAGCTGCTCGTGAATGGCGGCCAATCCCTTCAGGCCGTGCGCGGCCAGGTCGTATAGGGTTCTGCCGTCTGTGGATACGTTCAGGGCCTTTCGCCAGAGAAAAAGCGGCTTCGTGTAAACCCGGAGGGCGGACTTGTAGAGCTCGGCTTCACGATAGATATCGCGCCAACGCAGAAGGGTCGTTGAATCATTGCGGGGTGCGGACATGAGTGGGAAGCAATGTACTCCGAAACCGCGGCAGGGGCAAGAGTAGCGTAGATCGACCGCTGAATTCGCTGACAGCGAGAGGATTGCTACGGATACGGGAGCCAGCAGTTGCGGTCGGCAACACCACAGCGTAAACTCTGAAATGCGGTACGCGCCCGCGTCGCCGGCTACGTCGGGGAGTGGCTCAGCCTGGTAGAGCACCTGGTTCGGGACCAGGGGGTCGGAGGTTCAAATCCTCTCTCCCCGACCATTTACCGCGGGCCAAGCGATTGCTTCTTTGC
>DASVAJ010000036.1:0-25462 GCA_036376415.1 Terriglobales bacterium
AATTGGGTCTAATTTCTGCGTCTCACGATCAACTGGCAATACACGGTCGTAAATCATCAAAACCGTGTCACATTTTTCGCGTGGAAAAAGTTTTGGCGCCGAGAATTGTTTTTGAATCCATGCGCAAAGCGAGCCAGTTTATCGCCAACCTGCTACTCACGCTTCATTTGCACGGAGTCAACTCCGGAATGCTGAATTCTGAGAGCCTGCACAAATCAGACGTGCGCTCGTAAGTGTTGTGGATTCAGTCCATCTTCTCCAAAAACCCAGCGGAAAATTTGGGCCTAAACCTGCTATCCCACAAGCAGCGGGTCTTACTTCCTGCATTGGTGCAGCATTGAAGTTTTCGCGGGCAAGTTCGTCTTCCAAATATTCGTCCAGTACGAGGATCGCATGTATCGAGATGTAGAAGCAGTTCGTGTCTCGCAGCCTTCGTCGAGAATTCTCAACCTTCTATTCGCGCTGCTTACGGTGGCCGGGTTGCTGTTCACGATGTCAGGAACAGCCGCAGCGCAGGCCACTTCAGGCACATTAACCGGAGTGGTGACCGACCCCAGCGGCGCCGTGGTGCCGAACGCAAACGTAATCATCAGCGACACCCAGCATGGTTCGTCCGTGAATACCACGACCAATGCCCAGGGAATCTTCACTCGCACCCAGTTGGCGAACAGCACTTACAATGTGAAAGTCTCCGCCCCCGGTTTTCAGACGACGCAGCAGAACGGGATCGCGGTTAACATCGACCGTGAGACTCGCGTCAATGTCATGTTGCAGCCCGGGCAAGTGCAGCAGGCCGTGCAAGTGACCGCCAACGAAGCCCCCGTTCTCGTGACCGATCGAGGCGAGATCAGCACGACCGTGCCTTCCCGGGAGCTCACCGACCTGCCGACCCTGGGACAAAACGTAACCCAGCTTGAGCTGTTGGCGCCCGGAACGGTGCGCAACACCTATGACATCGCCGGCGCGGAGAACCCGCAGGGCGGCCAGGCCAACAATACCAACGGGCTGCTGTTTGGATTCACCAACCGTCAGATCGACGGCGCTGATGACATGGACGCGGTGCTGGGGATTCAGGTGGTCAATCCGCCGCCGGATTCCCTCGACCAGATGAAGGTGACGACCAGCAACTACGACGCCGAGTTCGGACGCTCGGGAGGGTCGTTCGTTTCGTACACGACAAAATCGGGAAGCAACCATTTCCACGGGGATTTGTTTGAGTACCTGCGAAACAATTTTTTCGATGCCCGGAACCCCTACACGGAAGTGCCGCCTGCTCACCAGCAGCCGTTGCGGTTCAACCAGTTCGGAGGATCGCTGGGCGGCCCGATCGTTCATGACAAGCTCTTCTTTTTCGGAACTTATCAAGGGCAGCGCGAGCGCCTGGGTGGAGGCTTCCAGGAGTTTGTGCCCTCGGCAGCGGAACGCGCCGGAGATTTGACCGCGATCGGAGGTCCGGTACTGAGCCCGGGTTCTATCAGCCCCGTGGCCAGCAAGCTTCTGGCCTTAATTCCTTTGCCGAATATCGGCACCAACACATTTCTCGGCAATGGCAGCGTGAAATTCGATTCCGATCAGTTCGACGGCCGCGTGGACTACAACTTGAACCCGAATGACCGCTTCTTTGTGCGTTACGACCTGTTCCGCGACACGATCAACTCGCCGGCAATTTTCGGGATTGCAGGCGGACCATCGTTTTCAGGTTTATACGGGCCGGGCAATTCCCACGGACAGAACCACAACGGCGCGGTGAATTGGAACCATGTGTTCGGTCCGTCGTGGCTGCTGAATTTGCGCTACAGCTACTTCCGCTACCAGGTGGACGTTCTGCCAGTGGACTACGGAACCAAGACCGCTACCACAGTCGGCATTCCTGGCATCAATCTCGGGACGCCGAACACGAGTGGACTGTCGAATTTCACATTTAACGGAACCGCGCTCAGCGGCACCACCGTCGCGGGTTTTCCCTCCAGCAGCTTCCAGTTCGGCACCACCATTAACACCAACGCCCCGCTGCATGAACTGGAACAATTGCACCAGCTTTCACCGGTGGCCACGAAGGAGCTGGGCAGTCACGAAATCAAGTTCGGCGGCGACTATCGTTGGATCGCAAATTTCCGCGCCGGCAGTGATTTCAGCCAACGCGGAGTGTTTGGCTTTAACAACAACGTAGCTACACCGTCTGGAACCACCACGGACGCGTTCGAATCCTTTCTGCTGGGTTACCCGAGCACGTTCCAGCGGTTCCAGTTTCTCGGGAATCCGAAAGAGTACGAGCAGGATGTGTTCTCCTTCTTACAGGACCGCTGGCGCGTATCTCCCAAGCTGACCCTCTCGCTGGGCGTACGCTGGGAACTCTACACGCCGCCATACGCCCATCGCGGCAATGGATCGAACTTCAACCTGCAAACCGGACAACTCATGGTGGCGGGCCTGGGCAACGTAGATCGCTATACGAATATCAACACGCGAACTGACAATTTCGCGCCTCGCATCGGCATCGCCTATCAAGTGCGTCCGACCACGGTGGTCCGCGCCGGTTATGGGCGCAGCTACTTCCCCAACTTCTTCAGCATTCAGATCACGCACAATTATCCCGTAGACTACGTGCAGGACTTGACGGCTCCGACCGGACAGCCGCTGCCGTTCACGCTTTCTCAGGGGCCGCCGCTTCCGCTGCCCCCAGCGGTTCCACCCAGCGGCCTCTTGCCTTTGCCCGCCACGGTCAGCGCCACGGGGATCCCGCTCAACCGCAAGACCGCCTACGTCGACATGTACAACATCGCTATCCAGCATGAAGTAAGCAAGAACTTCAGCGTTCAAGCGGCGTACGTGGGCAATCAGGCGCGGCACCTCTATGACTTTTACAATGCCAATGCGCCGGTGCCGGGGCCCAGCCCAGCCGGGGGAACCTCCGACAACAATCGCCCGTACTTCGCGAGGTTCGGCTATTCCCAGGACATCACAGATTTTGCCAACGACCTGAGTTCAAACTACAACAGCCTGCAGTTGTCCGCGGAAAAACGCATGTCAGCGTGGTATTCCTTCACCGCCCAGTACACGTGGTCGAAGGCGCTGAACTACGGCGACAACTCGCGCGAGTACAACCCCTACAATCTGCGCGCGGATTACGGTCCGGCCGGCTTCGACCGTACGCACTCCTTTTCCCTCGGCCACATTCTGGAGATCCCCATTGGCCGAGGCCGCACGTACTTCAGCAACATGGGTCGAGCGGGGGAATTGATCCTTGGCGGATGGGAGTTCACCGGAATGACCACCGCCTACAGCGGACGTCCGTTCACTCCGATCATCGGCGATAACAGTTCGTTGAACTCGGACTTCACGCTGCGGCCGGACCAGGTTGGCAATGCTTACGCAAACGTCCCCGCGGGCATGTGGTTCAACCCGGCCGCGTACGCCCCGCCGGCGCCATTTCGTGAAGGCACGGCGCGGCGTAATTCACTTCGCGGGCCGGCCTTCTTTGAAGCCGACTGGGCGCTGGGGAAGACCTTCAAGCTGACCGAAAGCCAGGCCTTGACGTTCACATGGCAGAACTTTAATGCGTTCAACAATGTGAACCGCGGTCTGCCGGTCAATGACATCACCAGCAGTAGCGTGGGCACGATCACCAGCTTGGAAAGCTTTGCCATTCCACGCACCATGCAGTTCAGCTTGCGGTATGCCTTCTGAACGGCGTGGGAAAGCAAAACTCCAGATCTTCGCTCACGGCGAGTCCATTATCGGCGATGCGCAAAGCCGCCGATGGCCTCGCCGGCGGCAGATCGCGTGGCCTGGGGAGCGAAGCCGCGAGCTTCAAGGCACGTCGCACGTGATCGACCTGATCGGCTGCAGGAAGCCTAATTTACCGGGGACAATACCAAATCCAGGAGGTCAGGCGTAGACTCGACCCGCTCCAGGTGCGGGTAACGCATTCCGCCATGGTAGTCGAGAGTGGTCGTAGTGAGTTCTTTCTCGCGCTTCAGCAGCAGCTTGATTGGCGCGCCATCATGCTCCGCTTTCAAAATCGCTTCCCGCAAAGTTGACGGGCTGAACACCTGGTCATTCACCGCAACGAGTTGCATATCGGGGGTGATGCCCGCTTTAAATGCCGGACTGTTCCACCATACCTGTGTGACGGTGCCCTCGCCGCCACCTGCACCGGCAGCGTTGCTCGAACCTCTGCCCGCAACCGCAAAGCCCAGGGATGTAGCAAAGCTGGTTCCGCGTGATGCATCGGCGCGCTTCATCCAGTCCGGTTCAACATCGTTGTATACGAGTCGATAGCCGCCTTGTGTGATCCCATTCTCCGGAACGCTGGCTTCGATGTCATCCACCCGCGTTCGAAAGAATTGCGCCCAGTCGTATGGCTGGACAGTGTTCAGAGCCTTGACCAGGTCATCGAATGTGTAGGTAACGGTGACGTAGCTTCCGTTGTGAATCCCGAAAAACACGCGGGCAAAATCGTCCAGCGACTTTTGTCCTTTACTCAGTTCGCGGATTTTCGTGTCCGCGTCCAGCCAGACGAGATCCGACTCCGGATAGTAATCGAAGGAACGTTGCCAACTGGGCCACGGCTCGGGGCTGGTGAAGTGCTCCGTCATGATCGGTTGATTGGTGGTGTCGCTGAGAGACCGCCAGGTGCGGCCAGGACTGATCTCGAAGCTCGCGGCAATGCCGGCGATCTCATCGCGGGCCTGTTCCGGGGTGCGCATTCCTGAACGGGCGGTCAGAACGTTCCCGTAGTAGTCGGTCAATCCTTCATAGACCCAAAGCAAGTGGTTGCGCATCGGCAGGTTGAAATTGGCTGTCCACAGGTCCGCAGGCCGCCGAAATTTCCCATTCCAGGAATGCGTGTATTCATGCGGCAGGAGAGCACGTCCTGCTACGCCCGCCGCCCAATCCGTAAAGTAGTTCGCGCGCGTGCCATCTTCGCTGGATTGATGGTGTTCGAGTCCTTTGCCTCCGACCGTGTCACTGACCGACAACAGAAAATCGTAATGATCGTAATGATGTGAACGAAACAGCTTCTGGGCTTGAACCACAAGGTTCTTGTGATATTGCAGTTCTTCCGGCGTGATTTCCAGTTGCTCGGGCTTATCGGCAAAAACGTCGAGGTATACCGGATTGTCCGGCCCGGAAGATAGGTCGACGCGCTTAAAGTTCAGGCCTGCGTATAGCGGAGCGTCGACCAGAGTGTTGAGCGGAACATCCTTGAATTGGATCGCGGAGCCTGACTGTGATTCCACCTCCAGGGAAGTGGCAAATTTCCAGCCTTGAGGCAGCTTCACTTCTGGAGAGAATTGGATCTGACGCGCAAAGTAGCCCGCGGGGTACAGGAGCACGCTGTTCCAGGTCAGGTCGGCGATTTTGTCTGAAATGCGGCCTCGCTGGGGATTAATGGGAGCCAGGTACTGGAATGCGAGTTCGAGGCTGCTCGATCCGCCCGGCACGTCTATGTGAAACGCCCACATGTCCACTGGATCACGCTGCCAGGGAACCGTTCTGCCGTTTGCGCTAACCACCAGGCCGGCCAAGCCATTGATCGAATTCGAGGGCGAGTGCGTTCCCGGCAGCCACTGGGGATAGAGCAGTATGACTTTCCCTGGTTTTACTGGGACGGTTTCCTTCACATCCACGATGCGGTCATTGACATTGGCCAAGTCCACCGAAAGGGAGAGAGTGCCGGGGTAAGGCCGGTCCACGGGTGCGGGAACAGCGGGAGGAAGCGGCACTGGCTGTGGCTGAGCCGCGTTCTGGGCGTAGGCGCCTGCCACAAATGCAACAGCGAAAATGGCGCACGCGGCCCCAAAAATAAACGTAACGATTGACTGCAGCAGATTTCTCTTGGATTGCCGGCACCGTGGAGAGCGCATGAGCCCTGGCCTTTCGCAGTGAAATTGCTGACCACTTTACACCAATCGCGCCGCGCGCAGGAGTGGTGGGATCTCAGCGGGAAAAAAGCTCGAGAGATTTCCTGCAAGGACTTGTTGCGCGGCAGATCCGATGTGCTCCGGCAGAACGGGCGATTTCGCAGGGCTCGCCTTTCGCTACTCCGCGCAGTCTGGTTCGATAATGGCGTGACACGCCTGCGTGCGGCAACAGAGTGCGAACTGTTCCAACTCCGCAGTTGCTCTGGCGCCGAAGCTTCCTTATCCTGCCGTGGATGCATTTCGACCAGAATGCGCGACGGAATTTTCTCAAGCTCGCCGGCGCGGGAATAGCTGGCGGCGCACTCATCTCATCTCCTGAGAACCTGGCTGCGCAGGGCGGCCAATCGGCCGCCATGTTTGCGGTTACCCGCTTTGGCGCCCGCGGAGACGGCAAAGCGGTGGACAGCGCAGCGATTGACAAGGCGATTGAGGAGGCCTCGCGGAGTGGTGGCGGCATCGTTTTCTTTCCTGCCGGCACCTACCTCTGCTACTCGGTCCATTTGCAGAGCCACGTAACCCTGTGTCTCGCACCCGGCGCGACGATCCTTGCCGCTGACTCGCCACAACCGGGCGAGCGCGGCGGCTACGATGCGCCGGAATCAAATCAGCCCTGGGAGAACTACCAGGACTTTGGACACAATCACTGGCACAACAGTTTGATTTGGGGCGAGGGGCTGGAAAATATCGCGATCGTGGGCACCGGCCTGATTTGGGGCAAAGGCCTGAGTAAGGGCTACGGGCCTGGTCCGATTGCCGAACAGGCGGGCGTGGGCAACAAGGCCATCGCGCTGAAGAATTGCCGCAATGTGCTTCTGCGCGATTTTTCCATCCTGCACGGAGGACATTTCGGCATTCTCGCCACCGGTGTCGATAATTTCACCATCGACAATCTCACCATCGACACCAACCGCGATGGCATGGACATCGACTGCTGCCGCAATGTGCGTGTTTCCAACTGCAGCGTGAATTCGCCGTGGGACGACGGCATCTGCCTGAAGAGTTCCTATGCGCTGGGGCATGCGCGCCCCACCGAGATGGTGACCATTACCAACTGCATGCTGGCGGGAAGCTTCGAAGAGGGCGCTCTACTCAACGCAACTTACAAACGGTTGCCCCCCGGTGATAAGGCCTATCGCACTGGGCGGATCAAGTTTGGAACCGAATCGAACGGCGGGTTCAAGAACATCACGATTTCGAATTGTGTTTTCGATGGCTGCCACGGGCTGGCGATCGAATCTGTGGACGGCGGCGTGATTGAAGATGTTTGCGTGAACAACATCACGATGCGGGAGCTCTACGCGGCGCCGATTTTCGTGCGTCTGGGCGCGCGCATGCGCGGTCCTGCGGGAGTGCCGGTGGGCACGATTCGCCGCCTCAGCATTGCGAACCTTACCTGCGTGAATGCGCCGAGCCCGAAAGTCTCCTCGATCATCTCCGGAATTCCGGGGCATTCGATTGAAGATCTGAAGCTGACCGATATCACCATTCTGCATGCGGGCGGAGGTACTGCCGAAGATGCGGCTCGCCGGATTCCGGAAGAAGAGCAGAAATATCCGGAGCCGACGATGTTCGGGGTGACGCCGGCGCAGGGATTCTTCATCCGCCACGCCAAAGGCATGGAGATGAATGGGATCAAGATCGAATCTTCCGGACAAGACGCGCGCCCAGCATTCGTGTTGAACGATGTACAGAGCGCTGACTTTCACCGCATCAAATTGCCAGGTCAGCCGAAGCCGGCTTTTGCTCTCAAGCAGGTGGAAGATTTCATCCTCTCGCGAAGCCAGCCCTTGCCCGACACGGAACTGAGCAGCGCGACGAGCAAGGATATTTAGGCGCGCAATTTTTTAGTTTGAATGCGGAGAACGAGGTGCCTGTGGAAAAAGCTTGTCAAGCCCCTGCGCGCGCCGCTTTTGATCTAAGTTGCACAAAACCAACCAAAAATATTTTTGCGAACCATGTCACAATCCCCCCTTTCAAATTGCTATTCTGAAAATAGGGGCATACACTTCCGGCTGTTGTCGCGGTGCAAGGCGATCGATGGCATTGCTTTACGTATTTTGTTGCCGCTCTCTCTTACAATGCTCGTAGAGGAATGAGCGCCGCTGTCGGATGCTACAATCAAGACTTCCGTGGAACCAATCGCCCCATCCCTGGAGAAGATTGTTGCGGGCAGCCTTCGCCGCAATCCCCGGGCGGACAAGGCATTGCTGGCTTGGCCGCTGGCTTGTGGCTCAGTCGTGGCGGCGCGCACGCGCGCGCTGGAATACTCCAGTGGCGTGCTGCGAATCGAAGTTCCAGACGCGGCGTGGCGCGCCGAGTTGCAGCATCTTGCGCCGAAATACCTCGCGGTGCTCAATCGATATATCGCGGGGGTGAGCCGGGTTGAGTTTCTCTTACCCCCAAAAACACAGAAGACGGCGGAAATGCAGAAGTCAGAAATCAGAAATAAGGGCTGATTCCGGCGCTCTGCCTTCCTCGTTCTGAATTCTTATGAAGGTCACTGAAAACGAAGTCTCCTACGTCGCCGATCTCGCGAACCTGGAACTGAGCGCGGAAGAACGCAGCCGCATGGTGCGCGATCTGAACGCGATTCTGGGCCATGTCGATTCGCTGAACGAGCTCGATACCAGCGATGTTCCTCCCATGGCGCAGGTTTCCGATCGCTACGGAGTCGACCAGGCGAAGAAGGGAAGTGAGCGCTTCGCCTACGCCGCTCGCGGCGATCGCCGCGAGGGCCTGCGAAAATCGTTTCCTAGCGACGTGGCGCTGGCTAATGCGCCCGATTCCGACGGCACGTTCTTTGAAGTTCCGAAAGTCATTGAAAGATAGTTTTCGGTGCCAGTTCTCGCTGCTCGTTCGGCAAGAGCTGCGGTCGAAAACTAACAATTAACAACTAACAATTGACAGCCATGGATTTGACCGGCCTGACCATCGATGCAGCACGCTCCGCAATTGCCGAGCACAAAACCAGCGCGGCCGCACTGGCAGAGAGCTTCTTCGCCAAAATTGAAAGCGACGACCAGAAAATCGGCGCTTACCTGATGCTGTCGAAGGAGCGGGCGCTGGCCAAGGCGGCCGAGATCGACCGCATGGCTGACAAGGGAGACGAACTCCCTCCGCTCGCGGGCGTTCCAGTGGGGATTAAGGACGTTCTCGTCACCAAAGACGTGCCCACCACCGCCGGGTCGAAAATTCTCGGCAATTATGTTCCGCCCTACGACTGCACAGCGGTGGCTCGGCTTGAGGCTGCGGGCGCAGTGGTTCTGGGCAAACTCAATTGCGATGAATTCGCGATGGGCTCGTCGAATGAAAACTCGGCCTTTCATCCCGTGCACAACCCGCGCGATTTGAGCCGAGTTCCGGGCGGGTCATCCGGCGGTTCAGCAGCGGCGGTGGCTGCGGGCATGGCGGTTGCCACGTTGGGTTCCGATACGGGCGGATCCATTCGTCAGCCGGCCTCCTTCTGCGGGGTGGTGGGGCTGAAGCCGACCTATGGACGAGTGTCGCGGTATGGCCTGATTGCCTTTGCATCGTCGCTCGACCACATCGGCCCGTTTGGAAAGACTGCAAAAGACGCGGCGATCATGCTGCGCACGATTGCGGGACGCGATCCCATGGATTCAACCTCCGCCGATGTGCCGGTTCCGGATTACGCGGCGGAACTTGACCGGCCTCTGAAGGGTCTGAAGGTCGGTATGGCAAAAGAGTATTTTGGCGAGGGTCTCGAAGCCGAGACGCGCGGCGCGATTCAAGCGGCCATTCAGAAGCTGGCCAGCTTGGGATGCGACATCCTCGATGTGTCGCTGCCGCACACAAAATATGCTATTCCGGCTTACTATCTGGTGGCCACGGCGGAAGCGTCTTCCAACCTGGCGCGCTTCGATGGGGTTCGGTACGGTTTTCGCGCTAAGGGCGCGCGTTCGCTTTCCGAGATGTACCGCAGGAGCCGCGATCAGGGTTTCGGCAGCGAGGTGAAGCGGCGCATCATGCTGGGAACTTACGCCCTTAGCGCCGGTTATTACGATGCCTATTATTTGAAGGCACAGCGCGTGCGCACGCTGCTGACGCGCGATTTCGAAGAGGCATTCAAGAAAGTGGACGTGATTGTCGGGCCGACCAGTCCGACTCCGGCATTCAAGCTGGGCGAAAAAGTCGATGATCCGCTGGCCATGTATTTGGCGGATATCTACACGGTCACCGCCAATCTGGCGGGCATTCCCGGCATCTCAATTCCTGTCGGCGTGAATCAAGAAAAACTGCCCATCGGCATGCAGATCTTCGGCAAGCACTTTGACGAGGGCACGATTCTGCGCGCGGCGCACGCATACGAGCAGAGTTAACCACCCAGGACGCGAGGTATCACGAAGGAATTCCCGGGTGGTGCTTCTTGTCTTTTGTGGTTATTGCTTTTCTGCGCGGATGTCAGGCTGGTAATACCGCTCGCCGGCGCAGCTGCGGCATAGCACTTTGCCCTCGTGGCGCACTTCGCGGCGGAAATTGATCCCTTCGCCGCATTGATCACAAACAACTCGTTCGCCTTTGTAGCCGGGGAATTCTTCCGGAGGGAGATCGACCTTCACCCATTGCATGGTGAACAGGTCGCCGTCCGCCATTTCGCGATACGCGAGCATTTGCTGCTGGTTTTTGTCAGGAAGTTCTGGATGGAGTTGCCGGGCCCGTGCTTTGGAGGATTCCTTGGCAGCAACGCGAATCGCCCGGCCTGAATTCACGTCTACAAACGTTGCGGCGACCTTTCCCCAGTCGCGAAATTTGAGCGCGCGCTTGCCTAAACGGCAGCCAGTCACGATCGCGACCGCGTCGGTCGCGCAGCGGTCGATTTCCACAAATGTAACCAGGCGCTTGCGGTCCTTGCCCTGGGGATCGTCGATTCCGAGCTTCTGAAGTCCCAGCATGGCCAGGCGCACGCCGAGCACTTGCCCGGCGCAGAGGTGCCCGTGCGCGTGCTCGGCATCGCGGAGATATTCGTCGAGAGATTTCATGAAAACCGCCGTTGGTCGTTGGCCGTTCGCTCCTCCCGGAAGGGTTTTGCGGCCGCTTCCGGCGGCGAGCGATAGGCAGCGCGTTCTTGCGAAACAGTCACGGCCAACGACCAACGACGAACCACCAACCACGTTTCTGGAGACCTATGACAACTCATTCTAAATCGAAAGCTCTTGTTGCCCTGGTGCTGGCGATTTCCATCGCCGCCACCGGATGCAGCGCGCAATGGATCAATATTGCCTTGCAGGATCTGCCGGTGCTTACGCAGATGGCGCTCAATATGGCTACTCTGGTCAGCACGTTGGCTTCGGGAAAGCAGGCCAACCCATCCGATACGGCTGTGATACAGAACATCTCGGGGCAGGCCAGCCGCGATCTGAATCTGCTGCAGGCGCTTTACAACGATTACAAGGCGAGCCCGTCTGCGGATACCTTGCAGAAAATTCAGAACGTTATTTCCGACCTGAACCGGAATCTGCCGGCGCTGCTCGAAGCCGCACATATTTCGAACGCGACTTTGACCGCGCGGATTACTGCGGCCGTGAATTTGATTCTCACGACCGTGAACAGCTTTGCATCGCTGATTCCGCGCAGTGGGCCGGTCACGGCAAGAAAGATGGTGCGAGCGCTCCCGACCAAGAGCGATTTGAAGAAGCAATGGAATCAGCAAGTGTGCGCGCCGACTGGAAATTCCGCGATGGATGCGGCGTTTGCGGCGAGCGTGTTGCGGTGAGCCTGGGTGTCTGGCCACATCCCAGGGAGCGGTGCCAGCGATTAAGGGCTTCCCAAGGCAACTAAACATCGTCTCTGTCGCCCCTTCGGGGCTCTGTCGAATTTGGTGCAACCTTTGGCTTACGCGATGGGCTGTATTCTTACGCCGCTCCGCGGCTTTCTGCTGAGGGCGTATCGCCCAAGTGCTAACTGCCAATGCGAGTACCAAATGCCAAATGCCAGTGCTGAATGCCAGGTCCGAAATCGGAGGTATTCATGCCTGTTCCCGTAGTCGCCATTACCAATGCCTCGACCTGCCTGAGCGACGGGCAGGTCGAGGCTGTGCTTCCTGCGCTGCAAAAGCAGGTCAGCGACGATTTCCGAGCTTACTGGGATATTGATTGCACGCTTACGTTTCCGGCGAAAGATCAACCGCTGGCTAACGGGTGGTGGCAGATTGTGCTGACCGACAATCCCGATCAGGCAGGGGCGCTGGGTTATCACGAAATGACCAGCGCGGGAGCGCCGCTCGGAAAGGTTTTTGCCAAACTCGATATCGACAGCCGATCATCGTGGACAGTTACATTCAGCCACGAATTGCTGGAAATGCTGGCTGATCCATGGGTGAACTGGTGTGCGCTGGGCAGCGATATGAGAATTTATGCTCTCGAAGTGTGCGACGCGGTTGAGGCCGATGAGCTTGGTTATGAGATTGACGGAGTGCTGCTATCGGATTTCGTCACGCCAGCGTGGTTCGAGCCAACCTGCGCCGACCGGGTCGATTTCAAGCGGCACTTGTCAAAACAACTGGAACTGGCGCCGGGTGGGTACGTTTCGATTCTTGATCCGGCACACGGGTGGAGGCAGATGACGGCGCTGACTGGAGATGCACCAGCGATCGCGATCGGCAGTCGGCGGTATCGAAGACAACTGGTCCGCAGTTTATGGCAGCGGAGTGAGCCTTAGACCGCCAGTTATTGCTGGGCAATTGCCGAGCGGATTTTTGCATTTGAAGCATATTCGGTCCGCAGGTCTCCCCAGCAGACCCATTTGTGACCGAATGCGGCGAGCAGTCCCTGATTGTGATACACGAGTACCCGGTTGGCGTTATTTCGTGGATCTGGGAGTAAGTCGCGGTTCCAGATGACCACAACATTACCGGCCTGGATCAGATAGCGCCAGTGGTGGACCTTTAAAGGCAGGGACGTTCGCGCCAGATCATTAGCGCCTTGCGGCCACTCGCCCGTCGAATTGTGAAACTCATAAATGCTGGAGCCAATGGCTTCGAGGTTGTAACGCACCGACTTGTTGGATAGATCCCACAGGTTCGGATTGAGCAGGAGTAAAAGAGGAATGGCGATCGCCGCGATGATCCAGAACCATTTCTGGCGTCCTGCATTCACTTCCTTCTCCAGCGCACGCCTTCTTTGGTTTGTTCGATGAGAATACCTTGCGCGGTGAGTTCGGCGCGGATGGCATCGGAGCGGGCGAAATTGCGGGCCTTGCGGGCTTCGCTCATGGCGACAATCTTGCTTTCGATGGCTGAATCGGACAGCGCTGTCGATCGCACAATTTCGCGCAGTTCGGGGCTGATCTCCTTGCCACGGCCTTCAGCCTCTGCCCAATCCAGGATTTTCTTCATGTTCTCGGCATCGTCGTCCTGGAGCACGGAGAAAATGGCGTCGAACTGGTCGATCGCAGCGTGCAAAAGCGGGACGTCATCCTGCTTCAATTCACTGCTGTCGATAGCCGCATTGGCGGCGCGAATCATATCGAAAATTGCCGCTTGCGCTTGAGCGGTGTTGAGGTCGTCGTCAAGGGCTTCGCGCAGACGCTTCGAGGTCTGCGCCGCCAGCGTACTCATCGCCAGGTTCGATCCTGGGTCGAATTTTCCGCCGAGGCGAAGACGAAAATTGCGCAAGCGCTCGACCGAGGATGCGGCCTGCGTCAGTCCGTCGAAGGTGAAGTTGAGTTGGTTGCGGTAGGGAACAGACGACAGCGCGTAACGGATGGACGATGGTTTGATTCCCTTGAGCACGAGATCGCGCAGGGTGAAGAAATTGCCCGCGCTCTTCGACATCTTCTCGCCTTCCACCAGAAGGAAGCGCGCGTGAAACCAGAAATGGGCAAAGGGCCTGCCGGTCAGCGATTCCGATTGCGCGATTTCGTTTTCGTGATGCGGGAAGATCAGATCTTCGCCGCCGGCATGCAGGTCAAAGCTCTCGCCGAGTTCCTGCATTGACATGACGGAGCACTCGATGTGCCAGCCCGGGCGGCCTGCCCCAATCTTCGTTTCCCAGGAGGCCTCCCCGGGCTTCGGCGCTTTCCACAACGCGAAATCTCGCGCGTTATCCTTTTCGTATTCGTCGACATCCACCCGCGCGCCATCTTCCATCCCCGCAAAATCTTTTTTTGAGAGCTTGCCGTAGCCGGGAAATTTTGCGATCCGAAAATAATACGAGCCGTCGTCGGTGCGATAGGCAAAGCCTTTCTCGACTAATGCGGCGATGAAATCAGCCATCTTGTCGATGTTGTCGGTGGCGCGCACGATTTGCGGCTTCTCGATGTGCAGCGCGGCGGCGTCTTCGAGAAAGGCCTTCTGATATTTTTCCGTGTACTGCTGCACCGGCACTCCAGCCTTCGACGCGTTGCGAATGATTTTGTCGTCCACGTCGGTGATGTTCATTACATGGCGAACCTGAAACCCGCTCTGGCGCAGGTAGCGGCGAAGAATGTCGACGGCAACAAACGTGCGGAAATTGCCGATGTGGCCATAGTCGTAAACCGTGGGGCCGCAGGCGTACATGCGGACTTCGTTGTCCACGAGCGGGCGGAACTCCTCGACTTTGCCGGAAAGTGTGTTGAACAGGCGAAGGGCCATGATGGGAAAAAGAACTTTCATTCTAGGGGGATGAGAAGAGGAGGGTCAAACCGCATGCGGTAACGCGGTGCGGCCCGCGCCTTCGTCATTCGACGCGACGACGAAACCGTAGATTGGTTATCAAAAACAAATCCTATTGCCAGAACGTGTTCTTTCTTCTCAAAGCCACGTCAGAAAATCCCGGCGCGCTCACAAATCGAGTTACAAGCCGTCTATCTCGCGTATCCGATGGACTAAGACATTCGCTGGGAAAGCTTACTCGAATTGACTTGTTTGGATTCCCGCCCGTTGGCAATGCACTCCGGAGTCCGAATATCGCTCAAGACTCAAAGGCCGGAACTATGAACGTGAGACAGCGTTGGTTTATTTCATGGCTCGTAATCGCGTCACTTTACTTCTGGACGCAATCGATACAAGCGCAATCGGGCCCAGGCGAGATATCGCCCTCGGATTCCCCTTCGGGAAGCCCCGCTGTCTCTGATCCGAGAGCGCATGTTGACGGGGTTGCGAGCGCACTTGGGGCGAGGCCGATAGGGTGGTATAGAGCAGCAGCAGCGAAAGGTTCAGTGGAGGCACAATTTCTCCTTGGCTGGTTTTACGATCACGGTAACGGCGTGCGCAGAGATTACCGTCAAGCCGCCGCGTATTACCGGGCGGCAGCCGAGCGAGGGTATTCAGCAGCCGAAGATAATCTTGGAACGCTTTACGAGAGCGGCCGTGGTGTTCACAAGAACCTGAGTGAAGCTGCGCGCTGGTATCGGGCCGCGGCAGAGCAAGGGAACGCGGCCGCACAATGTAACCTGGCTTCTTTATTCTTTTTCGGTCGAGGGGTCCAGCGCGACTATGCTCAGGCGGTCAGGTGGCTGCGAGCCGCGGCAGAGCAAGACTACGCGTATGGGGAACTGCTGCTCTCCTCCAGCTATTATCACGGCTATGGTGTGGAGGTTGATTTCTCCCAGGCGGCAAAATGGGCGCGGCGAGCTGCCGATCAAGGAGATCCAAGGGCCGAGGCAGAACTCGGTTTTCTGTATGCAGAAGGAAAAGGAGTTCCCCTGGATTACGTGAGCGCTTACAACTGGTACTCCCTGGCGCTGCAGGCCGGCGACAAGGATGCCCAAAGCGGAATCAAGAGCGTTCGAAAGCTGATGACCCGAGGGCAGATCAGCGAAGCCGAGGCCATTTTGGCCTCGCAAACCCGGCTCGAGCTGGGATCGGACAAACGCCAGGAATCCTTCGCAGACTCATTCTTGCCGGTCTACTAGCATGCGAACAAGCGAAAGGGAGGACGTGTGCGGCCTGGCACCGTTCTCCTTCGGCCGCGCCTGGGACAGGGAAACGGTAAAAACCTGTGCCGTCCTCCCGCATCAGTCCAGCTTAGAAAGCGAAACGCTTCCGAACAATACCGTGTTTGCCGTACTTCCTGCTTTGAGGCAAGCCTATGGAACCCTGCCCGGAGACAGAGGGCAAGCCCATAATCATTTTGGATGCAGCGCCGGATGGTGATCCATAGCCCGTAAGCGGCGGCCCACCAGGTACACGTAATGCAATCCCGACACGATGGTGAAGGCGAACACCGCCCGAAGGCAGGTGGTGCGAACGATCCAGACCCAGAACGCGGGATGAATCTGCAGCAGCATCACGCATGTGACCGCTGCGACCTGCGCGAAGGTGTTGGCTTTGCCGAAGATGCTGGGACGGAAATCGCGCAGGCCGGCGATGGTGTAGAGCACCCCGCTAACCAACAGGATGGCGATGTCGCGGCTGAAAACCAGCACGGTGAATTTCCACGGGATCAGCGGCAGACCTCGCGGTCCGCGCACAATGGAGAGCACGAGAAAGACGGTGCTGAGCAGCATTTTGTCGGCGATGGGGTCGAGGTATTGGCCGAGCAGGGTCTGCTGATGCAATCGGCGCGCCAGCAGGCCGTCGAGGCCGTCGCTGAAGCCGGCAATCACAAACAAGATCAGCGCGCCTTGGTAGTGGTGGTCGACCAGTTTCATCACAATAAATGGAAGAAACACCATGCGCGCCAGCGTGAGTTGATTGGGCGCGGTGAAGAACTGCGAGATTTTCAGGGCAGCATTCTTCGAGACATCGCCAACGGCATTGATGCTTTGCGGCACGGAATGATTTTCGCCGTGCGGAGGTACCATTTGCAAATTCGCGGCACGGTCTCACGGCTTTGTTTGGTACGTGTAGAGTCAACATCCCCGCTCTGTACCGCACAAATGTGAGACAAGAGCCTGCCCGGCAGCCGAACGGACGGGGACCCGGGAGTTTCAGGCGTAGCTGACGAGTAGCGCGTTTTCCACGGCTAACGCCAGACGGCGAATACCTTCACGGATCTGGTCGGGCGAGGAATTTGAGAAATTGAGGCGCATGTGGCGGCCGGCTTCTTCTCCGCTGTGCGCATAAAAACACTGGCCGGGAACGAAGGCCACGTTCTCGGCAACCGCAGTGTCGAGAATCTTCTGGCTATCCAGTCCCTTGGGCAAGGATATCCATAGAAACAGTCCGCCCTGCGGCTTTGTCCAACTGACTTCCGGGGGGAAGAAATCTTTTAGCGCGTGGAGCATGGCATCGCGCCGTTCGCGATAGAGCTGGCGAATGCATCTCACGTGCTCATCGAGGAAACCGTCGCGTACGACTTCATAAGCGACGTACTGGTTGAATGTCGGCGTGTGCAGGTCGATGGCTTGCTTGAGCTGTACGAGCTTGCTGATAATTTCCGGCGGAGCCACGATCCAGCCGAGGCGGAGTCCGGGAGCGAGCGTCTTCGAAAATGTGCTCAGGTAAATCACGTTGCCAACCAGGTAACCTGGATCGCGCAGATTCTCGCGGTCGATGACGATCAGCGGTGGAATGTGCTCACCCTCGTAACGGAGCTGGCCATAGGGATCGTCTTCGATGATCGGGATTCCGTACTTATCGGCAAGCAGGACCAGTTCGTGGCGACGGCCTTCCGGAATGGTCGTGCCCGCTGGGTTTTGGAAGTTGGGCAGCACGTACATGAACTTGGGGCTGAGGCGAAGCGAGGGCTCAAGCAAATCGGTGCGCAGGCCGTCTCCGTCAATGGGAACAGAGATAAACTCCGCGCCGTAGGCATTGAATGCCTGCAACGCGCCAAGATAGCTTGGCGCTTCCAGCAGGACGCGATCGCCACGGTTGATGAGCAGCTTGCCAATCAGGTCCAGGGCCTGCTGGGAGCCGGTGGTGATCATGACATTTTCCAGACGGGCGCGAATTCCGTAACGCGCCATATTGCTGGCGATCAGCTCGCGAAGCGGCACGTAGCCTTCGGTGGTGCTGTATTGCAGGGCGTGATCCGCTTGCGCGGCCAGAACCTTATGACAGGCTTCTTCGATTCGGGGAATGGGAAAGGCTTCCGGGGATGGCAGGCCGCCGGCGAAAGAAATCACGCCGGGCTTCTCGGTAATCTTCAGCAGCTCGCGGATCGCCGAACTGTAGATGTGCTTGGTGCGATATGCATAGCGAGACGTCCACCCGGTGGACATAAGACCTCCCTAGGCAAAACCGTCGGGCTGGCTCATGGCTCCGGCGCGCACGTGGTAGTCGATGTAATCGCGTCCGGCGGCGAGAGCTTTGCGATCAATCTCCAGCAAGTCGGGTTTCTTTACTTTGTCGGCGAGGACCTCCAACGCGGTGGCCGTGGCCAGGCATCCGCTTTCTTCCAGCAGGGCGCCCAGCAGCACCATGTTGGCAGCTTTGGGAGAGCCGATGGTGTCGGCGATTTCCGCGGCGGGAATGCAGATCACCCGCGCAGCGGAAGTGGCGAGGTCGTCGGGAACAGCATCGCCGTTGTAAAGGATGAGTCCATCACCGGGCATCTCTTGCGCGAATTTTCGCAGCGAGATTTCGTTCATGGCAACCAGCACGTCCGGGCGGGAGAGCAGCGGCGATCCGATGCGCTGCCGGGAGAGACACACGTGGCAATGCGCGCTGCCGGAGCGCATTTCGGGTCCATAGGAGGGAAGCCAGCTCACTTCGAGACCTTCGCGCATGCCCATTTCGGCGAGCAGTTGACCGAGCAGGAGAACCCCCTGCCCGCCAAAGCCTGCGATTTTGATTCCCCGGCTCCCGAAGGGATGGCGGTAGGGTGATGTTGATGTGGGACAGGCGGCTCGCCTGTCCCCCATGGAATCTTGCATCGGGACGAGATTCAGCACCTCGGCAATTTTTCTGCGCGGCGGTTCATCAATCGCCGGGATCTCCGGCTTGCGGTCGCGAAACACGCTGAGCGGGAACACCGGAACCATGGCATCGGAAACCCAGGCCCGCGCGGCGACTGGCTCCTTGTTCCAGATGGTAGGGCAGGGCGAGAGAATTTCGACCAAGGCAAAGCCGGCATTGTCGCGCTGAAGTTCGAGCGCTTTGCGCACGGCGCGGCGGGCCCGCATGATGTTTTTGTTATCACACAGCGCCACGCGCTCGATGTAGACCGGTGCTTCCAGCGTGGCGAGAAGCTCCGACATGTGCAACGGGAAGCCTTCGCCGATGGGGTGACGTCCCCAAGGAGAAGTTGTGCTCTTCTGGCCGACGAGGGTGGTGGGCGCCATTTGGCCGCCGGTCATCCCATAGATGCCGTTATTGATAAAGAAAACGGCGAGCTTCTCGCCGCGATTGGCGGCGTGCACGATTTCGGCGGTTCCAATCGCGGCCAGGTCGCCGTCGCCCTGATAGGAGACGACCACTTTATCGGGGCAGGAACGCTTGACCGCGGTGGCCACCGCCGAGGCGCGTCCATGCGCGGCTTGCACGTTGCCGAGATCGAAATAGTAGTAGGCAAAAACCGAGCAGCCGACGGGTGTGACGAAGATTGTTTTGTCCTGGATGCCCAGTTCTTCGATGGCTTCGGCGATCAGCTTCTGCACAACTCCGTGGCCGCATCCGGGGCAGTAGTGCGTCTGCTGCTGCAAGTCGGCTTTGCGCTCATACCAGTCGTAGAAGACCGGCGACTTGGAGTGCACAGTTTCGTAGCTGATGGGTTCATCCACAATTTCAGGTTCGGTTGTGTTTGCCATGACGTCTTCTCTCTAAACCACCATCGAAAACAGGTCGATGCTTTTTTCCTCGGTGTGCTGGGCGGCCCCTGTGGTTTCCTTAACCCCAGAGGGCGCAGGGGGACGCACAGGAGAGCACTGAAGCACCTTGTCGACTAGCTCTTCTACTGAGGGAACGTTTCCGCCGACGCGGCCGTAAAAGTCCACTGGAACGTTGCCGCCGAGCGTGAGCCGAACGTCTTCCACCATCTGGCCGTTGCTCAACTCGACCACGAGCACTCGCTCTGATGTGGCGGCCGCGCGCAGCAGGCCTTCGCAAGGAAAGGGCCACAGCGTGATGGGGCGGAAAGCTCCGGCTTTCACGCCACCTTGGCGCAGCGCGTCAACCGTGGAGAGTAGAACTCGCGAAACCATCCCGTAGCCCACCAGCAGCACTTCAGCATCTTCGCTTCGATAAGACTCGTAACGTTGTTCGTCGCGCTGCGCCCGCAGGTATTTGGCTTCCAACCGGCGTACGTGTTCTTCCAGTCCGTCGGGTTCGAGGTAGATCGAACTGATCAGGTTGGCGCGGGTTTCCGGAGTGCCTCGCACCGCCCACGGCTTTTCGGGAACCGGGATGTCGCGATATTCGAGATCGAGAGGCTCGATCATTTGTCCGACAAAGCCGTCGGCGAGAACGACGGCGGGATTGCGGTACTTATCGGCGAGTTCGAAGGCCAGCAGGGTGAGTTCGGCCATCTCCTGCACCGATGCGGGCGCGAGCACCAGGTTGCGATAGTTGCCGTGGCCTCCGCCCTTGACCAGGGCGAAGTAATCGCTCTGCTCGGGCGCGATGTTGCCCAGGCCGGGGCCGCCGCGCATCACGTCGACGATCACGCTGGGAAGCTCCGCTCCGGCGAGGTACGAAATCCCTTCTTGCATCAAACTGATTCCCGGGCCGGACGAAGCGGTCATCACACGCACGCCCGCCGAGGCCGCGCCGTACACCATGTTGATGGCCGCCACTTCGCTTTCCGCCTGCAGGAATGTGCCGCCGATCTGGGGAAGATACGAAGCGGCGGTTTCGGCGATTTCGCTCGCCGGAGTGATGGGATAACCGTAGAACGCGCGGCAACCCGCGAGGATAGCGCCTTTCATGAGCGCAACGTTTCCTTTACAGAGCTGCCGCATGTTGGCCTCCTGCGACGACGGTCTTTTTAGGAGTGAGCCGGTAAACGGTGATGGCGCCCGGCTCCGGACAGCAGTAGAAGCAAATGCCACAGCCGGTGCAGTCATCTCCGGTGTAGCGGGCGGGGTGAACGCCGTAAGGACTCAGTTCGCGCGCGAACTCGAGACAGCGCGGCGGGCAGGATTCGATGCACAGCCCGCAACCCTTGCACTCGCCAATGTCGATCTTGACCTTACCTCGTGCGGACATGGTTCACCTCGTGTGGTCGCGGGCCTCCAGGCCCGCTACGCAGAGCAATACGGCTCGGGTAGTGGGGAGAACGCGGAAAAGGGAACTGCGAGGAGAGGGCGCGCCGGGAGGCCCGCCAGCACACATTTCCGCAGACCAGAGAAGCTCCTTCGCGAAGGGCATCCGCCGCCTCTCTTAACCTTGAATTATGGGCCGCGCGCGCAACGTCCATATATGACCTGAGGCACGAGACGGTGTGATAGCGGTCACACCTGCGTTCCGGCACGCCTTGCCGAGCGGCGGTTACCTTCCTATGACTTCGGTATGGCCGTGTGTTTAAATCCTGCCAGCATGAATTCCTTACATTTTTCTGCAGAACAATTCCGCTCACTGGCGGAGAAAGTTACGGCGGCGTGCGCAGAGTACCTGGCCGGACTGGACACGCGCCCGGTTTTTCCGTCGACCAGCGGTTCAGAAACGGAGCGGCTGTTTGGGCGAGAGGAGCTGCCTGAACAGGGTCAGGGGGAGGACGCGTTCGATGCGCTGGGCGACTTGTTCGCGCACTCCCGGGCGCAGAACGGCAGGTTTTTCGGCTACGTCCAAGGATCGGCGGATCCGATTGCGGCGCTGGGGGATCTGGTCGCTTCGGTCTTGAACCAGAACATGACCGCATGGCGATCGTCGCCGGCCGGAGTGACTATCGAGCGAACCGTTGTGCATTGGCTGGCCGAGGCGATCGGCTGTGCGGGCTTTTCAGGGACGCTTACCGGGGGAGGCTCGGCGGCGAATCTTATGGGCCTGGCCATGGCGCGCGAGGCAGGAATGCCGGCCAATGGCGCGGGCGTTCGTGACGCAGGACTGGGCATGGTGTATGCGTCGGAGCAAGTGCACATGTCGCTGCCGAAAGCCGTAGCCATGCTCGGCATGGGGCGTGACAACATCCGCTACATTCCTTGCGATGCCTCGTATCGGATGCTTCCAGCGGAACTGGAGCGTGCCCTCGTCCACGACGAAGAAAAAGGACGAAGAGCGATTGCCGTGGTGGCTTCAGCCGGAACCGTGAATACCGGATCGATAGACCCTTTGCGCGATATCGCAGCAGTTGCCCGAGCGCACAAGGCCTGGCTGCACGTGGACGGAGCTTATGGAGTCCTCGCGGCGATTGCCGCTCCGGAGAAGTTTGATGGATTGGCACTGGCGGATTCGCTGTCGCTCGATCCGCATAAATGGCTGTATCAGCCGCTGGATTGCGGGTGCCTGCTGTATCGCCACGCCGAGACCGCGCGCAAGACATTCACTTACACAGGATCCTATGCCAAGCAGCTGAGTTCCGATCCCATTGAAGGCTTCGCGTTCTTCGAAGAGTCGATGGAACTTTCGCGGCGTTTTCGCGCGCTAAAGCTGTGGCTGTCGTTGCGGTATCACGGCTTGGCAGCCTTTCGGGCGGCGATTCGGAAAAATCTGGAGCAGGCGCAGCGGTTGGTTGCGGTCATTCGAAACACGCCGGAATTGGAACTCATGGCTCCCGTGGAGTTGAGCGCCGTATGTTTCCGCCACCGCTTTCGCGAGGATGCTTCGGAAGACATGCGCAACCGCTTCAACCTAGCAGTGCTCAAAGGGCTGATCGCGCGCGGCAGAGTCTATTTGTCGAATGCCGAACTGGAGGGGAGGTTCTGCCTGCGGGCCTGCATCGTGAATCACCTGACGAAGGATGCGGATCTCGAAGCAGTCGTCCCTGAGTTGCTGAACACAGCGATGGAGGCTATGCCGCAATCCCGCTGAGGACAAGCCTGAGTTCAGCGCCGGCTACGTGCCTGCGACTGTCACGACGCCAGTTGCTTTGGCCTCCTCGATTGCGGCCAGCATTTCCTCATCATCGGAAAACTTGAAGAAGGGAATGCCTCGGCGCTTGGCCTCCTGCTCTTCGGCTGCGCGGAGGAAGGGCAGGTCGGTTTTGGTCACGGCGCGTACTCCTCTTTGTTCGAGGAGGCGGGCGATGTCAGCGGGACTTGCGGATCGGCGGGTCTGGAGACCCGCATCCGCATTCTTCTTGCTCAAGTAGTCGAGAACGTGGGCGGCGCCGGTTTCGCCATCGTGGCGGGCAATGCCGACGAGGCCTTCGCTGGGTTTGCGCGCCCAGCCGACCAGGAAGCAGCCGTCGCAAACGCTGGCCGTGTGCGGGTCGAACAACTGGTACTTGGCATGGGGCGTGGTTTCGTCCGGATTGCAGGAGTAGTAGCCTGACGCGAACGGGATTCCGAGCGATGGGTCATGGCTGTCGCCGATGGCGAAAATCAGCGTGTCGACATCGATATTCGTGGTTTCTCCGGTCGTCTTGCAGGCAATGCTGTCGTCGCGTTTGAGCAGGTAGTTCTCCGCCAGGGTAAGCTTTTCAATCCGGCCGTCTTGGCCGGTGGTGATCGCGCACGGCGAGCACAGGAATCGGAAAGTCAATCGCGGCTTCACCAGTGGCTCATCGGGAGACTTCTTTAAGCAGACAAAAGTTTCTTCAGGAACGCGGCCGATATCCTGGCCCACCGCTTGCATGCGGTCTTTCACGCGCGCAAGTTCCTGTCGAAACGCTTCCCGATCCAGGTGCATGTGGATGTGGGCGAATTCCTTGTCGTCGAACTTGGCTTCGAGCGGCCCACGCCGGGCTACCACGATCACTTCTTCAACGTCGCGACTGGGCGAGTCGAGCAGCAGCCAGCGCGCAATGTCGACCATGACGTTGCCCATGCCGACGATGGCCACGCGCTTGCCGGTAGAGAAATCCATGCCCGCAAACGGAGGCAGCTGGTTGTAGTAATAGACGAAATCTTTGGCGGAGTAGACGCCGAGCGCATCTTCCCCCGGCATGCCGAGCTTTTTCGTCCCCTGCGCCCCAACCGCAAACACCAGCGCCGAGGGGCAGAGGCTGCGGAGCGCCTCGACGGTAATCGGCGAATTCGCGCCCACCGGCACATGCCCGAAGTAGTGAACATTGGGTAGCGACAGGACTCTGTCGAACTGCTTGCGCAGGCCGACTTTCATTTTGTCCTTCACCGGATAAATTCCGTATTCGGCCAAGCCGCCGGGCTTGATGTCGCGGTTGAAGATGATGGTCTCGTGCCCGGCTTGAGCAATCTTCTGGGCAGCAAATAAGCCGGCCGGGCCGGCGCCTATCACGAAAACGGTCGCCATTTTCTCTCCACGTATATCTTAGCGGGAGCAGCAAGGGCGCGGGCGGTGTTTCGCCGTTGTCGCCGCAGGCTCCGGCTTGCCACCCCTCCACTCCACCTGGCTCACGCTTTGACGGTAAGTACCGGGCAGTTCGCCTGGCAGAGAACGTCATGCGCCACGCTCCAGGGGAAGTGCGAAGCCAGCCGCGGCGAAGAGCTTGGATTGACTCCCATAACGATCAAGTCCGCGTGATGGGTCGCCGCCATGCCGAGAATGCCCTCAGGCACAAAATTCCTGCTGATGACGAACTCCGGAGTTTGCGAGAAGCGAGCCTCGGAAGGCACCAGCTTGCGCAGCTTCTCTTGGCTGTCTTGCTGAACCCTGGATTCCCACTGCGCCACTTCGCTCGCCGCGAACTCTCCGGCAGCATAGGCGGCAGTGCCCACAGCCACCATCGGGACTACGTGCACCAGGATCAGCTTCGCGTCATATTCCTGCGCCAGCGACAGCGCATAAGGTAACGCCTTATCCGATGCCGGTCCGAAGTCAGTGGCGAAGAGAATGTTCTTTAGCCCGCCGGAAGCGGACGAGGGCTCGGGAACATGAGGTCCGACCGTCAGAACCGGAACATCAGCGCTGCGCACAACCTGTTCCGCCGTCGATCCGAGAACCACCTTCTTCAGTCCCTCGCGTCCGTGGGTGCCGAGGATGATCAAGTCCGTATCCTCTCGCAGCATCACGGCTGACAATAGATCCCAAATTTCGCCCTCGCGTATGACGAAATGGTGAGGAAGATCGCCGATCGGGAACTCGTGCGCCAGATGCGACATGGAGTCCTCAGCCTGCAGCAGTTGGCGGTCAAGTTCGCGGGGCAAAGGATCGAGCGGGATGGGATGATAGGAGCCCGGAGGCGCGATGGCGTGCACCAGGGTCAGATCGGAGCCGTATTTGCGAGCGATCCGGAGCGCCTCCGCCAGTGCCAGTCGCGAAGCCGGGGAGAAGTCGGTGGCCACCAGAATGCGCTTGAAACTGACCTTTGTTTTCTTTTGTATGTCTTGGGCAAGGGTTGGCATAAACACCTCCACCGCATCCACTCTTAACCTACTCCCGGTTGTCGGAGCGTGAGGTGATCCCGCTTACCGGTAATTGTGATTGTCGTCACAGCTGAGTTTTTGAGCCGCCAAAAGGCTGCGGTAGGAAGGGGAGGGTGGTAGAAAATAGGAAAGGCTGCGACATTGGTTATGCTCCAGCCATGTGCTCCTGCGAGAGAGCCTACAGCGTGGATACATGCACCGTCGCAGCCCTTGATGTAATCACTGCTTTCGCAGTTCCAAACCCCAACAGTCCCTCGCAGGATCTGTCG
>DASVAJ010000050.1:0-65850 GCA_036376415.1 Terriglobales bacterium
AGTTGCACCACCGAAGCAGCCGGGAATTGGAACGTGGCCGTTCCCGAGCTGACCTGAACCTCAGCCGGCTTGGGCATCACGGCCTGGCGCTCCTGGAATGTGTTGTGCGCGTGGATGTCGCCGGCTGCCAGCACCATTGCCTTTCCCGAATTGACGCGCGCTCCGTGAATCGTAATCTGCGCGTCCAGTGCGTCCTTCACGCTCGGATTCACGGCGGTAAGAACAAGTTCTTTATCGTGCAGTGACGCCGATCCGCGCAATCCCCAAAAGGAAGCCGGCTGGCCATCGCGGCCGTAGTGAATTTGCGGCGCGGAAAATTCGGTGCGAATGCTCTTGCCACCTTCATGGGCCGCATACATCTCGAACACATGGCCGACTGGGGTGACGCAGAACTGATCTTCATGCGCGAGATAAAGGCTGTTGAGGCAGTTGATCAGCTGGGCGCAGCAGGCCATCCCAACTTTCTCGGGATGGCGGTTGAAGGTATCGAGGGTGAGGCCACTAAAGACAGCGTCCCGCATGGTTGGGACCTGCTCGAGTTGGTCGGCTGGGGTCAACTCGCTGCCCGGCTTGTACCATGGTCCCCATTCATCGACCACGAGCTTGATGTGGTGCTCGCGATCAAATTCCCCCATAACCTGCCAATGGCCGGTGATGAGCGACTCCATGACATCGCCCTGGCGCAGCAGTTCGTACCAGTCGACGTCGTCAAACTTAAGCGCGTCGCCTTTGCCCTGGTTCCAGTCGTTGGTCTTTCCGCGGCTCAGGTTCCAGGCGTAATAGTGCAACGCCAGTCCGTAGATTCCCCGGAGTTCGTTCGGCCCCTTGCGCAGGATTTCTTCCAGGAAGCCGCGAGTCCATTCCCAGTTGTCGTCATTCGGGCCTGAGGCCACGAACATGGGCCGCTCCCCGCTGTTGGGGTAGCCGGGCACCCAGGCGGTGTAGCGGCGATACTCCACCGCGTACTCCTGCGCGGTGAAATTCCCGCCGCATCCCCAGGACTCATTGCCCACGCCCCAGTAGCGCACGTTGAAGGGATCTTTAAAACCGGCGGCAGCGCGTTCGTCGGCGAGCGTGGTGCTGCCCGCTGGAGAATTGCAATATTCGACCCAGCGATAGAATTGTTCGGCGGGCAGACTGCGCAGGTTCGCCGCCAGATAGGGTTCTCCGCCAATGAGGCGGCAGAATTCGACGAATTCATTAGTCCCGAACAGGTTGGGGTCGTAGCGGTGCGCGGCCGGGGCGTCCGGCTTCTCGCCAAAATTCCAGAAGTTGGTGCGCCGCGGGCGCTTATCGACGGGACCAACTCCATCGCGCCAGTCATAGCTATCGGCAAAGCATCCGCCGGGAAAACGCACCACCGCGGGCTTGATTTTGCGCATTTGATCGACAAGTTCTTTGCGAATGCCGTGCACATTGGGGACCTTGGAATTCTGGCCAACCCAGATGCCGTCATAGATCACGCCGCTCAGGTTCTCGGTAAAGTGTCCGTAAATGTTGGGCGAGATCGTGCCCAGCGGTTCATCGACCAGAACTTCTATGCGGGCGTCCGCGCTCTGCGCAGCGGCAAAGGGTGCAGCCCTGGAAACCAGGGTGAGGCCGGCCAACGTGGTGAAGTGGCGAAGAAAGTCTCTGCGTAGCATGCAGGTCTCCCAAACTCGCATGACATAGTAAGCGTTTACTTGGCTGCTGGCAAAAACTTATTTGGTCCCAACGGCGTTCGCGGAGGATCGCTACCCCGACTGTGCCGACATTCTGAGGGGAATGTTGATGGTGACGGCGCAGCCGCGTTGATCGGCGCGGTTGGAAAGTTCGAGCGAGCCGCCGTGCGCTTCCGCAATCTGCCGTGAGAGCACAAGGCCAATGCCGCTGCCGTTGGGCTTGGTCGTGTAAAACGGGACGAAGGCGTTGCTGGGGTTCATCAACCCGGCTCCATTGTCCTCGATGCTGAAGATCACGTGCTCCCCTCTCGTAATCCACGAGAGCAACACCTGCGGCACGTACTTATCCTTCGATCCATTCGTGTTTTCATTGGCAAACTGCAGGACCGCTTCCGCCGCATTGCGCAGCAAGTTGATGAGCATCTGCTCGAGTTGGTCGGGGTCGGCGAAAAAAAGCACGTCGCTGCCTGCGATTATCTTGACCGGAACGCGTGTTTCCAAAGCCGAGACGCGTTTTGCGATGGCCACCACGGAGCACCGGCGCAAGGCCGGAGGCGGCATCTGCGCCAACTGGCGGTAACCCTGCAGGAAGCGATTCAGCGCCGCCGCCCGGCTTTCGATGATGTTGAGCCCGCGTTCAAAATCGGCGCGAGCTTCAGAAGTCATGCCGCTCGCCGCCAGCCGGGCATTCAGGCTGCCGGCCAGCGACTTGATGGGCGCCAGAGAATTATTCAACTCATGTCCCAGCACGCGAATCAGCCGCTGCCAGGCGCGGCGCTCCTCTTCGCGCAAGGCGCGGCTGACGTCGGAAAGGACCAGCAGGGTGTGTGGAATGCCGTTCTGGCGAAACGAGCTGCGCCGCACAAACCAGCGCGCGTCGGCGCCGAAGTGCAACTCAACCAGGCTCTCGTTTTCACAGTGGAGGGCCGCGTCCAGCTTCAACTCAGCAGCGCCCAGGCCCAGGAGCCGTACCGCCGCCCGCTGCAGCAGTCTTTGTCCGGCGGAATTCACCAGGCGGAGGCGTTCGGCCGGATCGAAGGCAAAGATGGGGATGTCTACCTCCTCGACGACGCGCTGCACCAACACCGTGGCTTCAATGGCTTCGGAGCGATGCTGGGCGAGCAGATCGGCAAGCGCGTTCACCTCGAGCGAAAGTTCTCCCAGGGCATCGTTCGGCACCGCCATTCTCGCGCGAAACGAGTAATCTTCCTCGCGCAGCGCCCCCACCACGTTCGCCAGCGTCTGCAACGGGCGGATGATGTGCTCGTGCAGCGCAACCCCAATCAGCAAGCACGCAAGGAGTTCCGCGCCAATCAGCAGCAGCTTCGATTCGATGGCCCAGGATTGCAGCCAGATGAGGACCACGCTCGCCAGGAAGCAGGGGAGGACCAGCAGGACTGAGTATCGCGCCACGCGGCGCTCGAAGGGCGCTCGCTGCTTTTTTCTTCGGGAAGAAGTGCCCAAGGCTGGGCTAGAGGCCATACTTTTCCATCCGCCGGTACAAGGCGCCGCGGCTCAGGCCGAGAGCTTCCGCGGCCTGGCTGATGTTGCCTTGAAAGCGCTGTAGCGCCTTGCGAATCAGGATACTTTCGACCGCTTCCAGACTCAACTCTTCCAGATTTTGCGCTTGCTGCCTCTGCGCGCCCAGGCCGAGGTCGCCCGGCTGAATCTGATCGCTGCGGCACATGAGCACAGCGCGCTCCAGCGTATGCTCCAGTTCCCGGACATTGCCCGGCCACGCATACTGCATGAGAACCTGCAGCGCCGCAGCATCGAAGCTTTTCACCTGGCGGCGATAACGGGAGGCATATTGCGCAAGAAAGTGCATGGCCAATACCGGTACGTCTTCCCGCCGTTCCCGCAGCGCCGGCAGGTGGATCTCGATCGTATTTAAGCGAAACAGCAGGTCCTCACGAAATTCTCCCTGCTGCGAAGCGGCCTGAAGATCAGCATTGGTTGCCGAAATCACCCGCACGTCGACTGTCTTGCTGCGCGACGAACCCACCCGCTCCAGTTCGCCGGATTCGATCACGCGCAGCAGTTTTGCCTGCTGGCGCATGGGCACGTTGCCAATCTCATCCAGAAAAATCGTGCCGCCATCCGCCAACTCGAAGCGCCCGATGCGATCGCTGCGGGCATCGGTAAAAGCGCCCTTCACATGGCCGAACAGCTCGCTTTCGAAAACTCCCTCGGCCAAGCCTCCCGTATTCACCGCAATAAACGGGCGCGCATTGCGCAACGACAGCGCGTGGATGGTACGGGCAACCACTTCCTTGCCGGTGCCGTGCTCGCCAGTCACCAGCACGTTGGCGTCGGAAGGCGCGATGCGGGTGATCGTTTCCAGCACCGGCACCATGCTGGGAGCCGTGGCAATGAATTCCGGCCGGCCCTGCGCGTTCAACAGGCGGTTTTCTGCGGCCAGCCGCTCAGCCTGCTGCAGAGCGCGATGCAGTTCCACCTGGGTGCGCAGAATGGAGAGCAGGCGCTCGTTCTCCCAGGGCTTCTGAATAAAATCACGCGCTCCGCGGCGCATGGCCTCGACAGCGAGTTCCACGTTGGCCCAGGCGGTCATCACGATGACCGGCAATGTGCTGTCCTGGGCGACAATTTCCGAAAGCAGGTCCAGTCCCTCCTGGCCCGAGGTCGTGTCGCGGGTGTAGTTCAGGTCGATCAGCACGGCGTCGTATGGAGCGCTGCTGAGGGCATCGCGGACCAATTCCGGAGAACGCGCAACGTCGACTCTGTAGCCTTCCGGCTTGAGCAGAAATTCGATGGCGTCGAGGATGTGCTGCTGATCGTCGGCGGCGAGAATGCGCGCAGCATTGGCCGGCTTCGCCAACCCGGCGTGGACTTCTCGCGGCTTGGCCGATGTAGGCATAATTTATGGACTGGTCGTAGGGCTGCCCCCAACTCCCTTGATCGCGTCCTGGATTTCGATTCCATTATGTTCCAAAGCGGTCCCGGTCGCACGGTCGACCTCCACTTTGGCTTTTTCGTAAACCGTCATCGCGGTGACCAGATCCAGTTGTGCGAGGGCCAGATCGCGCTGCGCCGTCAGGGTCTGAAAAGTCGAGCCGGCGCCCAGACTTTGTTCCTTTTGAGTGATTTCGAATGTCTTCTGCGCCAGATCGCGAGCCTTGCGCGCGGCTTCCACCCGGGCCGCAGTTTGTTCCAGAGCATACTCTGCGTTTCGCACTTCGATGCGAATCTGCTTGCGCAATTCTTCGCGCCGCAGTTCGGCCTGCCGGTACTCAAGCTCGGAGCGGTATTGATCGGCTTTGGCCACGCGATTACGGATGGGAATCGCGAGGTTGAATCCCACGTAATAATCCGGAGCCGTGTTGTTGAACGCATTGCTGAGCGCGCCAGAGTAGTCTGTGGGCACACTCGAAATGTTCTGGCCGAGGCTGTAGATGGGATTAAGCGGTCCAGCCAGGCCTGCGCCTCCGTAAAAGGCGACCAGGGACAACGACGGCAACAGCGCATTGCGCGCGGCTTTACGGCTGATTTGCCGGTTCACCAGGTCCACGTCGGATTCCAGAAGCTCAGGACGGTCGCGGAGAGCTTCCTCAATAAGCTGCTGCACCGGCTGTGTTGATCCGGCAGCCGGCGGAGTGGATTCGAGCCGGTCGGTCGGAACCACTGGGATGGTTTCCAGCACGGGATCATCCAGGCTCTTGGTCAGAGCATTTTTCATGAGCAGCTCTTGCAGTTGCAGGCTGGTACGCGCAATCGTGAGGTCCTGATCGCGCCTCGACACCTCGGCCTCGGCTTTCATGACATCCATCGCCGGTATGCTTTCGAGTTGCAATTGCTTTTTTGCATTCTCCAGCGACTGTTGTGCGAATGCGACCGATTGCTCGTTGACCTGGGATTGCTCGTAGGCGTTCACCAGGTCCCAGTAAATATTCTCGATCTGCGTGACCGTGGCCATTACCTGGTCTTTGAACGCAATGTCGGAAATTTTCTTGTCGTTCTTAGCGATGTGGAGATAGCGAAGATTCGGCCCGAAGCCGAACCCCGAAAGCAGCTCCTGGTGGAATGAGAAACGATAAAAGGCATTGAGGAAGGGATTGAGGTTTGAAAAAGGACTGTTGATGGTTTGACGCTGGTTGTCAAATTCGAACGAGATGCTGCTCCCGGTCGGAAATGCCTGCACGAAGCTGAAATTAGCTTGCCCGGCATTAAGCTTCAGGAGCGGGACTCCGTAGACTTGGCGGTTGGCAAGCGGCGTGGTCTGATGCTCTGCGCCAATTGTCCCGATGATGGCGGGATCATAGGAAGAAACCGGAGCGCCGACTCCTAAGGTGGATTGCACCAGGCCCGAGGCCCCGGCACCGGCGCCGCCCGCGCCGGCCGTCGTGCCGCCCGCTCCCGCTCCCGGAGCGCCCGTGCCGAATCCACCTACGCCTCCGCCGGGCGTGCCTTGCACCACCCCGGCATTCACGCCGCGAAACACCCCTCCCGCCTGGGTGCGCAGGATGTCCATATCGGCGATGGGCAGGTTGTAGCGCGCGATGGCAATGTCCAAGTTATTTTCGAGAGCCAGCTGGATGGCATCTTTGAGCGACAAGTAAAGCTTGCCGTCACGAATCAGCTGATTGAGCCGCGCCGAATTTGTAAGCTGCGGCGCCGGAGCTTGCGCCGGAGAGTACGCGCCCAAGGGGCTGTGCGATTTCGGCATTGCGAGCGAAACGGGCGTGGATATTTGCGGGGCGGACGGGGTGGACGTCTCGCTTTGTGGGCGGGCACCCTCGTTCGCTTGCTGCGCGAGAGTAGCAGAAACGAAAATAAGAGAAGCCAAAACGATTGCTGGCAAGCACCGAGAAACGCGGCAAGTCCTCATTGCTTCACCGCCTCATACGGCTGAAGCTCAGGATTTGCCGTATCGCTGACCACCCAGCCATCCTTCAACTGAATGGTGCGGGAACCATAGGCGGCGTTCGCTTCCGAATGCGTAACCTGAACGATCGTCGTCCCCTGCTGATTCAGTTCGCGAAACAGTTCCATGATTTCCCGGGCTTGAGAGGAATGGAGATTGCCCGTGGGCTCGTCGGCGAGCAGCAGCACGGGTTTGTGAATCACGGCACGCGCGACCCCGACAAGCTGCTGTTGTCCTCCAGAAAGCTGGCTGGGAAAAAGGTCCTTCTTGGCGACAATCTGAAAACGATCCAGCGTATCGGCCACCATTCCCTGGCGCTGCTTGTGCGGAATGTCCTTATAAGAAAGAGGTAGATCGATGTTCTCGCGGACGGTCAGGTCGTCGAGCAGGTGATAGCTCTGAAACACCATGCCGACATTCTTTTTCGCGAGATCAGAACGTTCCTTGCGCTTCATCTTGTGAACGGCCTGCTCTTTGAACCAGTACTCGCCGTCCCAGCCGTCGTCGAGCAGGGCCAGCACATTTAATAAGGAGGACTTCCCCGCTCCCGACGGCCCCATGATGGTGATGAACTCACCTTCGCGAATGTCCAGGTTGACGCGCCGGAGCACAAAGAACTGCCCTGCCGGAGATTTGTAACTGCGATCCAGATTTTTAAGTTGAATCATGGTTTCTCCAGATAAAACGTTGCCTTACTCGTACCGCAGCGCCACCATGGGATCGACTTTGGCCGCGCGGCGCGCCGGAATGACGACTGCGGCGAGGCTGGCCAGCGCGACCACGACCGCCACCAGCACATACGAAAGCGGGTCGGACTCTTGCGAATCTGGCGGAGGGCGTAACGCAGGTCCTGTAGTAGTCCGTTCACGAGTTCATTCCGTTGGTTCCGTCATAGCCTTATTCCTCCCGCAGCGCCTTCATGGGATCGACGTTCGCCGCCCTGCGCGCTGGCACGTAGCAGCCGGCCAGGATCATTGCCAGGACGATCCAGGGGACGACCGAGAACGTGGCCCAATCGCGCGGGCTTACTCCGTAGAGGAGGCTGGCCATCAGGCGGGTTAAGGCGAACGCGCCGATGAGGCCGAGGATGACGCCTGCCAACGCGAGCTTTGCGCCCTGGCCCACGATCAGGCGCAGCACGCTCGCTTGCTGCGCCCCCAGTGCCATGCGGATGCCGATCTCGCGGGTGCGGTGCGAGACCGAATACGCCATCACTCCATAAATGCCGACGGCCGCAAGCAGCAGCGCCAGGCCTGCGAAGCTTCCGATCAGCCACATGTCAAAGCGGCGTAGCGAGCCCGCGTCGGCGACCATCTGCTCCATGCCTTGCACTTGATAGACGGGGACAGTTTTGTCGACCTCGCCGACCGCAGCTTGAATGGAACTGAGCAGGCTCGATGAATTCTTGGCGCGCACCGCGATGGTCATGCTGCCTTCGAGCAGCGGCAGAAATGACTCGGGGAGTTGTGTGTAAGCGTAATATGCGGTTGGTTCGACATCGGTAACGTCGGCGGTCCAATGGCGGACGTCGGCGGCAACGCCAACCACCGTGCACCATTCCGCTCCCGGCATTTCCGGCTTAAGGCGCTTGCCGATGGCTTCCTGGCCAGGCCAATAGAGCTTGGCCAAACTTTGGCTCACGACAGCGACCTTGAGGGATGCAGAGGTGTCGTGATCATTGAATTCGCGCCCTTCAAGCATGGGGATTTGCAGTCCGCGAAAATACTCCGGACCCACAGCGCGCAGGCGGGTGACGATCGGCATCTGCGACGGAGGAGGCGGCGTGCCCTCGATCGAAATCGCCATCGAAGGATCAGTCCCGCTCATGGGCAAATTGCGTGCCAGCACTGCGGATTGCACGCCCGGCAAAGCTTTCATGCGATCGATGACTTGCTGATAAAAGAGCGGAATGCGCGCGCCGGAATACTGCGCCGGGGCAGCGACGCGAAACGTCAGGACGTCGGCGGAATTGAATCCGAGGCTGACGTTCTCGGTGAGCCACAGGCTCCTGAGAGAAAGACCTGCGCCGATGAGCAGGATCGAGGCTAGAGCAGTTTCGGTCACGACCAGCACCACTCGGTGCTTGCCAAACGCTCCGCTGCTGCCACGCGATCCTTCTTTCAGAGCTTCGCTGGTGTTGGCTCGCGAGCCCTCCCACGCAGGCGCGATCCCGAACAGGATGCCGACGAGAAAGCACAGGGCTGCGGTGTACCCGAGCACGGGGACATTGATGCCGATTTTTTCGACGGAGGGAATGCTCGTCGTATGGCTGGCCACCAGCAGGCGCAATGCCGCCCACGCCAGGCCGAGGCCGAAAAAGCCTCCAGCCAGCGCGAGCAACACGCTTTCCGTCAGCAGTTGGCGAGCGATGCGGATGCGCGCCGCTCCGAGGGCGGTGCGGATCGAAATTTCCCGCTGCCGAATGGTGCCGCGCGCCAGCAGGAGATTGGCAACGTTGGAGCACGCGATGAGCAGCACAAAAGCGACTACTCCCATCAGCATCAGCAGCGCGGGCTTCGCATTCCCGCTGATGAAATCGCCCATGGGCTGCAAACTTACTCCCAGTGCGCCCTCGCCATGCGGATCCTGCGCCTTGAAGCGTGCGGCGATAGCCGCCATCTGCGCTTCGGCTTGCTTCTGGTTCATGCCGTCGGGAAGCCGCACAAATGCGAACAGCCAGTGAACATTCCTGGCGGATGTCTGCGCGTTCACCGAGGCCAGTTGCAGGGGAATCCAAAAAAGTTCCTGAGCAGACAAGACGTGAAACCCGGGCGGCATCACGCCCACAACGGTGGTGGGCGTTCCGTCCAGGTCGATTGGTTGTCCGAGGATTGGTTTGGAAGCGAAGCGCGTTGCCCAGAGCGCGTGGCTCAGAAGCACAACCGGAGCGGCGCCGGGAGTGTCTTCCGGCTGCGAGAACCAGCGGCCTCGGATGGGCTGGACTCCCAGCAATTGCAGGAGGTCATAGTTGAGGCGGCCTCCCGCAATGCGCTCCGGCACATCCTTGCTGGCGAGATTCTTGCCCGCCGCGGAAAACGCGCCCATGTGTCCGGTCAACTCACCCTGTTCGCACCACTCGAGAAATGCCGGCGTGGAGAAGGCGTTGGGCGTACCGTTGGACATTGTTTTCCAAACAAACAGGACGCGCCTGGCATTCGGATAGGGCAGCCCTCGCAAAAGAACCGAGTCGATTACGCTGAATATGGCAGTGTTGGCTCCGATGCCAAGCGCAAGCGTCAACACGGCGACCATGGTGAACCCCGGCGATTTCACCAGCATTCGCAACCCGAAACGTACGTCCTGCAGAAGAGTCTCCATAGTCATTCGTACCTCAGCGCCACGATGGGTTCGACATTGGCGGCGCGACGGGCGGGCAGATAACAAGCCGCGCCCGAGACCGCGGCGAGCAGCATGCCTACGGCGAGGAACGTGCCAGGGTCCCGCGCGTTGATGCCATAGAGCAGGCTCGCGACCCATCGCGATGCAATCAGCGCCACAACAATTCCCATCACGCCGCCAGCCACCGTAAGCCACAAGCCCTGGCTGATTACCAGCCGCAGAATGTCGCTACGCTGCCCGCCCAGCGCCATGCGAACGCCGATTTCGCGTGTGCGCCGCACTACGATGTACGAGAGCACGCCGTAGAGCCCGAGCGCCGCCATGAGCGCTGCCAGCCATGCCAGGGAAATGGAAAGTGTGGCGAGCAGCCGGGCATTAAACATGGAATCGCTGATCTGAGCCGTGACCGCCCGGATGTCATTCACCGGCAGATTGGGATCGAGCCGCTTGACCACGGAACGAAGCGTCGCCGCCATGGGATCCGGATCGCGATTGGTGCGCACGTAAAACGTGAGCGCGCCTAACTCCGGCTCCTGCGAGTAGGGCATGTACATGAAGGGCGCAAGGTCGCTTCTCGGGCCGTCCCACTTGGTGTTCGCGACGACGCCGACAATCTCGATGTCGGGGTGAACATCGCTGCCGGCGCCGCGCGCGATGTGCAGGCCGATAGGATTACGCCCGCGGAAAAACCGCTGCACCAGCTTTTCGTTGATGATGCACACCTTGGAGCCCGTCGCCCCGTCAGCGGCTGTGAATTCCCTTCCCGCCAAGAGCGGAATGCCCAGGGTCGAGAAATAACTCGGGCCGACATAGGTCGCGAGCACATTCGTATCTTCATCGTGCGCCATCGGGTAACCCTGGGGCGTAATGTTGAAGCCCATGTCGTCGCCCGAGAACATTGGGATGGTAGAAAGACTGACCGAGCCAACCCCGGGAAGTGCGTCAATTTCGCGGCGCGCATTATCCGCAAATTGCTGCGTCTGGGCAGGTGTATTTCCGTTCAGATCCGGCGAGACAGAAAACTGCAGCACGTGCTCGGTATTCACGCCCAGGTCGGCGCGTTCGAGGTTCGCCAGCGTACGCGCAAACAGTCCCGCCCCGCACAGAAGCACCGCTGTGAGCGAGACCTGCGCGACAATCAAGGCTTTGCGCAGCCCGACCGCGGAACGGCTTTGGGATGCTCTTGCGCCCTGCTCCTTGAGATCGGAATGCACGTCCACGCGTGTGGCGCGCAGCGCCGGCGTGAGGCCGAAGAGGATGCTGGTGGCAAGCGTCAGCGCGATGGCAAACCAGAGCACGCGATAGTCGAGTGCGCCGGCGAGGCCGAGCATGCCCTGATTTGGCGGAATCGCGTGAACCATCGCCTTGCTGCCCCACGAGGCCAGCGCAATTCCCGCCGCGCCTCCGGCGACGCCAATCAGCAAACTCTCGGTGAGCAGTTGGCGAACCAACCGCCCACGTCCTGCGCCCATGGCGAGACGCACCGCCACCTCGCGCTGCCGGGCTTCCCCTCGAACCACTAGCAACCCGGCAAGGTTGGCGCAGGCAATCAGCAGCACCAGTCCGACCATGCTCATGAGCACCAGCAGCGGCTCTTCCGCGTCTTGCTGCAGGACCAGGCGCCCGTGCGCGCCGCTTATGAGCAGCAGGGGCTTCGACACATACCTCTTCAAACCCTCGGCGGAAAAGTCGGCGCGTATCTTTCCATCCTCCTGCAGAAGCGCGGAATAAATTGGCTGCAGTGCGGCTTGTGCCTGGATGCGCGTGATGCCCGGCTTGAGCCTGCCGAGGATGGGCAGCCAGAAGTCATTGCGGGCCTGAAGCGGATTGCCTTCGGTCGGCATCATCTGCGACTTCAGGGTCACCGGAATAAAAATGTCCGGCGACTCCCCGATCTGGATTCCATTGAACCCTTTGCGCGCCACCCCGACCACGGTGAGCGGAACTCCGTTTACCAACACTGCGTGATTCACGACGGATCGATCGGCCCCGAGTTGCCGTGACCAATAACCATAACTGAGCACCGCGACGGTATTGGCGCCGGGCGCCGATTCATCATTCGCGGTCAACAAACGGCCGAGCGCCGGCTGAACTTCGAGCGTCTGAAAATAGTTTCCACTCACCAACACGCCGTGAGCGCTTTGCGTGGTCCCGTGCCCGGAAACATTGATGTCAATGCCGCGGTATGCCAGCAGACCAGAAAACACGGACGCCTGCTCGCGCAGTGCCTTATACATGGGGTAGGTGAACGACTGCGCGCAGCCGTCGATGTCAGACCAGCAGTGGCCGTTCTGCGGCCCCGGCGAGCGCAGCACCACCAGTTGTTGCGGGTCGGGAACCGGCAAGGTACGCAGAAGGATTTGATCGGTCAGCGAGAAAATCGCCGTATTCGCGCCGATGCCCAACGCCAGCGTGATTACCGCAACCGCGGTGAAGCCGGGGCTGTTGCGCAATTGCCGCACCGCGTAGGTCAGATCTTGCAGTAAGCCGGTCATCTCGTTCCTCACTCGTATCGCAAGGCGACCATGGGATCGACCTTGGCTGCCCGGCGGGCGGGAATGATGGTGGCTAGCAGCGCCACCAGCGCGAGCACGGCGGAGACAGACAAGAACGTCAGGACATCCGTGGGGCTTACGCCATAGATCAGGCTCGACATCACGCGCGCCAGCGCAAGCGCTCCGGCAACCCCGAGTACGAGCCCCAAAACCGTGGGCCGCATGCCTTCGAAGATAATCATGCGAAGCACGTCCGCCACGCTCGCGCCCAGCGACAAACGAATTCCTATTTCCTGGACGCGCCGCTTCACGCTGTAGGACAGCACGCTATAGATTCCGATGGCGGCGAGAACCAGCGCCAGCAAGGCGAAAGCGCCGAGCAGGTAGAGGGTCAAGCGCTGCTGCGACAGCGAGTTTGCCACCACGTCATCCAGGGTGAGCACATCGCGCACCGGCACGGTCGCGTCCACCTCGCGCACTGCGTTGCTGACGGCGGACACCAAGGCGGTCGGGTCCGTACTCGAGCGGACCACCACGGTCATGGGAAAGGAGCCAAAGCGCCCGCTGCCGCCGGTGTACTGATCGAAGGGGACGTAGAGGGCCGAAGCGGAGCGGGTCTGGTCTAAGCCGTCATTCTTGACATCGCCCACCACGCCAACGATCTCGCGCGCAACACCCGGGTCAAACGTCAGGGTAATATGCTTGCCGACTGGGTTCTCGCCCGGCCAGAACTGTTTGGCGAGCGAGGCGCTGACGAGAACGGTCTCGGGCCGTCCGGCAACGTCGCTGTCGTTGAGGTCGCGTCCGCGCAGCAGCGGAATGCGCATGGCGTTCATGTATCCGGGACTGATCACGCGCACGTCCACTTCAGGCTGCTCCGACATGGGAACAATTGGTTTGCCTTCGACCGAGATGGGCTGATGTGATCCGCCGCCGCTCAGCGGGATATCGTCAATCACACCGGCGGAAACGACGCCTGGCAAGGTGCGTACGCGCTCCAGCACCCGATCAAAGAAACTGATCTCCTGGGGGGCGGCGGAGAACTTGGCGCGCGCGATTGCGGCATTCATGGTCAGCACGCCCTGCGATTCGAACCCGGGATTCACTCGACGCAGGGCCTCGAAACTGCGGACCATCAGGCCTGCTCCCACCAACAGCAACAGCGAAAGCGCCACTTCGATTACTACCAGCGTGCTGCGCGTGCGTTTGCCGCCGGAAGCCTGATCGGTGCGGCCCAGTCCTTCTTTCAAGGACTGGCTGACGTTGGCTCGGCTCAAGTGCAGCGCGGGCAAGGCGCCCGCGAGCACTCCGGTGAGAACCGCAATGGCCGCGGTGAACACCAGAACCTTGACATCAATGCCGACCTGGAGCGACGCCGGCAGTTTGTCCGCGAGGAAAGCCATTATCAGGCGCACACCGCCATCCGCGTAGGTCAGGCCCAGAACAGCGCCGAGGCAGGCGAGAAAGACGCTTTCGACCAGAACTTGCCGCATCACACGCGCAGTGCTCGCGCCCATGGCCGTACGAATGGCAATTTCCTTGTGGCGGCTGAACATTTTCGCGAGCGATAGGTTGGCCACGTTCACGCACGCAATTAAGAGGATGAATCCGACTGCCCCCAACAAAACCAGAAGCGCGGGCCGAACGTCGCTCACCAGGTCGGCTTGCAATGGCCGAACCACGGCGCCCCAACCTTTGTCGTCAGCGGGATATTGTTGCTGCAAGCGGCCGGAAATCGTATTCATCTCCGCCTGCGCTTGTTGCAAATCCATCCCGGGCTTCAGGCGAGCGAAGACCATGTAGTTGTGGTTGTCGCGAACGGCTTTTTCCTGGTCGGTCCAGGCCAGGGGGGTCCACACCTGAGCAAAATCCGGAAAGCGGAAACTCGGCGGCATGACGCCGGCAACCAGGTATTTGGAGCCGTCGAGCGTTATTTCATGGCCGACAACTCCGCGGTTCGAGCCCAGATGCTCTTGCCAAAACCGGTGACTGAGCACTACCACGTTTGCGTGACCGGACTGGTCTTCCTCCGCCGAGAAAACGCGCCCCAGCAGCGGCTGAACTCCGAGCGTGGAAAAGAATCCTGCAGATACGGCGCTTGCGTCCACCTGCTCGGCTTTGTCGCCGCCGGTGAGCGTAAAACCTCGATAGCCGTAAATCGCCATGCCCGAGAAGACGTGATTCTGCGCCTGCCAATCCAGAAAATTCGCGGGTGAAACCGAGAAAGTGCTCATCCCGGGGAAGCTGCTTTGCGGAGGCGTGTGCCAGATTCGCACGAGCTGATCCGCATCATGGAACGGCAATGGTCGCAGCAACACCCCATTGACCACCGAGAAAATGGCGGTGTTGGCGCCAATGCCCAGCGCCAGCGTGAACACCGCAATCAGCGCGAAGCCGGGCGCTTTGCGCAATTGGCGGAATGCATATTTCAGATCGCCTAAAATTCCACGCATATGCCTCTCCTCACTCGTATCTCAGGGCCACGATGGGATCGACCCTGGCAGCGCGCCGTGCCGGAAGGTAGCACGCCAGCAAAATCGTGCAACCCAGCACCGTCGAGGAGACCAGCAGCACGACAGGGTTCAACAAACTGACCTGGTAGAGCAGGCTGGCAAGGATCCGTCCCAGCACAAGCGTGGCAAACAAGCCCAGCACCAAGCCGGCGCAAGCGAGTTGGAAGCCATGGCCGACAATCAAGCGGAAAAGATCCCGACGATCGGCTCCCAGCGCGATTCGTACCCCTAATTCGCGATTGCGGAGCCGCACGGTGTAACTGATGATTCCGTAAAGCCCCAAGGCCGCCAGAACCAGCGCGAGGCCAGAAAAGATCGATAACAGGACGACCATGAATCTATGGCTGGTCAGCGATTCGTCCACCCGCTCCTGCATCGTCCTGAAGTCATACAGCGGCATGTTGGGATCTATAGCGCGAGCCGCAGCTCGCATACCTGGGCTTATCGCTTCCGGGTTGCCACTGGTCCTTACGGCGATTCCGACGGACAACTGCGGCCTCTGCGCCAATGGAATGTAATAAAACCCTTCTGCCGTGTCGGATTCCAGGGACGAGGTTTTGGCGTGGGCGACAATGCCGACCACTGTCATCCAGTGTGGATCCGGGGTTAACGCGAACTCGATGTGCTGGCCAATGGGATCCACTCCGGGCCAATATTGCCGTGCCAGCGTGTCATCGATGACGCACACGGGTTCGCTTTCCAAGCGGTCTTGAGGAGTAAAGACCCGCCCCCGGATGACCGGTATCCGGAGGGTCGAGAAATAGTCTGGAGACACTTCGCGATCGTTTCCGTGCGGCCCCGGATCGTTGGGCGCGAGGGTTTGCCCCTCAATGAGAAAGGATGCTGTTCCACCCCCATCCGCAAAAGGCAAGGAGTCCGCGAGGGCGGCATGGGTGACGCCAGGAATTTGCTTGAGGCGTTCTTCCAACGTGCGGTAAAAGGCGGCTTGCTGCTGATCGTTCTTGTACACCGTCGTTGGCAAGCTCAGTTGCGCGGACATCACACCCCGGGGATCGAATCCTGTCTTCACTTCTTCCAGCTTCTGTAGACTACGCACCAGCAGTCCCGATAGCAGCAGCAGGACCATTGCCATGGCGATCTCTCCGATGACCAGCGCCGAACGAAGCCGCTGGCGGCCCCGGCTCGAAGCTTCCGACCGACCTCCTTCTTGCAGAGCCTGGAACCAATTCCCTCGCGTCAGGTGCAGAGCAGGAGCCGCTCCACAGAGCACCGCGCTGACCGTCGCGAGAGCGATGGCAAACACCAGGACGGTCCCGCCCATGTGCACCGAGATATTCATCATTAGATCCGCAGGCGCGAGCAGAAGAAGAAGCGGAACCAACGCTTTGGCCAGCAGCAGGCCACAAACGGCTCCTGCGAAGGCGAGACATAGGCCTTCCATCAGCGCCTGTTGTGCGAGCCGATAGCTCCCCGCGCCCAGTGCGATCTGAATAGAGAACTCCCGCTGCCGCCCCGAGGCTCGCGCCAACTGCAGCCCCGCAATGTTCGCGCAAATAATAAGGAGAATGGTTCCAACCGCGGCCAGCAGCACAAACAGTGGCTGCCGCAGGTCGCCCGACACGTACTCGACCAGCGGCATGCAAAACATGTTCCAGCCAGACACTCTGCCGACGCTCTGGCTCCCTTCACTGGCCATGTCCTGGTCGGCGCGCATGTGAAGATACGCATTGGCCTCTGCCAGCGTGACTCCCGGCCGCAGCCTCGCCACCGCAAACAGGTATTCGTTATACCGGAGTTGTGGATCGAAATAACTTGCGGCAGGGAGTCCGATGGGGACCCACAGCTCCGCCTGATTCGGCCATGCGAAATCTGGTCCCATTATCCCAACCACTTTGTACGATTCCTGGTTCAGTTGGAGGGTTCGGCCGACGATCGACTGATCTCCGCCAAAGCGCTTCTGCCATGCCTGATAGGACAGGATCGCCACGTGATTGGCATTGGGTTGATCCTCTTCGGGGCGGAATACCCGGCCGAGGTAAGGCCGGGCCCAGAAAACGTCAAACCATTGCCAGGAAACTTCGGCTCCCGAAAGGCGTTGTGGGAGAGAATCACTGCCGCTGTAATTAAAATCTTCTCCCCGCAGTACAGCGGCCGAGGTAAAGATATTTTTTGCGGTAACCGCATCGCCAAAATCCGGGGAAGAAATGTTGATGTTGGCGAGATTGCCTAATGCGTACTTCACCCTCACGGCCACCACGTTCTCTGGATGAGGAATGCCGCTGGGATTGAACAGGACAGCGTTCATGACGCTGAACACGGCCACGCTGGCGCCAATTCCGAGGGCCAGCGTAATGAGCGACGTGAACGCAAAGCCTGGCGCTTTGCGCAACTGCCGCAGCGCGTAGCGAAGGTCTTGCAGGAGGCCATTCATGGTGATCACCGGGCTTGTAAGGCGCGAGTTATGCGCTCGCGTCCGCCATCAGCTTCTGGAGTTCTTCTTCGGCCACGACTTTGCCGTCGAATAAATGGATCTCGCGTTGCGCATGTTTGGCGAAGCGCGGATCGTGGGTGACCATGCAGATGGTCGCGCCATCGCGATGCAGGTCCTGCAGCAACTGCATCACGGCTTCGCCATTGCGCGAGTCGAGATTTCCGGTCGGCTCGTCGGCCAGCAGGATGGAAGGATGTCCGGCCAGCGCGCGGGCCACGGCCACACGCTGCTGCTGGCCGCCGGAGAGTTGCGACGGATAATGCCGCACGCGATGCGCCATGCCGACGCGCTCGAGCGATTCCATCACCCGCTTCTTGCGGTCCGCCGATGGCATGCGCTGCCGGTAGGTCAAAGGCAGTTCGACGTTCTCATAAACAGTGAGATCGCCGATCAAATTAAAACTCTGAAAAATGAATCCGATCTCCTGATTGCGAATGCGCGAGCGCGCCGCAAAATCCAGGTTTTCGACGGGCTGATTGTTGAGTTGATACTTGCCCCCCGTGGGCGTATCCAGCAGCCCGATGATCGAGAGCAGCGTCGACTTGCCGCATCCCGACGGCCCCGACATGGCCACATACTCCCCTTTGTCAATACTCAGGTGCACGCCGGAAAGCGCGTGCGTCTCGATTTCGTCGGTGTAGAAAATCTTAGTCAGATCTTCGATTTGAATCAGCGGTTGTCCTGCTTCGGTCATACGGGTCCTTATCGCTGCCTGGGGATTGAATTATTCGGTCATCGAATCCCCGGCGCGTTTTGTGCGACGGGGGAGAATCCCTTTCACGCTGAGCAGTCGGCCGTGAGCGGCGAGCAGTGAGCTGTGAGCAAAGCTCCGTTCACCTTTGTTTGCTCAGCGCTCAGGGCTCGCTGCTGTTCCTCACTTCGATGACTCAATGCCTCAATCCAACCGGATCCGGTCCGTATTGTCGTAACGCGACATATCGGAAAGAATCACGGTGTCGCCTTCTTTCAAACCTTCAATCACCTGGATCTCATTCACCGATGCGCGCCCCACCTTCACCGGCACGCGCACTCCGCCTTTCCCATCTGGATCGAGCTTAAACAGGCTGAGGGTGCTGTTTTCCTGCCCAAATGCCGGTCGTCCGACGTAGAGCACATTGTCCAGATGCTCCAGGTCGACGGTTCCGTCCACGCTCAAATCCGGCCGCGCGCCTTGCGGCAATTCCCCGGTGAGCTTCACGTCGACGGTGACGGTTCCGTTTTGCACCGCGGGATCGACGCGCATCACTTGACCGGATACGGTGCCATTATGCGTGTCAACGGTTGCCGGCTCGCCGATCTGTACGTCCCGCGCCTGCGTCTCCGCAATCTTCAGTTCCGCGATGAGATGATTCGGCTGGACCACCTTCGCCAGCATGGTTCCCGGGGTAACGTGCTGCCCGACCTGCAGAGGCAGGTCGACGAGCACGCCTTCAATCCCCGCCCGCACTTTCAAAGCATCGAGTTGTTTCTGCTTCAGCTGTGCCAGCGCGCGGATTTGATCGACCTTCGCCTGCTGCTCGGCAAGCTGCGTGGCAATGGCCTTCTGGTTGATGTCCAGCCGCTCGCCTTCAATGTTGTTACGCGTCGTGAGTTCGTCGGCTTTGCTCTTCGAATTCTTGTAGGCAAGCCCGGAAATTACGCCGAGATCGAACAAGGCCTTGTCCGTGTCCGACTGCATCTTTGCCTGCGTGTAGTCCGCGTTCACGGTGGCGGCACCCGCCTTCTGGGTCATCAGATCGCTTTGCAGCTTGACCCGCAGGCTCTGGTACTCAGCTTCGGCGGCTTTCAATTGCAGATTCGCGTCCACCGCCGCCTGCTCCACCTGCGGATTGCTCATCTCGAGCAGAATGGTGTCGGGCTTCACTTGCGATCCGGCGAGTTTCAGGATTCGAACCACCGTCGCTTCGGTCTCTGCCGGTATTTGACGGGTGAACTCCTGGCTGGGAATCAACGAGCCGAGCCCTCGGACCTGGCGAAGCATCGAACCGCGCTTCACGGTGTCGGTCCATACGGTGCTGCGTTCAACCTCGGGAGCCGCGGGCTTCAGCCGGGAAACTCCCACCGTAGCCGCGCCAAGACAGACGAGACCAACCGCGCCCCACAGGATTTGCTTGCGACGCTTCTGTTGCTTGAACTCTGGCCGGGCGATATCCACGATTCACCTCCGTGCACGGGCGATGCCAGCATGAAAGCGGTGCTATGTCGTTGGAAATTTTAGCCCTAGGATGGGGTAAGCTGGATCAAGACTGGCCATTTACGGACTCTGGTGTCCATTGCCGGACAGCGTCTGGATTGAAGAAGAAATGTGAACGGCGAAGCCAGTGGTGCTCGAACCTACCGCTGACCGCGCCAGATGCCGGCCGCCGCTTTTGAACCGATTCATCCACAACCACGCCCGATATACACTTCTTCCCAAGTTTCTGAAGCGAGGAGCGACTGTCATGTCAGGATCGTCTGAATTGCAAGCAGGCTTGCCTTCCCGTCGCGGCTTCTTTCGATGGGCCAGTTCGCTGGCCGCGGCCATCAGCGCGGTGCCGCTGCTTTCCCGCGCCAAAGCTCTTTCGTCGCCGGCCGTAACCTCCGAGGGCGAGGATTACTATGCAAAACTTGGAGTCCCAACGATTATCAACGCCGCCGGCACCTATACCACGCTGACGGCTGCCTGCATGCCTCCCCAGGTTCTGGCAGCGGTGCAGAAGTCCGCGCTTCATCCGGTGCGATTGCATGAACTGCAGCAGAAGGCAGGCGAGTACATCGCGCGCCGCCTCAAGTGCGAGGGAGCAGTGGTGACCTCGGGTGCTTCGGGAGCCATCAGCCTGGCGACCGCCGCCTGCCTGCAGTATGCAAACAACATCAAGATTACGGACATGCCGCAGGCAATTGACGGCATGAAAAATCAGGTCATCGTGCAGCGGGCTCACCGCTATGAATATGACCGCGCCATGTATCTCTGTGGGGCGCGGGTGACCGAGGTGGTCACGCTCGACGACTATAAGCGGGCATGCGGGGCAGGCAACGCGGTGATGACGAATTTTTTTAATGCTGCGGAAGACGAGGATGGGATCGCCGGCAGCGCCCAGATCGGCCGGGAAGAGTGGCTGCGGGTGGCGCACGAGCACAACATTCCCTGCCACCTGGATGCCGCCGCCGACATGCCGCCCATTTCGAATCTATGGAAATACACCGGCATGGGTTTTGACCTGGTCGCTTTTTCCGGGGGCAAGGGCATACGCGGCCCGCAAAATGCCGGTCTCCTGCTGGGGCGTAAGGTCCTCACCGACTTGGCCCTGGCCAATAATAATCCCGGAGAAGGGATCGGCCGCGGCATGAAGGTGGCGAAGGAACAGATTGTGGGCATGGTTGCGGCGGTCGACTGGGTGCTTTCCCATACCGAAGAAGAGATGCAGGGCGACTACCAGAAGCGCGCCGATCTCATTGCCGGCGCCGTCCAGGGTATTGCGTCGGTTCGGACGGAAACCGTGGTCCCAAAGATCGCCAACCATGTCCCCCATCTCCTGATACGCTTTGACCCCGCAGTCACCGGCGTCACGACCGGACAGGTGGTGGAGGCTTTGCGCAAGGGCACTCCTTCGATCGAACTGAACCCCAACACGGGTCAAAAGCCCAACCAGGGCATTCCGGCGGATGCGAACACGCTGGTGGTCGGAGTGTGGATGCTGCAACCCGGTGAGGACGCGATCGTGGGCCGGCGAATCCGCGCCGCCCTCACGAAAAAAGCGTGAAGCTCACCAGGTGCTTGTTTGAATGGCGGAAGCGAGTGGGGGTCGAACCCACCGGCGACACCGCTAGATGCCACCCGCCGGTTTTGAAGACCGGGACGATCACCGGACCGCATGCGCTTCCGCAGCGCCAGGACTGCGGAATCAGCTTAACAAATCGGCTATGTTTCTGGCTCAGCGTGCGGCTTTGCATTCATCGGACGGAACTGGGCGGGTTTCCCCAACCGTTAAGGCGCTCAAGTCGGCGATTTGTCTCGAGCGTCACGATTCCGGCACTGAGCCCGGCTGACTGCTGGACTGCCCGTCACATCATTTTTTTCGGCTCCAATCGAACCGTCTGCCGATGATGCACTTAACAATGAGGTGGTCCGTCGATGCGGTGGTACCGACCCCTACGCCAAAATTGAACTCCCACTGCGGGCCGAAGTCGACGTCAACCGAGGGGAAAAACTGCTGTTGCTGCTCGTGCAGCGGATCGAAGCCGGTCAGCGGACCATACGACGCGTAATATTCCAACCCCCCGGCAATGCGCTTGGTGAAATCGTAACTGACCTTCGCATTGGGCGAAAACTCCACTCCTTTATTTACGCTTTCTCCGTGCCACGAACGGTCGAGCGCCGGATTGAAACTCAGGTACCAGCGCCCCAGCTTGCGGTCGACGATCGGCCGTATCTCCCATGTCCACGTATCCGGCGAGAACGCGCGGCGCTGATATCCGATCTCGTTGGAGAGGCTCACCCCCACCGGCCAGTGCCAGGCTTCAGGAACGCGGAAGCGCGGACGAATGTGGTCGCCCACCCACTGCCAGCCGCCATTCGGTTGAATGCTGGTGAAAATGTAGAAGCCGGTTTCGAACCAGTCGGTGAATCCCTGCGTGATCTCCACCGTCTCGTGCTCGGCATGATTCGAAGGCAGGACGCCATCGACTACGCTTTTGCTGCCGTCGACGGTGAAATTGGAATGCAACTCCACCATGGTGTTGTGCGGCGCCACCATGTCAGAGCCGTAAACCTGGATTTCGTAATTGTCCTGGGCGGAGAGAAGCGGTCCGCAAATCGGGGTCAGCAGAAAAATCCCAGCTACCAGGAGCCAGGCGCCGGGCCAACCGTCTGGCAGCAGGTCCGTTGCAGATAGCGACAAATCGCGGATGGGTGCAATCCGTGAACGCGTTTTCAGTGCAGGCCCTCCGCCAGGGTCAGCAGTTTCGCCGCCTCGCGGCGGACGTCTCCGCCAAGACTTTGATCCTGCACCAGGCCGCGCAAAATCGGGGTAAGCGCTTGAAACTCGCGCGTGCGCCGGTGTTGCGTCTCATGGTCAAGCCGCTGCAGTTCCGGCCCCAGCGCATTCTTGTCATGCTGCTGAAGGTAGACCAGCCTGCGCCCGTTTTCAAAGGTTTCCGATACTTCTTCGAATACGGACGTTAGTTCCTCCAGGTCGGCATTCGACGAAGTTCCATAGCTGAATTGATTATTGAAAGTCGTGTCGATGTAGGCCAGCGTGTGGACCCGCGTGGTTTGCGGCGACGGGATCGCCTGGTTCTGCATGCCGGAAAAATAATTCAGGCCTTGAGCGAGGTTGAAGGCGATCCGCCGCGTCCGGTCGCTGACCTGGAACTCCATCGTGTAAGGCACGCCGTTCCGCCCCACCGAGGCGGGCAACGATTCATAGGTGGCCGTGCCGGATGAGTCCAGCGCGATCGAGTAGTAGGCGGGATCGGCGCTCCACAACACAGAGGTAAAGAATACGGTGGGAAATCTCCGCGAGCGCGGCACGTGCAGCTGGGGGTTCTGGGCCAGCAGCGAGCACGAAACGATCACAACTAGAAACAGAGATATCGGATGCAGCTTCGGTAGATGCAAACTCCTTCCTCCCTGATGCCAGATTGGATGCAACAAACCCTGTCACCTGCTGCAATGGCCGACATGCCGCGGACCGGACAAATGATTGCTAACCCCTGGCCCGCACCTTGATCCAGATCGGCGTGCCTGCAAAGCCGAATGCCCGCCGAATCTGGTTCTCCAGAAAGCGCTGATAGGAAAAGTGCAGCTTCACCTGGCGGTCGGTGAACAGGACGAACGTGGGCGGAGCCACGGCCGCCTGGGTCATATAAAGAATTTTTACGCGCTGCTGCGCCGGAACTGAAGCGCGGTCGAAGTCGATCTGCCTGAGAAAGCGGTTCATCTCGGCGGTCGTGATCCGCTTCCGCCGCTCGGCCGCGACTTCTTCAATCGCGGAAAATATCTTCTCCGTGCCTCTGCCCGTCGATGCCGATATAAAGAGGACAGGAGCGTAGCTTAAGAACTTCAGCGCATAACGCAGGCGCTGCTCGTAAGCGGCGCGGTCGCCGGAGCGCTTGTACTCCTGAATTCTCGCCGAGCGGGACTGGCTCACGGCTTTCTTCTGGCCGCTTGTGACCAGGTCCCACTTATTGACCAGAATGATGACCGAGCGTCCGCTCTCATGCGCGTAGCCGGCGATGGAAGCGTCGAGCGCGCTTACGCCTTCGGTCGCGTCAATCACCAGCAAGGCAATGTCGGCGGCTTCGAGGTGCTTGCGCGCCATTACCACCGACAGCTTTTCTGCCATCAGGTGAGTTTTCCCCTTGCGGCGGATTCCGGCAGTGTCGATAAATCGAAAGGCGTTGCCGTCGCGCTGGACAATTTCATCGACCGCATCGCGCGTCGTGCCCGGAATCGGAGACACTATCGCGCGTTCAATTCCCGTGAGCCGGTTCAGCAGCGTGGACTTGCCAACATTGGGATGGCCGATGATGGCAACTTTGACTTCGGCTGCGGGCTCTTCGCCCTCGGCTGTCGGCTCTTCGCTGTCGGTCGCTGGTCGTACGTCGTCGGTCGTCGGCCCCTGGCTGGGATCCTGGGCGCCCTCTGTGTTCTCTGTGCCCCCGGCGGTTAAAAGCGTTGTGGACTCAAGCACAGCCACGATGCTGTCGAGAAGTTCATCGACTCCACGCCCGTGTTCCGCAGAAATCGCGCAAATTTCCCGAATGCCCAGCCGATGAAAATCGCCGGCCAGCCCTTCCTGCTTTGTCGAGTCCACCTTATTGACTGCGAGAAAGAGTGGCTTTCCGGTTTTCTGCAACAATCGCGCTAACTCCAGATCCGGTCCGGCCAGTTCGCTGCGTCCATCCACCACCATCACCACCGCCGCCGCCTCGTCCAAAGCCACGCGCGCCTGCCGAAAGATCTCAGCCGGAATCAACTCCTTCTCTTCCGGAATGATCCCGCCAGTATCGACCACGCGAAGCTCATGCCCGCGCCAGTGCGCCTCGCCGTAGAGACGGTCACGAGTGATGCCGGGCTCATCGCCAACGATGGCCCGTCGCGATCCAACCAGGCGGTTGAACAGCGTGGACTTACCCACATTCGGGCGGCCGACAATGGCGATGAGGGGTGATGGCATGTGCAGAAGAGAGCTGTCGAGCTGTGGCTCGACCTGGACGGGCGAGGGTGCCCGCCCTACATGGGCCGGTGCCAGTCCCCCGCGTCGCAGGCAATTGTCCCAATTATTATAGAGACTCAGTGTCCTCGAGTTCCCATACCGTCGCTTCATCCGCAAAAACAGCCTCGCTCCATCAATTCTTCTCCCCCGGAGGCCTGCTCTCCCGCACGCACCCGGCCTACGAATTCCGCCGTGGACAGTTGCAGATGGCGCAGGCGGTCGAGCAGGCCATCGCGGAACGCAGGCACTTGATCGTCGAAGCCGGCACCGGCACGGGAAAAACCTTGGCCTACCTGATGCCGGTCATGCGTTCCGGCAAGCGCGTCATCATCTCCACCGGAACCAAGAACCTCCAGGAGCAGCTCTTCCATAAAGATGTTCCCTTCCTCGAACAGGCACTCTACCCCAACGGCAGTCGCGGCCTGAGCGTCTGCTACATGAAGGGGAGAAATAACTATCTTTGCCGCAAGAAGCTCTACGATTTGACCGATCAGCCGGTGTTAAGCGGTCTCGACGAAATCGAACAATACCGCGTCATCTCAGCGTGGGAGCAAAACACGCATACTGGCGACCGCGCCGAACTCGCTTCCCTGCCCGAAGCCAGCGCGTTATGGCACAAACTTGATGCCCGCGCCGACAGCTGCCTTGGCCAGAAATGCAGTTCGTGGGAGAAGTGCTTCATCACGGAGATGCGCCGCCGCGCCGCCGAGAGCGACATTGTCATCGTGAACCATCACTTATTTTTCGCCGACCTCGGCATCAAGCAGCAAGCCGAAGGCGCGCCGGATGCGGGCATTCTGCCGGATGCAGGAATCGTCATCTTCGACGAGGCGCACGAACTCGAAGACGTGGCCGGCAGCTACTTTGGGATTTCCGTCAGCGCCGCGCGCATGGAGGAACTGTGCCGCGACATCGAAGCCTCGCTGCAACGCAACCGCCTCTACACGGCTTCGCTTTCCGGCGCGATCAAGAGCCTGCGCGAGCGCTCGGCATTCTTCTTTTCGCTGCTGCCCGAGGGCGACGGCCGCTTCGCTTTTGAAAACCGGCGCGAATTCCTGGAAGAAAACGGAGATGAGTTTGTCGCGCTGCAGCAGTCCCTGGCGCGAATCGGGGCGGAAATGGAAAATATGCCCTCGCGGCCCGAGGAGGTTTACGCTTTCACCCGCCGCGCGCAGGAGTTGCAGGTGCAACTCGGCTTCCTGCTCGAGCAGGAAGATGCCAACACGGTTTTCTGGATCGAGCGGCGCCGCAGCGGGCGAGAACGATCACACATCTCTTTGCAAGCTACGCCCATCGACGTTGGCCCGGTGCTGCGCGAGGCGTTGTGGTCCAAACTGGAGGCGGCAGTCCTGACTTCCGCCACCTTGGCGGTCGGCGGCGGCTTCGACTACATTCGCGGGCGCCTTGGCATCGAGCACGCGCGCGATCTTGTGCTGCCCTCACACTTTGATTACCAGAACCAGGCGCTCTTCTACGTGCCGCCGGATCTACCCGATCCGCGCACGCCGCAATTCGCACCCAAGGCGGCGGAGCGCATCCGCCGCCTGCTCGAGATCACGCGCGGCCGCGCCTTTGTCCTCTTTACCAGCTACGCGCAGATGCGCGACATCTATCAGCGGCTCCTGGGCGAAGTCGAATTCCCCATGCTGCTGCAGGGCGATGCGCCCAAGAGCGCACTTCTCGAGGAGTTCCGCCTGACGCCGCATTGCGTCCTGTTTGCAACGGCCTCGTTCTGGCAGGGCGTCGACGTGCAAGGCGAGCAACTCAGCTGCGTGATTATCGACCGGCTGCCATTCGCGGTACCATCGGATCCCGTCGTCGCAGCCCGCGTCAAAGCCATCGATGCCGCGGGCGGAAACGCATTCTTCGACTACCAGGTCCCGTCTGCGGTCATCACTCTCAAACAAGGCTTTGGCCGCCTCATCCGCTCCTTGCACGACCGCGGGCTGTTAACCTTACTCGACAACCGAATTCTGAAAAAGGCGTACGGCCGGGTGTTCGTGGAAAGCCTGCCGAACTACCGCAGAACCACGGAATTGAACACGGTTGAGGACTGGTTCGAGGCCCATCCCTGAATGCCGCCGTCTCACTCCGATGCCACAACCAGCAGCCGGCACCCTCCAAGTCAAATGTGAGCCGATCCGCGAGAGTTTTGGCGGCGCGGGCCGCGGCGTGTACGATGTTGCCCTATGAACGAGCTCAAGATTTTGCTCTCGCGCGACCAGATCGCGGCGCGGGTTGCGGAAATGGGCAAACAGATCACGCGGGATTCACGGGGAGAGCCGGTGCTGTTTATCGGCGTTTTGAAAGGTGCGGCAATCTTCTTGAGCGACCTCGTCCGCAACGTCGGCGTGGACGCCACCTTCGATTTCATTGGCGTCACCAGCTACGGCAACCCGCGAGGGCCGAAGCAGGAAAAAGTTTGGGACTCAACCGGCGAAGTCCGCTTGATCAAAGACGTCGAGCACTCCCTGCGCGGCCAAAACGTCATCCTCGTGGAAGACATTCTCGATACCGGGCTAACGCTCACCTTTCTGAAGCGCCTTCTGTTGGGACATGAACCGAAAAGCCTGCGAATCGCCGCTCTTCTCGACAAGCCCGACCGACGGAAACTGAACATCGAAGCGGATTACGTGGGCTTCAGGATTCCCAATGAATTCGTCGTCGGCTATGGACTGGATTATGCCGAGAAGTACCGCAACCTTCCCGATATCCGCGTCCTCCCGGGCGCCGTGCCGGAAGACTAAGTGCTATTTGGATTCGACCGCCCTTGAAATTTCCGGGATCACCGCGCGCAGTAATGCCACAAGATCGCCTCGCACCCGGGAGGTGGTTTCGAAGACCTCTTCCGCGGTGAGCACCTGATCGAGGATTCCCGCGGCCATGTTCGCCACGCAGGAAATTGCCAGCACTTCCATTCCGATGTGCCGCGCCGCGATCACTTCGGGGACCGTGGACATGCCCACCAGGTCAGCGCCAATGGAGCGCAGGTGGCGGATCTCCGCCGGAGTCTCATAGCTGGGGCCAAGCAGCGCCGCATAGACTCCTTCGCTCAAGTTTTTGCCCAGGCGCAATGCCTGGCGCTTTGCGATATCACGCAACTCTTTCGAATAGGCATAGGTCATGTCGGGAAAGCGCACGCCGAAGCGGTCGTCGTTGAAGCCGGTCAATGGATTTTGTCCCTGCAAATTGATGTGATCGCGAAGCAGTACCAATGCGCCTGGTTGATATTGGAGATTGATTCCGCCCGCAGCATTGGTAAAAATCGCGGCTCGAATGCCCATGCGCCCGAAGACTCGAACCGGAAACGCGACTTGCCGAGCCGAATAACCCTCGTAGAGATGCACACGGCCCTGCATCGCGATCACGGGAACGCCGGCAACACAACCGATGACCAACTGCCCGGCATGACCGATGGCGGTGGAAACTGGAAAGTGGGGAATATTGCTATAGGGAATGCGGATCGCGTCGGTAAATTCTTCGGCAAAACTGCCCAGCCCGGAGCCCAGCACCAGAACAACGCGCGGGCGCGCGGGAACATCGTGCAGCAGGAACTGCGCCGCTGCTTCAGCGCGGGAGAATTCGTCGCCGGTTTGCATTTAACACTAAGCATTTCGCCAGGATGGCGCCCATGCTAATTGCTAAAGGCAGATTGCGGCTCAAACACTTCTGTCGGTCAGGACTCTTCGCCCTCGCGGCGGGCTTTGCGGATGTCGATTCCGAGTTGCTCGGCTTTCTTGTACAAGTGGCTGCGCTCGAGGCCAAGGGCTTTCGCAACATTGGTCATGTGAAAGCCGGCGTGCTTGAGTTCGTTCAAGATCACCTCGCGCTCGAATTGCTCAACGCGCTGCGAGAGAGTTCCAGACCCGACAGCAATTCCGCCGGAGGCGACTGCGGGAGCCAGGACCGAGCGGACCGTATCGCCCGTCACCCCGTCTGCGGGCGCCAGCAGCATCAGGCGTTCGACCATGTTGCGCAGTTCGCGGATGTTGCCGGGCCAGGCGTACTCCTGCAGAGCTTTGATTGCGTCAGCAGTGAACGTAACCGGCTTCCAGTTGTTTTGCGCGCAAACCTGAGCCGCAAAGTGCTCGACCAATGCGGGGATGTCGTCGCGACGTTCACGCAGCGGCGGAAGGGCCAGGGGAAAAACGTAAACCCTGTGAAACAGATCCTGGCGGAATTTTCCCTCGCGGGCCATGGCCTCCAGGTTGCGATGGGTGGCGACGATCACGCGCACGTCGACCGACACCGGCTTGGCTGAGCCGATGGGTTCGACTTTGCCTTCTTCGAGAACCCGCAGCAGCTTGGCCTGCATGGTGAGCGGCATATCGCCGATTTCGTCCAGGAACAGCGTTCCGTGATCCGCCTGCTCGAATTTGCCCAGGTGCTTTCCCGCCGCGCCGGTGAACGAGCCTTTCTCGTGCCCGAACAGTTCAGATTCAATCAGTTCGGCCGGCACCGCGGCGCAATTCACCGCGACAAATGGCCCGGCAGCCCTCGGACTTTTTTCGTGCAGCGTGTGCGCGATCAGTTCCTTGCCGGTGCCGGTTTCACCCAGGATGCAGACCCGCGTCTCGGTGGGGGCGACGCGCTCCACCTGGGCCATCACTTTTTTCATCGCGTCGCCGGTCCAGACGATCTGGTACTGGCCCAGGCGCTGGCGTAGCTGGCGATTCTCCAGTTCCAGACGCTGGAGCTTGAGGACGTTGTCCACGGTCAGCAGCAGCTTGTCACGGGAGACGGGTTTTTCCAGGAAATCGAGCGCGCCGAGTTTGGTCGCTTTCACCGCCATTTCGATGTGCGCCTGGCCGGAAATCATGACTACGGGAGTTGTATTTCCAGCGGCACGCAATTCTTCGAGGAATGTAAGCCCGTCTTTGCCGGGCATGACCACGTCAGAAAAAATCAGGTCGAAGCTGTCGGATTTGGCGAGCTGGAGGGCTTTCCCCGCCTGGTCGCAGACGGTCGCTTCGTGGCCAGCCAGGCGAAAGGCGAGCGACAACTGCGCCAGCGTGTTCGGGTCGTCGTCGACGATCAGTAAATTTGCCTTGCGCGGCAAGTGCGCTCCTCAAATGTGCATGCCGGCACTCGCAGGCACCTTATCGCGGTTGCTGGGCAGTTCGATGATAAACGTTGTGCCTTCTCCCGGCTGGCTGCTGACGCTGATTCTCCCGCCATGGTCGCTGACAATCGACTGCACGATCGCCAGGCCGAGCCCTGTGCCCTGCGGCTTGCTGGTGTAATACGGCGTGAACAGGCGGGCCGATTCTTCTGCAGCCAGACCGGGACCGCTGTCAGCGACTTCCATGCGTGCTGAGCCGACAGCTTGCGAAGCGCGCAAGGTCAAAGTGCCTCCCTGGGGCATCGCGTCGATCGCGTTCAGCACCAGGTTGGACAGCGCTCGATAGAGGAGATCGGGGTCCGCGGCAATCGGCTCCGCAGCATGCAAATCCAGACGGCATTCGATTCCGGCAGCCTCCAATTGCGCTTTATGGGTCATCGCAACGGTTTTCAGCAAGTCATTCGGCTCAACCCTCCGAAACTGCGGCTGCGGCATTTTAGAAAATTCGCTGAAGCGCGCGATGATGTTTTTCAGGTTGGCGATTTCCGACAGCAACGCCGCCGCGCTCTCGCGAAAAGTGCTGTCAAAGAGCTGCGGATCCTGATCGCGCGAGCGAATGAGGTTCTCGACCGTCAATTGCAGTGGGAAGAGCGGGTTCTTGAGTTCATGGGCAAGCCGGCGGGCGAGTTCGCGCCACGCGGCCACGCGTTCCGCCTGGACCAGGCGCTCGCGATGCTCGATCAACTCGCGGGTCATCCGGTTGAACGATTCAGCGAGTTCCCCGAGTTCGTCGTTAGAGCGCGCTCTCACTTGTGTATCCCAGTTTCCGGCCGCAACGTCGTGGGCGGCATGAGCAAGTTCCTCAACCGGCTTGGTGACCCGCGCAGCGGCCCAACTGCTGAGCAGAATGGCGAGGAGCAAGCCGGCGGCGGCGGCGAGAAATGCCGCGGAGCGAATCTGGCTCCGAAGTTGGTTATAAATCTCGCGCGAGCTGCCGACCAGGAGAATGCCCAGGAGTTGGTTGTTCTCTCCCTTCATGGGAAACGCGTTGACGGTCTCGTCTTGTCCGGAATCCCAATGCACGACGGTGGTCATCTCGCGTGGCTCGCGGGCCACGGTTTCTATCACGGAAGCGAGCGGCTGGGCATCCTGCAGCGTTCCGCTTGCCGCAAAAACGTGGCTGGCAACGAAACCGGCGCTCGGATCGAGATTTTCGTAGAAGAAGACACGCATTCCGGCGGGCAGTTCGAGTGTAGACAGGAACGTGGAATTGAGCCGGACGCCGCCGATCACGTAGAGCTTGCGGTCGCCCGCTGCTGCGGTACGCACAGCAAACAGGCCCAGCACTGTGCCTGGCGGCGTCTCTTCCGCTTTCAAGAAAGCCCCAGCGGGAACTGAGGACGCGGCGAGCGGCTCCTTGTATCCGAATTTCGCCGGCCATTGGGCGGAGGAGATGATCGTGCCACGGTCGTCGGTAAACTCCAGAAAGTCCAACTGCTGCGATTCGGCTACGGATTGCGCATCGTCCAGGAATGCGTTGTAGTTTGGGGAAGCCTGGGCGGCGGCGACCGCCATTCGCTGCGCTTCCGGGGTGGAAGCGGCAGCCTGGATCCGGCGGCTTACTTCGTCGCGGCGGCGGTTGAATTCATGACGAAACTGGGCTACCAAAGCGGCGGTCCGTTCGTCGTTGGCACGATCGAAAGCGCGCCGCGCCATCGTGGAAACCATCCAGGCCACTGCAATTACGGACACTGCAACGGTAAGCGCAAACAGCAGCAGCAGACGGCGGCGGAACGTCATGGCTTCTCCGGTGCGAGCCAGACCGGGGCCAGGTTCCAGCGGCCATCGGGAAAAGTAATCCATCCGCGAACGTTGGCGCGCAGAGCCACGGCCGTGCGCAGGTGAAGCAACGGAACAATGCGATGCGATTGCAGCAACAATTTTTCAGCCGCGTACAAATCTTCGAGCGAATCGCCATTCCACTTAGGCATGGGCAGCTGAAGATCTTTGGCGATTTGACTCAGCGCCAGACGAGCATCGGACGACACGACCGGAACGCGCCCAAGACGCACATCGGCGATGCCCGAGGTTGTGAGTTGGACAGTGAGTCCCGCATCGCGCGCATTCAGCAGGATTCGCTCCGCAACCAGGCGGGCAATGGCATCGGAAGAATCATAGGCAAGGGATAGCGGGCGAAGATAAGCCTCGGTGCGCTGCGGGCGCTCTGCCGCCTCCCAATCAAAGATTACGGCGTATCCCGAAAGCCAGTTGGGAAGAAGGGCGCCGGCGGGTTCGCCTCCGCCTTGCAAGACCACGTTGCTGATGGCCGCCTTGTCCAGGCTCTGCGCAAGAATGGTGCGCGCGTGCAGGTCCATATCCGAAGCTGGATCGCCAGCGAACACCAGAGCGATGAACTCCATCGGATCGGAAGCATCTACGATGTGGTCCTGAGCGCGCATGCGTTGAATATTCTCGGCAGCCACTTCCATCACATCCGCTTTTCCAAGATCGAGAGCAACCATGGCATCACGATCATTCACGCCAAAGTCCACTTCCACGGAATCCAGGAAAGGCCGGCCGCCCCAGTATTGATCGTTGGCAACGAGCGTGAGATGTTTGCCGGGATCGAATCTGCTGACGAATGGTCCCGTCCCATTAACTTGCGAGCCGCTGCCGCGAACGATGCCGTTGCGCGCGAGGGCAAGCTCGGATGGGATTCCGGGGTCCGGAGTATCGGTCTCGATGATCACCGCATTGCCCGCCTCCAGCACTCTCCACCCCGGGTTGCCGTTGCGCAAACAGGCCACGACCGATCCAGCATCGAGCGGCGTTCCATCATGAAAAGAGACACCGCTGCGCAGCATAAAGCGCCAACGCTGATAACCGGGTTCGGATTGCCAGGAGGCCGCCAGCAGCGGTTGCGGGCGGCCACGGTCGTCCAAGGCGACCAGGGTTTCGAAAATCTGCCGCGACAGATTCGAAAGTGCCGGGCCCGTCATATTCGACGGGGCCAGGGACTGCGGCGCCTCTCGAAGCGCGATGCGCAGAGTTCCGCCGTAATGCGGCCGGGTTTCCGCGCTTGCCGCGATGCAAGCCAGGCTACTGGCCGCAAGTAAGAGTAAGCTGAACCGCTTCATAGTTGCCGGTTTCCGAAGCCCGGTAAACTGCCGTTGCGCTGCTTCCGTCGGCCGCGCTCCACAATGCCGTGATGGTGCCGCTCAAGTTCAATCTTTGGCTTACAGCGACCGGCTCGTGATCGGGAAACTCAAAAGCTTGAACGGAATCTTCCTGATCGCTATCCGCGGAAGTCGCCAGCACCTGCCAGCCCGGACGGCAGGCTGCGTGCATGCCGGCAATGTCGCTGCCCCAATGCACTTTGCCCAGCACTTGCTGGTTGATGCCGTCCAGCAGATGCAGATCTCCATCCACGCCACTCAGAATCCACAACGTGTAATTGGCGCGCGGCACGGCTGCGGCAGAATAAAAGGCCGGCGCCGAGCGCTGTTTGCCGATTCCCGGCACAATCGCGCCAGTAAAGAAATTTCGCGCCGGCGAAAAGAAAGCGGAAAGGCCGAATCCCGGCGTTTGCAACGGCCAGGAATCGTCGCTGGCCGAGCACTCCATCCCCGGTGGATTGGTGTTTGTGCTGTGGCAGATCAGTCCCGGTAAATACGCGTCGAGGAGGTGATCTTTCCCCGGCAGAATCCGGCCCCGCGGATCGCGCGGCAAGGGATGATCGGAATGGATTGGCAACACCTGCGTCATGTTCCACTGCGAGTTATTCCACTGGTAGATGGCGACCGCTCCTATGCCCAGCACCAGCATCCGTCGCGGGGAGCCCTCGAGTACTGCGGCGTCGAGGATTGGCTCGGCACGCGACAGCAGTGTGGTTGCATGCAGGGTCAAGGGAGGCGCGTTCTGCGCGACCAGCGTGGCAGCGGGGCGCGGAAGGGAAATTATCGTGACCGCCGGCTCGGCGGTTCCCTTGTGAACTTCGGCAATCCACACGTAATTCTGCAGATTTTCCGAGAGCGTCACATGAACTTGCACTCCGGCCTGGTCCGGTTGCCAGACTTGGATGCCAGAGGTTGTGAGGGCCGAGGCCAGACCGCGCCGGATTTCGTCTATTTCCGCTGGAGCGATAGACGAGGCATTGCGCACGTCCAACGCGATCACGCTGGGACCGGTCAGCGCTTCGATCTTGGCAGCAAGTTGGCTTTCGGGAGTGCGCCAGTCGGTCGCAAAGGTCAGTTGTTTCAGCAGGAGACAAACACACCAAGCCACGACCACGCGTGAGGACGGAAGCAACATTTGCGGATTGGGCGAATTATAACCTGCGGCGGCCATGGCATAGTGACGGCTGTGATGACGCGTCAGCAGTCAGCACTCAGCATTCGGTTTCGCTCTGGGGCCCGGATCCGCCCCCACCGTCAGGCGCCAGCTAAGCGCTGAATGCTGAGTGCTCATTACTTTGGCCGATTGGGATGGAGATTATCGGCGTTGCTCCGCCTTCACCGGCACAGGCGCGGGCGTAAAGAAAATGCGGAAAACTTGCCCGAAAATGAATTCCTCCACCACCAGGCCCACGGCCACGGAGAAGACCAGCCCTGCTACCACCGCCATGAATGTGATTGCCATCTGCATACCCGTCCCCCTTGAAGCATCAGGACGAGGGGCAAATGACTGCCCAGAAGGATATTGCTGAAAATACGACAGTTAACGTCGCACTAGCGGAGGGTACATGTCTGCCTGCTAACACGCTGTGTGCGCGTGGAGACGTCTCGCGGACAAGAGTGTCCGCGCCACGCGGTTGCCGGGATTTCCTCAAGCCCGTGCCGTAGAGTATTGTCAGAGCTCCAAACCAGGGCAGGGCAGCATCTAAACTGTATTTGCCGCACCTGCCACGCGGGCGAGAGCGCCCGCGCCACACCACTACATTCGGGGAAAACGGATTTGCCAGGACAAGACGCGCTTTGGTACAAGGACGCGATTATTTACCAGGTCCACGTCCGCGCTTTTTACGACAGCAGCGGAGATGGGAATGGGGACTTCCGCGGTTTGGCGCAGAAACTGGATCACCTGCAGGACCTGGGGGTCACTTGCATCTGGCTGATGCCGTTCTTCCCCTCTCCCCTGCGCGATGACGGGTATGACATCTCCGATTACCGTTCGGTCAATCCCACCTACGGCACCCTCGACGACTTCAAGACCTTTCTGGATGCGGCACACAAGCGAGGCATTCGCGTCATCATCGAGATGGTGTTGAACCACACCTCGGACCAGCATCCCTGGTTCCAGGAATCGAGGAGTTCGCGCGAAAATCCCCGGCGTAACTGGTATGTGTGGAGCGATATCGATACCAGGTACAAGGGCACGCGCATCATTTTTCTGGACACGGAACTTTCCAACTGGGCGTGGGACCCGGTTTCCAAGCAGTATTACTGGCACCGTTTCTTCAGCCACCAGCCCGACTTGAATTGGGACAATCCCCAGGTCCACGAGGAAATGTGGAGCGTGATGAAGTTTTGGCTGGACATGGGCGTCGATGCGTTCCGCCTGGATGCAGTGCCGTACCTGGTGGAGCGCGAAGGCACGAATTGCGAGAACCTGCCGGAAACTCATGCGGTTATCAAGGACCTGCGCTCTCGCTTGGACCGCGAGTATCCCGGGCGCATGCTCTTAGCCGAAGCCAATCAGTGGCCGGCCGACCTGGGCGCCTATTTCTCGCACGGAGATGAGTTTCACATGGCATTTCACTTTCCGCTCATGCCGCGCATGTTCATGGGCGTGAAACTGGAAGACCGCAAACCGATCACCGAGATCTTGAAGCAAACACCCGAGATTCCCGAGACCTGCCAGTGGTGCCTTTTCCTTCGCAACCATGACGAGCTGACCCTGGAAATGGTCACCGATATGGAACGCGATTACATGTACGACGAGTATGCGAAAGACAAGGCCATGCGGCTGAACCTCGGGATTCGGCGCCGGCTGGCGCCCCTGCTCGACAATGACCGCCGCAAGATCGAACTGATGAATGGAATGCTGATGTCGCTGCCCGGGACTCCTATTATTTACTACGGGGACGAGATCGGAATGGGTGACAACGTCAATCTTGGCGATCGCAATGGCGTACGCACGCCCATGCAGTGGGACGCAGGCTGGAACGGCGGGTTCTCGCCAGCCGATCCGGAACAACTGTACTCGCCGCTTATCATGAACCCCGTCTATGGATACCCCGTGATCAATGTCTATGCGCAAAAGCGCTTCGATCACTCGCTGCTGTCGTGGATGAAGCGGATCATCCGGGTGCGGAAGTCTACGCCGGTGTTTGGAAGAGGATCGATCGAGTTTCTTTATCCCGCGAACCATCGCGTGCTGGCCTACGTGAGAAAGCTGGGCAGGGATACGATCCTGGTGGTGAACAATCTCTCGGGCGCAGCGCAGGCGGTGGAACTCGATCTGAAGCCCTATAAGGGGAATATCCTGATTGAGATGTTCGGCAGGAACATCTTTCCTCGAATTGGCGACCTGCCGTATCTGTTAACTTTAGGTCCGTATCAGTTTTATTGGTTTAAATTGAGGAAAGTTTAGCGCTAGCCACTCGCTGCTAGCTCCCGGCAAACCAAACCTGGTTCAGCTGGAAGCTCACAGCTAGAAGCTTGGAGCGGTTTTGCCTGACGAGAGCATACTTTCGGACGCGTTCTTACACGAGTTGATGAATGTCGGCGAAGTGGACATTCTCGTCGGTGTGCCCACCTACAACGATTCCCGAACCGTGGGCCGAGTCGTGCAGGCGGTACGGGCGGGGCTGCTGACGTATTTTCCGCGGGCGCGTTCGGTGATCATCAATGCCGATGGCGGTTCGCGCGACGGCACCCAGGACCTGGTGCGGGCAGCGTCGATCAGCGACATGGGCGTGACGCCCGATGTGCGGGCCCTCCGCACCCTGCACAGCATCAGCACCCAATATGAAGGAGGTCCGGCAACCGGCCTGGCGCTGCACACCATCCTGGCCGCGGCCGACCTGCTGCAGGCCAAGGCCTGCGCGGTCGTTTCCCCCGAGTCAACCACGGTGGAGCCCGACTGGATCGACCGCTTAGTCCGCCCCGTGCTGAAGGACAGCCGCGACCTGGTGCTGCCCGTCTATCGACGCCAGAAGTTCGATGGCCTGCTCATTCGCAATTTGATCTATCCTCTGGCGCGCGCCATTTATGCCTGCCCTGTCCGGGAACCGTACCCTTCCGACTTCGCTTTTTCCGGCAGCTTGAGCAGCCACTTTCTGCAGCAGGACATCTGGTCACAGGAACCTGGGCAGCGGGGCGCGGAGCTATGGATGACCTTGTCCGCCATCGGCGAGCGCTCGAATGTGAGCCAGTCGTACCTGGGAACGAAAGCACGCCCGGAGAATCCGCCTTCCGATCTGGTCAACGCCATGCGCGAAACGGCCGGAACGGTCTTCGCCTATATGGAATCGGCGCCGGCGCTATGGAATGGATCGCGCGATCCGCTGGCAGCGCCCTGCGGCGGCTGCCAGTCGACGGTCAGCCTGGAACCACTGCGGGTGAACCGCAAGCGGCTGTATCAAATGTTTGCCTTCGGAATCTCGGAACTGGAGCCGGTGTTCTTGTCGATCCTTTCGCCGGAAACCCACGCTGAGCTGAAGCGCTTGGCCGCGCTTCCCGAGGACAGGTTTGCGTACCCCGCCGAACTCTGGGCGAGAACGGTTTATGAGTTTTCCGCCGCCTACCACAAGGCCGTGATCGGCCGCGACCACGTGGTGCAAGCCCTGGTGCCGCTGTTTCGCGGCCGGGCGTTTACCTTTGTAACGGAAAACCGCGACGCTTCCGCCGAGGAAGTGGAGAACAATATCGAATCGGTGTGCCACTCGTTCGAACGCGAAAAGCCGTACCTGATGCAATTGTGGAACGGCGGGAAGTGAGGTCTTTATGTGGGAAAGCTTTATTCGAGAGCTGGCGAGAACCATGAACGAGATCGTGGGAAGCCTCGGGCGCTTCTTGCCCCGCTTTCTCGAAATGCTGGTCATCGTGGTAGTGGGATGGGTGATCGCGTTCGTCTTGAAGGCCATTGTCCGCAGCCTGCTGAGGATCACGCGTTTCGACAAATTGTCCGAGCACACCGGGGCCACCCAACTTCTGCGTGGAGCGGCGTTGCCCTCGCTCAGTGAACTGGTTGGCCGTTTTGTTTTTTGGGTCGCGTGGCTCGGGTTCATCCTGGTTGGCATCGATGTCCTCGGGGTTGTCGGAATCGAGGACAGCGTTGCCAATTTCTTCGCCTTCCTGCCGCGCCTATTCACCGCGTTTCTAATCCTGTTTTTTGGTTTTCTGGCGGCCAGTTTCTTTTCGCGAGCCACCTTGTTGAGCGCGGTCAATGCCGACCTGCCTTCCCCGCGGCTGATCCATTGGGTTGTGCGCACCATGATCATTCTCTTCGTAGTCTCCATGGCCTTCGAAGAGCTTGGTCTGGGTTCGCGCACCATGCTGATCGCCTTCGCCCTCACTTTCGGCGCGCTCGTGTTCGGGCTGGCTCTCGCTTTCGGCCTGGGCGGCAAGGACCTGGCGAAAAGATATCTGGAAAGAAGATTCGCCCGTGAATCTCCCGGAGAAGAAAGCAGGGAGAGAGAAGATGAGCTTTCACCTCTGTAGAGCGCCGGCTGTCAATGCGGCGTTCTTGCTCGTCCTGCTGGCGTCTCTTCCCCCGCAGGATTCGCCAGGCCAAAGCACCAGAAAGGACGCGTCCGCGCGATCTTCTGGTCCGCCCCGCAATGAGCAGGCCCGGAAACGCCTGCTCACCATGGATTTACACAACCAGCCTCCGCCCTCACTTCCGGCCGCTGTCGTGGTTGAGAAACTCATGGCCACGGGCCTGCGGCGCTCGGCCCAGTTGCGCGGCTTCCGCGCGACCCGCTCCTATCGACTGCAGTACCGCGGGTTGTTTGGGACTCGCGAAGCCAACATGAAAGTACTGGCGACATACACCGCGCCTGAAAAATGGGACTTTTCGGTCGTCTCTCAAAGCGGCTCAAAACTGCTGCTCAATCGCGTGCTCTTGAAGCTAATCGACAGTGAGCGGGAAGCGTACCGTAACCAGTCTCAAATCGAAATCAGCCCGGCCAATTACCAGTTCGAGTCCTCGGGGTTGGAAGACATGGCAACGGACGATCCCTGCTATGTTCTGCACGTACAGCCCCGGCATGACAGCAAGTTTTTGTACCGTGGGAAGATCTGGGTGGACGCGCGGGACTTCGCCCTCGTCCACATGGAAGGCGAGCCGGCGCGATCACCTTCCTTCTGGGTGAAAGACACTCATATCGACTCTACCTGGCAGAAGGTGAGCGGCTTCTGGTTCATAGCGCACAATCGCTCCTTGAGTCGCATCCGCATGGGAGGAACGGCGACGCTGACCATCGACTACACCGACTACCAGATCACAGAAGTTGGCAGCGCGCCAGGCGCCGGCCAAAACGTGCAACTCCCCGCCCCTTCCTCGGTTACACCGGAGCGATAGCTGATCATCTCTTTTCGTTCCTTTCGCGATGCGATGACCATTATCGATTGCGAGGGGCGCGGGATTGCAGTCTCTGCGAGAGCGCAACCGGATCGAGCGCGTGCGCGAGTGCGGCCTCCGGCGTAATCACTCCGGACCGCGCCAGGCGCTCGATCTCCGTATCCAGGCCCCCGGTAAAATTTCGCTCCGCCGCGCCGGAAGCTTCACCTGTGGCAAGCAGCCAATCGGGCTTCACAATCTCGAAAACTGCCATGCGCTCCCCTTCCTGAGTTCGTGGGATGAGTCGCTGGCAAACCACGCAGCGCAGGATGCGCCCCAGTCGTTGGCGAAGGCTCGCCTGTTCGCTGCTTGCGAACCAGCCCAGCAGCCGCTCCACCGCTTTCTGGGCAGTCATCGTGTTCAAGGTGGAGAGCACGAGATGCCCGGCCTCAGCCGCGTCCAGCACCAGTTCCACCGCTTCCCGATCTTTGAGTTCGCCGACCACAATGACATTGGGCGCTTGCCGCAATGCGGCATGCAATGCCTGAGCAACGCTGGGCGTGTCGCTGTGCAACTCGCGTTGATGAACCGTTGCCCGCTTGTGATTATGAAGAAACTCGATTGGATCTTCGATGGTGATGATGTGGCAAGCAACCGTCTCGTTGATGTGGTTTACCAGCGCCGCCAGGGTTGAAGACTTGCCGGAACTGCGGGGCCCGGTTACCAAAACCAGCCCCGGCCCCAGCGCGAGAAACTTCTGCAATTCTTCCGGCGCGCCGAGCGCTTGCAGATGAGGAAGCGACGTCGGAATTACGCGCATCACCACCGCGCAACTGCCGCGTTGAATGAAGACGTTCACCCGGAAACGGGCCGCTCCGGGCAACGCGTAAGACACGTCGCAATAGCCCTGCTCTCGAAGCATGGCAATCGCCGCCTTGTTGTTGCCAAGCAAGTGGGACGCGTGCGGCGCGTGTCGTCGGCGGTAAGCGCGGAAACCCCGGGCGTTTGCAGATTGATCAGGGCGCCGTGAATCTGAACCTGGAGGGTGCGGCCGGGTGAAAAGATGATATCGGTCACGCGCGAATGGGCGCGGAGAATAGCCGCCAGCAGTTCATCGGTGCCTGCGTCGGCCGAAACCTGATCGAGCGAGATGTGAATCGGTGCCGTGCCTGCAGCAGCCAAGCGCGCCTCAATCTGAAACTACGCACACCTACAGATTCACTCTAGCGAAATTAGCGGGGCGCTTCTAGGAAGAACGGCTTGTTCATGGACCTTCGTAATGGGTCGACACTCCCGCCCTAAATTTCGCAAAAAACGCAAGATTTAGGACGGCCACCTTAAGCACGACGCCGGCGGTAAAAAATAAAGAGGCGGCCGCAGCCGCCTCTGGATTGCTGAAACTAACTGCTACTTCTTCTTTGTGGCACTCTTCTTCCCGTAGCTGGATTCGACGGTCTGGTTCATGGCTGCCAGCATTTGCTTGGCTTCTTCGGCATGCGGACCGTTGGGTTGCAGTTCCAGATATTTCTGGAAGGCTTCCGCGGTTCCTTCCGGCGCGACCAGCTTTCCGGAACTGTCCGTGGTCGCCATCCCTATCAGGTTTGAGCCCTTCCAGTAGTAAGCGTCGGCCTTGTTCGGGTCTGCCGCGATGGCCTTGTCGAAAGCTGCAGCTGCTTCCTTCCTGGCATTCGGATCGGCGCCGGAGTTGGTGAGGACCGCTCCCTCTTTGAAGTAGTAATCGCCGGCGCGCGGAGGATCAAGCTCGGCCGCTTGCTTGTAGGCATTGACGGCTTCGTCAGTCTTGCCCAGCCGGGCGGCAGCCGCGCCCAGATTGTCGTAATAAACCGCTAGCTTTTGATTATCAGCGGGAGCAGCCGGTTTTTGCGGCGGAGGAGCCGAACCTTGGGGGGCGCCGCCCTGGGGGGCAGTGCCCTGCGCCGCCTGCGCGCCGCCGGTGCGCTGCTTGTAAATATCGATGGCTTTTTTCATGTCGTTATAGCCTTCGGTATTCCTCTTGGTTTGCTCCGCCTTGTCCGTCTGCGCCCTTGCCGACTCCAGGTACGCGGCTCCCAAGCGATACCAGACCACGTCCTGGTCGGGCGCCATCTGCGCCGCCTCGTTTAAGGTGCTGATGGCTTGATCGTAATTGGGAGGCTGAGCATGCAGCAGGTTGGTCGCCGCCGTCAGCTTCTCGTTGACCGCTTTTATGTTGGCGTTGTATTTCTCAGCTTCAGCGACTGCGGCCTGTTGCTTCTTCACCTCTTCGGTGGAGACGCCCTGCTGCTTGGCGGTCTGCTTAAGGGTTTCTTCCTGCGCGGCTTTCAGATCGCAAGGGTAGGTCACGTCTTCGAGTCCGACGTGATAGTTCTTCTGACTATCCAGCACCTTGCCATCCTTGCTGACGGTGATGGTGTACTGCCCGGGATCAATGCCCAGCGAAAAGAACTTGCCCTTCTTGTCGGTTTTCAACTTGTAGCTGCGGCCATTGTCCTGGTTCTTCCACAGCACTTCGGCACCCACGATCGGCTGCCCCTGCTGGTCTTTGCAGGTTCCGGTAACCGATGAGGTTTGGGCAACAAGTGGGACAGAAAGCATCGCGCAGAAAAGTGCGGTCAGACTCAGACAAGCCAGACTACGATTCATGAACCCCTCCAGTGGAGCCGCAGGATGACAGAGCGGCCGAGCTTAGACTGCCAGTGCTGCGGGAGCATACGGAAGGGGGTCGGTGGCGCCGGCCTCCTGGAATGCCCGCAACCGCAGCACACAACTGTCGCAAACACCGCAGGCACGGTCTTCGCGACTGTAACACGACCACGTTAAATCGAAGGGCGCGTTTAGTTCAAGGCCGAGGCGCACGATCTCAGACTTGCGCATCGCGATCAGCGGCGTCACCACCTCAATACCGCCTTCTTTGGTTCCGGCCTTGATCACCTTATTAAAAGCCTGGTAATACGCCGGCCGGCAATCGGGGTAGCCGGAACTATCCTGCTCGACCGCGCCAATATAGATTTTAGATGCACAAAGCACTTCTGCCCAACTCACGGCGACGGACAGGAAATGGGCATTGCGGAAGGGAACATAGGTGACCGGGATCTCGTGGCCGATCTGCTGAGACTCAGGAACGGCTATGCTTTCGTCGGTAAGAGCAGAGCCGCCAATCGCTCTCAGAGCTTCGTTGCGCACCGTCAGCCGGTTTTGGATGCCCAGCCGGTCGCAGATTGCCGTAAATGACCGCAGTTCCCGCGCTTCCGTCCGCTGGCCGTAGCTGATGTGCAAGGCTGCCGCCTCATGATCCCGAACCGCTAGCGCCGCACACACGCACGAATCCATCCCTCCGCTGAGCAGGACGATGGCACGGGAGCGAAAGTCACTTCTATGCGTATTCATGAAATCGGGTCATCGCGTGATCGGGTCATCGCGTGATCGAAAACCCAAGATCACCCGATCCTAAACTCCCTTCAGCGCCGGGTCCCAGATGAACTTATGAATCTGCAGTGCCAGCCGGGCCGGAACATTATCCTCCAGCATCCATTCCGCGAGCAGTTGCGGATCCAGCAGGCACTTGGATGCGTCTCGGGCGCCCGAGGCATCCTTGCTGAACGCGGGGGAAAACAGGACCGCATTGACTATCCGGTCGAGCGCGTGCAGGCGAGCGAACTCGCGGGCAAATTCGTAATCGCTGCGGTCGCTGATCACGAATTTGACTTCATCGTGCGCCTTGAGGGCTTCGAGATTCTCCATGTGAAAAGTGTCCCCTTCGCCGGAGCCGGGACATTTGACGTCCACAATTTTGATTACCCCGGCGGGGACGTGTTCGAGAGGGCGCTCGCCGCTGGTCTCAAGCAAGACCTTATACCCCGACTCCACCAGGCGGCGCATGAGGGGCACGAGTTCCCGCTCCTGCAGCAGAGGTTCGCCGCCGGTGAACTCGACGAGGCCGCCATTCGGGCTGAGGCTCTCGACCTCCTCGAACACCTGCTCCGGCGTCATTCTCTTGCCGCCATAGAAGCTGTACTCGGTGTCGCACCACGAGCAGCGGAGATTGCACCCGGTCAGGCGCACGAAGACGCACGGGAGCCCGGCATGCGTAGACTCACCCTGCAACGACTTGTAAATCTCTGTGATCTGCATGCCTGGATTGGCTCATCGAGTGGTCGGTCATCGGATGATCTGATCAGAGATCGCGCCCTGACCCGATGGCCCGATCACCCGATCCGTTCACTCGCTGTACTTCGCCGTGGTCGAATCGGTCTCGAACACGGTCACATCTTTCACGTGCACGCGGCCGTTGGTCGTCTGGCGCAATCGGCCGTTGGTTTCATCAAAGAAATACTTGGCCAGGTTTTCCGCTGAGGGATTCAGCTCCGTGAATGGCGCAATGTCGTTAATCATCTGGTGATCGAGGCGCTCGATGACGTGCCGCATCACCTCCCGCAGGTCCTTGAAATCGAGCAGCAACCCGGCTTTGTCGAGTTCGCGTCCCGCCAAGGTCACACGGACCTTATAGTTATGGCCGTGCGGATTCTCGCACTTTCCTTTGTAGTTCCGCAGGTAATGGCCGGCGGCAAACGAATCTTCCACAGTGACTTCGAACATGGGGTCCCTCAGGCGCGAACACTGAACCAGCGAATCCTCTTATTTTACGCCAGTGATCGCGTCCTAAGCTTTCCCGGAATGACCGATGATCCGGTGGCGCTCGAGAACGTGAAGTACTGGGGAACCCCCGGAACGATGGTTTCATCAGGATGCCGAACGAGATAGAGGCTTACCGCGAAGGCCCCAAAGCCTTCGAGTACAAGGGCGCGAACAATCGCGAGTGGGCGGCCGAGGGGGATCCACCGTGTGGGCGCCCACTCCAGCTTGTGATCGATGTCTTAACGGGGATACGCGCCCGCCAATCACAAGACATGTCCTACCGCCATGTGAGAAGATTTGGGCAATGCAGAGTGGTTCCCGGTTCCCACAGGTTTTCTCAAAGCCCAATCGATCCTGCCAAAAGGCCCTGCTGTTGGCTTTAGCCTGGGGTAGCCTCTATGCAACGGTTGCCTTGGGCCAGGGCATGAGCCCAGCCCAAACCGAAGGTCACCAGACTGGCACCAGCACGGGTGGCGTGCATGCGCCCATCAAAGACGCACTCTCCCGGCCGATCACTGCCGGGGGTTTCGTGGAAAATGGTCCCATAATCCTTTCCGACATCACCCACGCCGCCGGCCTGGATAAGTTTCACCACCGCTCCGGCACTCCCCAGAAGAGCACCATCCTCGAGACCCCCGGCTCGGGCGTGGCGCTGCTGGATTATGACAACGACGGCTGGCTCGACATTTATCTGCTGAATGGATCGACTTTCCCCGCGTTAAAGGGAAAGGAAGCGCCACCTCGCGCCATGTTGTTCCACAACAACCATGATGGAACGTTCACCGACGTGACGGACAAAGCGGGCGTAGCCAACGAGCGCTGGGGATTTGGCGTGGCCGTGGGAGATTTCGACAACGACGGCTGGCCGGAAATTTATGTCTCCAACTTCGGCAAAAACCGGCTCTACCACAACAATCACGATGGAACGTTCACCGACATTGCCGAGACGGCGGGCGTGGCGCTGGGAGGATGGTCGACGGGCGCTACCTGGGGCGACTACGACCACGACGGCTTCCTGGACTTGTTTGTGCCCGGATATGTGAAGTTCGATCCCGATAATCCGCCCATCGCCGGCAAAGGGGACTTGCCACCCGGCTTCTGTCAATTTCGCGGGATTAATGTCATGTGCGGCCCGCGGGGTTTGCCCGGTGAAGGTGACCACCTCTTTCACAACAACGGTAATGGCACGTTTACCGACGTGAGCGCCAAGGCGGGGGTTTCGGATCCCCGGGACTACTACGGTTTGGCTTCCGTCTTTGTCGATGTGGACGACGACGGCTGGCTTGATTTGCTGGTGGCCAACGATTCCGTGCCCAAGTACCTGTATCGCAATAAGCACGACGGCACCTTTGAAGACATCAGCTATCTCTCGGGATTCGCGCTCAACGACGAGGGACGCGAGCAAGCCGCGATGGGAATCGCCGTCGGCGACTATAACCGCGACGGCAAAGTGGACTTCTGCATCACCAACTTCTCCGACGATTATGACACCCTGTACCGCAACGATGGCGACGCCAGTTTCACCGATGTGAGCGTTACCGCGGGGATTGCGACTCCAACTATCCCCTTCCTGGGCTGGGGAGACGGCTTTCTCGATTACGACAACGATGGCTTCTTGGATTTCTTTGCCGCCAACGGGCACGTCTATCCCGGCGTGGACCAGCAGGACTGGGGCACTACCTGGGCGCAGCGCCCATTGCTGTTTCGGAATGTGGATGGGTCCAAGTTCGAAGAAGTGCCGCCGGTCATCGGAACGGGGCTGGCGGTGGTGGTTTCCGCGCGGGGCGCCGCCTTTGGCGACCTGTTCAACGACGGGCACATCGATGTTGTGCTGAACGTCATCGATTCCACGCCCGTGCTCCTGAAAAACGTGGCTAAAAATTCGAATCACTGGCTCACATTGAAACTGATCGGCAGCGGCAAAAGCCCGCGCGATGCCATTGGAGCCAAGGTGTTCGTTACCGCGGGAGGAGTCCGTCAACGCGGCGATGTCTTCAGCGGCGGCAGCTATGCCTCCAGTTCCGACCAGCGCTTGCACTTCGGCCTGGGTACGGCATCCAAGATCGACAAGATTGAGATTCACTGGCCGGACGGAGTGAAAGAAGACATTCCCAGCCCGGGCATCGATCAAATCCTTACCGTCAGGGAAGGCAAAGGAATTCTGCGGCCGTGAACGCCTCCCAACGGCGCCGCGCAAGTTTGTTTTGCGGGTCGGCCTTTGCCGTTCTATTCGCCACCCTGCTCCTGGCGCAGCAATACAACCCGCCCCCTCAGAATTCTTCGGCATCGGTAGAGGCTTTTACGGACGTTACGCAAAAGCTGGGTGTGAACTTTCAGCACCAGGCGTCTCACACCTCGAAGAAATACCTCCTCGAAACCATGGCGCCCGGCGTGGCGCTGTTTGACTATGACAATGATGGCCGGCTGGACATCTATCTGGTCAATGGCGCACCCCTGGCCGATCCCACACCGAAAGGCACAATCCCGCAAAAAGCTGGCGCGCGATATTGGAACCGCCTCTACCACCAGAAGGCGGACGGCGCCTTTGAAGATGTAACCGAGAAAGCCGGCCTGCAGGGAGTGGGTTACGGTATGGGCGTTGCCGTGGGCGACTTCGACAACGACGGCTACGAAGACCTGTATGTAACCTCCTACGGCGGCAATAAGCTTTACCACAACAACGGCGACGGGACCTTCACCGACGTCACCCAGAAGGCGGGGGTGGCAGGAAGCGGCTGGTCAACCAGCGCTGCCTGGGCGGATTTGGACGGCGACGGATTCCTCGACCTGGTGGTCTTGCGCTACCTGGAATGGGATTTTGACGATATCTGGTGCGGCGAGCGCAAGCCAGGCTATCGCGCCTATTGCCATCCGGATTACTTCAAGCCCATTGCCCCGCTGGTGTATCACAACAATAAAGATGGAACCTTCACCGAAATCGCGCAGAAGATCGGGCTGGCAAAGCCGGCCAAGGGATTAGGAATCGCCCTGGCGGATTTCGACCGCGACGGTCACATCGACTTGTTTCTTGCCAATGATTCCATGCCGGAGTTCCTCTACCACAACCAGGGAGACAATACCTTCGAAGAAGTGGGCCTTACCGCGGGTGTTGCCGTCGACCAGGATGGCCGCACCTATGCCGGCATGGGCGTCGATTTCGCCGACTATAACAACGACGGCTGGCCCGACATCCTGGTGACCGACCTGGCAAATCAAAGATATGCGCTCTACCAGAACAACCGCGATGGCTCCTTCACGTATACCAGCCAGACCTTGGGGATTGGGCCAATTAGCCTGTCTCACTCGGGATGGGGATTCCGATTTCTCGACTACGACAACGATGGTTGGAAGGACCTTCTGATCGCGCAAGGCCACGATCTCGATACCATCGAACTGAGTTCTCCCAACCTCCACTACCGTGAACCGATGCTGCTGGCGCGCAATGCCGGCGGGAGATTCGTCGATGTCTCGGCGCAATCCGGCAGCGTGTTCCATCAACCGTGGCTGGGGCGAGGCCTGGCGATTGGCGACTTGGATAACGATGGCCGCATTGATGCGGTGGTTACCACCAATGATGGCGCGGCACACGTTCTGCACAACGACACGCCCACGCGAGCACATTGGATTACGCTGAAGCTGGTGGGCCACCAGAGCAATCGTGACGCGATTGGCGCAGAAGTGTCGTTGCTGACCAGTTCCGGTTCCCAGTACGCGACGGTTTCCACTGCCGGCAGCTATCTTTCCAGCAGTGACAAGCGCGTGCATTTTGGCCTGGGACAAGCTAACCTGGCCCAAAAAATTGAGATTCGTTGGCCGAGCGGCATACGCCAGATTTTGAAGAATGTGGCCGCGGATCAGATCCTGCAAATCGATGAACCCGCCGCCGGCGCAGCCAAACCATGAAGGCATTGCGGACCAGCGCGCGGTTGTTTCTTGCTCTCATCTTCTCGGCATTGTTAGGTTCAGCACAGACGAGCGGCGACTTTGATGCCGCACTGGCTGAATTTCGCGCCGGGCAGTACGCCTCCGCCGCCGCGCGGTTTGCGAAAATTGAAGAATCCGCTCCCGCGCGCACCGACGCATTGCTGTACCGGGCAAAGTGCCTGGTGCATCTTCAGGAATTTCGGGAAGCTGAGCCGGCGCTTCGCGCCTATGTACAATCGCATTCCCGTTCTGCCGATGCACTCTACATGCTCGGCTTCGTGCTGAACCGCGAAGACCGTCCCGCCGATTCGCTGGCCGCGTACACCCAAGCCGCCGCGATCGCGCCGCCTTCGTCCGACGACTTGAAAATTGTGGGCCTTGATTATGTGCTTCTCAATGACTATGGCGACGCCATCAAGTGGCTCGAGCAGGCGGTCGCGCTGGATGCGAGCAACAAAGATGCCTGGTACTTCCTCGGACGCGCGTATTACACGAGAGCGCAACTTGGCGAGGCGCGCCGTGCATTTGAAAAGATCCTTGCGCTCGACCCCAACAACGCCCGCGCGGAAAATAACCTTGGCCTGATCCTGGAAACCGAAGGCAAACCCGAGGCGGCGATGGAAGCCTATCGCAAAGCCATTGCCTGGCAGGAACAGGGCTCTGGCAGCGAGCAGCCGTATGTGAATCTCGGCAACTTACTGGCGGAGCAGGGCCATGCGCAGGACGCTCTGGAGCCTCTCGAAAAAGCAGTGGCTTTGGCCCCCAACGATGCGTATTGCCATATGACCCTGGGAGTGCTCTACCGCAAGGCGGGAGACATGGAGAGGGCCAAGCGTGAACTGCTGCGCGCCACCGAACTGGATCCCAACAACCCCAGGACCCATTATCAACTGGGCCGGCTCTACAAGGATCTCCACGAACTCGATCGCGCCAAAGCAGAGTTCGACCGCACTGCCGAACTGCAAAGCCGCGCAGCGGGCGGCAATCGCGCCGCTGCCAAGCCTTGACTGATCACTGGGCCTGCGCCGGAACCACGTCCGCCCCTGGACGCTGCTCACGGTAACGTTCCAGAGCCTTTTGCGACTTCTCCGCAGATTGATCTTTGAGCTGCTGGTAGGTCGCCATCGCGTTCCGTGCTTCATCCATTCGATGCAGCCGCCGGTAAGCGGTTCCGAGCTGAAACCAGGCTTGTTGGACGACTTCGGGATCGCTATCGACTTTTACCGCGCGCTCAAAATGAGCAGCGGCTGCGGCTTCGTTATTCAACAGCATCTCAGCGCGGCCGAGGTTGTAATCAATGTGAATCAGGTCCGGCTTTTCGCGCTGCGCGGTTTCGATCAGATCTTTGCCTTGTGCTCCGTCTCCCTTCTCCACCTCGAGGGCGCCCAGCTTGTAAGTCGCGAGCACGTTGTGCGGATCGAGTTCAAGCTCCTTGCGGAAAGCCGCTTCCGCTTCAGGGATTTTATTGACCGCCCGGTATTCCGTCCCCAGTTCCTCATGCAGTCCCGGCTGGGTCGGCGCAAGCTTGATCGCTGCTTCGTACTCGGCAATGGCTTCGACGTGCCGGTCGGCCTCGGCATTGGCCTGCGCCAGTACGCGGTGAACCAGCCATGAGTCCGGATTCACTTTGAACATGCGCCCATAACTGTCTTTGGAGACCAGCAAATGCGCCCGCCCGCGATGATAAAGAATGTCCTGATCGTCCGGCTTCAGCTTCGCGGCCTTGTCGAGGGCATCAGCGGCATCTTCGGCGCGGTCCTGCGCCAGCCGCACCACGCCCAGCCACATCCAGGCGGAAGCGTCCTTCGGATAAGCGGCGGTTTCTTTCTGCACGGCCGCGGCGGCATTATCCAGGTGATTTAGGCGGAACTCGGCGATCCCCAGGAACAAGTTCGCCCCATGAAAATGGGGACTCAGCTTCAATGCCGCGCGCAAACTGGCAGCGGCTTCGTCGTACTTGCCCAACTCTTCGTTGGCAAGCCCCAGGTTGAAATGCGCGGGAGCAAAACCTGGATCGCGCTTGGCCGCGGCAGCAAAACCGGCCGCCGCCTCCTCCAAGTTGCCTTCATGCATCGCCTGGGTGGCTTGAATGAATTCCGGCGGGACGCTCGCCTTTTGCGCTCGCACAATGGCCGAGCCGGCACACACGACACCGCACCCTAACAGGCAGGCAAAAAGCTTGTGTAAACGGAAGGTTTGTAAGTGGATCACGAGACTACAGGAAAAGGAAGGCACAGCTAAATTCTAATACTTCGCGAACGGAAGTCTTGAACACGTCCTTCTGCCACATGCGTGGCAGAAGGACGCAGGCCCCCTCTGTCAAAACTCAAATCGAGCCGTGACCTGAATATCCCTCGGCCCGTTGATCACGCCGCCTCCACCTCCGGGCACCCCGAAATGGCCGTCATAAGGATTGCCGTCAATGGCGGCGTAGGTATGCCGGTTAAAGGCATTCGGTATATCAAACTTGAGCATGATTGCCTTGCCTTCGGCAATCTGGGTGCGTTTGATGATGGAAAAGTCTTCGTTCATGTAACCCGGACTTCGCCACCATCCGACCACCGGCGGAAGATTTCCGAAGACATATCCGCCACCAGCTGACAGGGCAGCGGCACTGGGATCCTCATAAGCATTACAGTTCGCGGGGGTGGGAGAGGCCCCATTGGGTTGGAAAATGCCGTTGACAGGATTGCAACTGCTGTTCCAGCCGCCAACAAACTGTGGAGTCGGAACGCCGTTCACCGGCACAAGCGCGATATGCAGCCCGCCGTTCGCGTTCACTTCCTGTGATGGGCTCCAGGACCCGGAGCCGAACCGTTGTACGCCCGGAATCAGGCTGAAACGGTAGTTGCCGGTGCTGTAAGGGTTCGAGGTTGCGTACTCGTTGATCACTGCCGGCGATCCGCTTTGGTAACGCTGCACGCCCCCGATTTGCCATCCGCCCAGGACCTTGCTGGCTACTCCGTGGTTCAAATATCTCTTTCCAGGTCCGACCGGAAACTCATACAGATAGCTGAGCACAAATGTGTGAGGAATATCCTGGTAGCTGAGCGCCTTTTCGCCTCTCAGGTTGTAAGGATTCTGGGCGCCAAACACATTCGAGTTGAAACCGGTTAGCACCGGGAAGGCCGAGTCAGCATCCGTAAGTGTCTTGGAGAAGGTGTACGATGCCAGCAGGTTCAAGCCGTTGCGGAAGCGGCGCTCCACTTTCGCTTCCAGCGCGTTGTAAGTGGATTGGCCAAGGTTCTCCAGGCAGCAGCTGGTACTAATGTTCCAGTACTGTGGAAACGGCCGCAACAATTGACCAATTGTGGCATTGCCGCCGTTTTGCGGCTCTCCCCATCCCGAAACAAACCAGGAAGGCACCGAAACACCCAACTGGCTGAGAATAGCTGGCCCATTGTTGCCGTCCGAGCCATCCACCGCATAACCCAACGCGCTGCCAAGAAAGTTGTACTTGGGGTTAGGCGTGTTGACCTGTGCCAGATTCGACAGCAGGCGAGTTCCATGCTGCCCCACATAACCGAGGGTAAAGATCAGGTCTTGAGTGATCTGATGCTGAGTCTCCAGATCCCAATTCTGAACCATACCCGGCCGGCCATAACTCGGCGCTACGTAAGTAACTCCGTTAGTGGTGAACGTATTGAGCGTGGGATCTTGTAAGTTACTGGGCGGACTAAATCCCGGGAAGCCCGAATCCAGCGTTCCCTGCGCCACTGGACTGAAGTTATCGGTGCTCTGGAAGGCAGGATTAGCTGTCGTTCCGGTCGCCAAGCTATAACCAAAGTCGTTGTAACTGAGCTGTGCATAGTAAATGCTGTAACCGCCGCGCAACACCGTGTGCTGATTCCAAAAATCCGGCGCCCACGCGAATCCGATCCGCGGGCCATAGTCCTTGTAGTAATTCTTGGCTCCAGTGGCATTCTTACCGTAAATCAGAGCTCCGGGTTGTCCCGGCGAAAGAGCATTCGAAGCAGTGGGCGAGAAGACTGACTGCGCGCCAGTAGCCTCGTGACGCGGAGTATCCATGTCCCATCGCAATCCGAGATTTAACGTTAAGTTCTTGCTCGCCTTGAAGTCATCCTGCACAAAACCCGCATAGTAGTTCTGCGCCCAACGGGAATTGTGCGATGAAACCGTCAGGCTCTCTCCGTCGAGTTGCGCAATAAGGAAGCTGGCAAAAGGATCACCGGTGTTGGCAGAAGTCGGAATCTGGCTTTGCGGCGCAAACGCAGTCTGGACACTGGAAAAAGAGTAATTGGGCGAAGTATTCAGGTTTCCCACGGAGTACTGATAGGAGCGCCAGTCAAAGCCGAAGTGCAGGGAGTGGCGTCCCCGAACCCAGGACACGCTGTCGGCGACCACCAGGGCGTTGGGAATTTGTACGGTAAAGTTCCCTCCCCCAAAGCCGGAATAGCCAATGCCGTATTGTGCCCCATTAAAAGCGAAGCTGGGGAATACTCCGCCGCTCGCATTTGAGATACCCAGCACTTGTTCCCAGTCGCTGCCGTTTACACTGAGCGCCTTGGCCGCGGTATAAACGCGGTTTAACCCAACCGTAAGGTGATTCAACACGGACGGGGTGACTAAGTACTCCCATCCGGTGCGTAGATAATGCGTGAAGTAGTAGTTATTGTAGTTACTGCCCTCGAGCGGCCCCGGCAGTTCCACTGCATTGCCGTTCAGAAAATTCTGTTCCCGGCTGTGGTATGAGAAAAACAGTTTGTTCTTCTCCGTCAGGTTCTCGTCGATGCGAAAACTTGTCTGCGTGGTAAGGACGTGGTCTAACGTGGCCGGGTTCAGGAAGTCACCGGATAATCCGCCCGGTCCGGAACCACCTCGGTTTGGCGCCGGCAGATATTTCAACACGTTCTGCGCCACCGTGCTGGAAACCGGGACCTTATTGCCGGCAAACGGCATACGGCAAGGCACGCCGCCCACAACTTGAGTCGTGGATGGGTCAAAGATCTCCCCTTGGTACACTAGTTGCCCCGGGGTGCATGGGTTGATAGCTCCCAGGGAAGGACCCAGGAGCGCCGAAAAATCACCGCTGCGCTCCGCCGCGCTCGGCAATGTGATCACGCTGTTCTGCAACCCCCGCCGATTTCGGTACTGCTCCCACGCGAAAAAGAAGAATGTCTTATCCGTGCCGTTGTAAAGATGAGGAATGCGCACCGGGCCGCCCAGCGATCCGCCGAAGTCGTTCTGGCGATCCCGCGGCTTTTTCGTAATTGCCGCTAAAGCGTTCGGATAGGGCTGCGTGGGATTAGCCTGGTCCCAGGCCGCAATTTGAGCGTTGTCATATTTCGCAATCGCGTTTTGATAGTCGAGGTTCCACGGCATTGCGTTGAGCGCTTCGTTGCGAAACAACTCGAAGATGGATCCGTGGTAACTATTGGTCCCCGATTTCGTGGTAAAGCTTTCGATTCCCCCCGAGGTGTGCCCGAATTCGGCGGAAGGAGTAGCGGTCGTGACTTTGAATTCGGTGAGCGCTTCCACAGTCGGCGCGGTCTGATCGAACGCCGACCCCGAGTCCGACCGCTGTACGCTGACGCCGTCGAGCAGAATCTCGGTGCCAAAATTCTGGCCACCTGAAAGCTTCGACTCAAAAATCCCCGCGCTTCCGTGATCGCTATTCGTCCCCGGCCCGGTCGTCCCCGGAGTCAAGAATACGAAGGTCTCCGGAGAACGGACGAAACTCTGCCCGGTGGAGTTCAAAGCCAGCGGAAGATCCTCGATCTGCTTTTGTCCAACCACGGTGCCGATGTCCGAACTCTCTGTCTGTAAGGTCGGAGCTTCCGCGATCACCGTCACCGACTCGCTCGCTTGCCCCGGCTGCAGTGTGACATTGAGCGCTGTAACCGTATTGATCTGGACCTGTACGCCCTTTTGCACGGAACTCTTGAAACCCGGCACATCGACGGTGACGTCGTATCTCCCGATGGCGATGTCAGCAATGCGGTAGACCCCTTCACCCGTCGAGACTGTCTTATATAAATTTCCGGTATTCTCGCTGCGCACCACCACGGTAGCACCGCTGACGGCCGCGCCCGTGCTGTCCAGCACCGACCCGGCGATGGATCCGCGGTCCGATTGCGCCTCAGCAGTACCTGCCACAAACAGGCACAGAGTTCCGATCGCCAGCGCAGCGAATAATGACTTCATATGCACTCCCCTGGAATGGTGATCCAGCCATTGCTTCAACTTGCATCTCGGGGATTGGTTGACGTACGGGGACACGCGTATCCCACGAACCGCGTACAAACCCCACGAAATCGGCCTTACTACAAAACAACTACATAGACGTTGTCAATACTGTACTTTCGTACAGTTGTGCGTGGCAGCGATGATGGACTGTGATGGGGATTGCTGCTGCGCCGCAGAAATGCCATGCGGCGTAGGTGTGCGGCGGAGCGCGCGGGAAACTTGCAGGACTCAAACTTCGAACGTCATTCGAGGGCGATGATGCCGCGGCGCAAGGCGACCGTGGCGGCTTCGGTTCTGTCCGTCACTTCCAGCTTCTCGAAAATGTGACTGACATGCAGCTTCACCGTTACTTCGGCGATGTTGAGAGCGCGGGCGATTTCTTTGTTGCCGAACCCCTTGACCACCAGGCGCAAAACGTCTACTTCGCGAATGCTTAAAGAACGCCGTGATTGGCGCTCGGCCAGATGCGTGCGCACGATCGGGTCGAGATACTGTTCGCCGCGGTGCACCGCGCGTACCGCGCGCAGCAGTTCTTCACGCACAATGGTTTTCACCACGTACCCGCGAGCTCCAGCCTGCAGGGCGCGATAGATTTCCTCTTCGTCGGAATGAGTGGACAAGACCAGGATCCGGGCCTCAGGAAATTCGCGGATTAATGCCGCGATGCAGTCGATGCCGCTCATTCCCGGAAGCCGGAGATCCATGATCACCAGGCTAGGATGGTTTTGGCGGTAGGCCTCTAAAGCAGTCTCGCCGCTGCCCGCTTCGGAGACCACTTCGATGTCGGACTCAACGCTCAAGGACGAGGAGAGTCCCATGCGGACCATAAAGTGATCATCGACGACCAGGATGCGGATGGATTTTGATGTCGGCATTGTCGAATTTGAGCCCGGCCAGCTTCGCCTAAGGTAAACGGAAACTGCCTTCTGTGGAAAGTGATGCTGTCAGGGGTCAGAGCCGCATTTGACAATCATGAGATTCTGTTCGCGACCGCTTGCGGCCGCGCCAGGAGAGGAAATGCCCAGGGAACAAACACGACGTGATTTTCTGAAACTCACCGCGGCAGGAGTGGCCGCTACCGCAGCCGGCCGCGCGGTGGAACAGCCGCTATCTGCCGCTGCTGATGCCCCTGCGGATGCCATCACCGTCCGCGTAACGGACGAGAAGAGCCGCTTTGACAGCGCGCCCTCCCTTGCCTGGCGGAAGAGTTCGCGAAAGAAGTCTGCCCAGGAAGCAATCACCCTTGACTCGCAAAAGAAGTTCCAGGAAATTCATGGCTTCGGCGCCGCCTTCACCGACGCCTCGTGTTACCTGTTCAGCCAGTTGTCTGCTGAGGCTCGAGAGCAACTGTTCCACGAGTTGTTCCATCCCTCGGAACTCGGCTTGAACCTATGTCGCACCTGCATTGGAGCCAGCGATTACTCGACCGAGCTTTACAGTTTTGATGAGGGCGAGCCTGATCCGGAACTCACGCGCTTTTCCATCGATCACGACCGTAAGTACCTGATACCGGCGTTGCTGCAGGCTCGCCGGGTGAATCCTGATCTTTTTCTTTTTTCCTCCCCCTGGAGTCCGCCGGGATGGATGAAGGCGAACGGCTCCATGCTCGGCGGTTCGATGCGCAAGAGAAATTTCAAGCCCTACGCGCAATATTTTGTGAAATTCCTGCAGGGGTATGCCGAGGCTGGCGTGCCCATCCAGGCGGTCACTTCGCAAAACGAGGTCGACACCGATCAGGACGGCCGCATGCCCGCATGTCTTTGGGGACAGGAATACGAGATGGAATTTGTGAAGAGCCATCTCGGCCCGGCATTGAAAGCCAACGGGCTCTCCACAAAGATTTGGCTCCTCGATCACAACTATGACCTTTGGGGGCGCGCCATTTGTGAACTCGATGATCCCGGGGTGCATGCCCATGCGGCGGCTGTTGCCTGGCACGGATATGCCGGCAAGGCGGAGATGATGACGAAGGTGCACGATGCCCACCCGGATGTGGAAATGCACTGGACCGAAGGCGGGCCCGATTACACCAGCCCAACTTACGCCACCGACTGGGCGCAGTGGGGCCGCACCTTCACCGAAGCTTTGCGTAACTGGTGTCAGTCCATTAGCGGATGGAATCTTGCCCTGGATGAGCAAGGTCGGCCCAACATCGGGCCGTTTCCCTGCGGTGGGCTGGTTACCATTCACTCGCAGACCAGGCAGATCACGCGCAGCGGCCAATACTGCGCCTTCGCGCACTTCTCACGAACGATTCGCCGCGGTGCGCGGCGTTTTGATTCCCAGGGTAACGTGGCCGGCGTAGATCATGTGGCCTGCGAAAACCCCGATGGCGGAAAAGTCCTCGTGCTGACCAACCCCGGCGCACCCCGGCCTCTGACCCTGCAAATGAACGACAGGGCCGCTGAACTCACGCTTACGGGAAATTCTGTGACCACCCTGGCCTGGCAATAACCAGTGTGGTTTGCATCCCGCGGGGCGCCGCCGAACACGGCTGAACGGTATTCGGGTGTCGCAAAGTCTTCGCCCAGTTCTGGTGTAGCTGGCTTGTCGCGCCGTTCGAGTCCACTGAACTCCTCCGTTGCCCATGCGGCAATGCTATTGTGGTATGACCGGCGGCGTTGACAAGCCTTCCTGGCAGTGAGAGACTTTTTTCCCGGGAAGCACGCCCCCGCGCTGCTTTCGATTCGTGGATATCTTGGTTGGACTGACCACAGGGCCGCAACATTCATCGTCCTCTTTCTGCAGGCCAGCGTTGAATTTTCTAGACTGCCCGCATTCCCGTTCCCCCCGTGCTTCGCACCAAGTGGTTGGTGAATTTGGCGCAGCGCCCCGCCCTGGCAGGTGTTGTTGCCTGGTTCTCCTTCTAATTGCGCTTGCGCTGGCTGTAGCCTCCGGATGCAGCCATAAGCCGACTCGACATCTGGATTTCAATCAGGATGTGCAGCCGATCCTGGCCAGCCGTTGCTTCAGTTGTCATGGACCGGATCCGGAAATGCGCAAAGCCGGCCTGCGGCTCGACTTGGCGGAATGGGCAATGAAGAAGCGCCAGGGGCATCGCGACGCCATCGTCCCTTATCACCCTGAGAAGAGTGAACTGGTGAAGCGGATCGAATCGAAAGACCCGCACTACCTGATGCCGCAAAATGCGCAAGGCGAAGCCAAGCCGATGAGCGCGAGCGAGATCGCGACTTTGCGGGAGTGGATCAGGCAAGGCGCGGTTTATCGTCCCCATTGGGCTTTCGAAGCGCCGGTCCGCCCGGCCGTTCCGCACGATCGCAATGGCGACGCCTGGGCGAAGAATGCGATCGATAACTTCGTCTACGCGAAGCTGGGGAAAGAGAGCCTGCAGCCGTCGCCGGAAGCCGACAAATCGGCGCTCATCCGGCGGGCGACGCTCGACGCTACCGGGCTGCTGCCTACGCCGGAGGAGATTCGGGCATTCGTGAACGACTCGTCTCCCCATGCGTACGAACGTGTTGTGGACCGGCTGCTGGCCAGTCCCGCTTTCGGCGAGCAGCGCGCGCGCTATTGGCTTGACTACGCCCGCTACGCCGATACCTACGGCCTCCATTTCGACAACAGCCGCGACATCTGGCCCTACCGCGATTACGTGATCCGCGCGTTCAACACCAACAAGCCTTTCGATCAGTTCGCCGTGGAGCAGATTGCCGGCGACCTGTTGCCGATGAAGACGCTCGATCCGCTGATCGCGAGCGGTTACGTGCGGTTGGGAGTCAGCAGCAATGAAGGGGGCACGATTCCTGAGGAGCTGCGCGTCAATATCGCGCGCGAGCGCACGGAAGCGTTCGGCGCGACCTTCATGGGACTCACGGTAGGTTGCGCCGTCTGCCACGATCACAAGTTCGATCCCACCACCCAGCACGATTTTTACTCGTTGAGCGCGTTCTTCAACAATCTCGACGAAAAACCATTCAATGATGATCGCCCGGTCTGGACGCCAGTGGTGCGGATCCCGAAGCGAGAGGAGACAGAGGCTTACGACCGCGTGCTGGCCCGGCGCTCCGAACTTCAGGCAAAGCTGAATAGCATGCGCGCCGACTCCCATGGCCTGGTGGAACAGTGGCTGGCCTCTCAGAAGGATGCGCCGCGTTCGGTATCGACGGATGGCCTGGTGGTTCGCATGCGCCTCGACGAGGGCAAGGGCGATGTGTTGAACAACAGCGCGCCCAATGCAAATCCCGCAAGCTTCCAGGCGACGACCATGAAGCCAGAGTGGGGTGAGACCACCTGGTTATGGCCTGATTTCCGCATGCAGTCGAGTACGCGGGTGCTGCTGGGGCAGGCGGGCGATTATGAATCGAGCCATGCGTTCTCGGCCGGGGGTTGGTTCATGTTCCGGGCAGCCCCCTTTCATCCCGGGAGTTTCGGAACGCTGATATCGAAGATGGAATCGGCACAGCACGACCGCGGGTGGGAGCTTTCTGCCGACGACAACGGGACGATAAGCGTGGCACTCCTCAACCAGGCGTCGAACGATAGCAAGGCAGAAGGAAAAGATGACAAGAAGCAACCGAAGGCCAAGGAACCTTTCGACTACCCGACGCCGCAGGACCTGAGCAAGAAGGACTTGGCGCCCAACAAGCCCCCGGAACAGCTCAAGGCCGAGAAAGACGAAGAAAAGAAGTCGAAGGCCAAGGCAGCGGCGGAAGCGAAAGCGAAGCAGTCAAAGCCTGACGAGAAGCCGAAAGACAACACCCCTGAAGTTGCCATCCGGGTTGCAGCGGTAATGCCTCTTACGCTCGATAATGCCTGGAAGCATATCTTCTTTACCTACGACGGTTCCGGCCGCGCATCCGGTGTCAGGATCTACATCAATGGCGTGCCGGTCGCCACGCATATTCTTAAGGACAATCTTGGCCGAGCCAGCATTCGCACCGACGCGCCCATGCAGCTGGGCTGGCGCAATCCGGATGAGCATCCGGCAAAGGATGCCCGCTATCAGGACATCCGCCTGTATGCGCGGTCGCTGTCGGCGGACGAGGTCAAACGGCTTCCATTCGAAGATTATGTAACTGAAGTTGCTGCGCAACCCTCCGCCCGCTGGACGGAAGATCAGTGGCACGTCGTTTCCGAGTTCTATCTGAATGATGTCGACTCCAGCTATCGCCGGATGCAGCGCGAGATCGCCGGCTGCGATGAGCAACTCGACCGTTTATCCAAAGGCGGAGACCTGACGCTGGTTTCGTGGGAAAAGTCGACCCTGCCCTATGCGCACGTGCTGACGCGCGGTGTGTATACCGCTCGCACGGAGCGGGTCGAAGCCAACACGCCGCACTTTCTTCCACCTTTGCCGGCTAATGAACCTCGAAACCGCCTGGCGCTGGCGAAATGGACCGTCAGCCCGGAAAATCCTCTCACCGCCCGGGTGACGGTCAATCGCATGTGGTACGAGCTCTTCGGCACGGGGCTGGTGGAGACAACGGAAGATTTTGGAATCATGGGTCAGCGGCCCACGCACCCCCAACTGCTCGACTGGCTCGCCGTCGAATTCCGCGAGAGCGGTTGGAACATCAAGCACATGTACAAGCTGATGCTGATGTCGGCGACCTATCGGCAAAGCGCCAAAGCAACTCCGCAGCAATTGGCGAAAGATCCGGGAAATCTGTGGTTATCTCGCGGCCCGCGCTTCCGGATGGATGCGGAGATGGTTCGCGACATTGCGCTTCAGTCGAGCGGGTTGCTGGTGCAGAAGGTTGGCGGGCCAAGCGTCAAGCCGTATCAGCCGCCGGGCATCTGGGAGCAGGTGAGTTACCCCTCCAGCGACACCGTTCATTACGCGCAGGATCACGGGGATTCCCTCTACCGCCGCAGCATGTATTCGTACGTGAAGCGCATGGCGCCGTTGCCGAACATGGACGCCTTCGATGCTCCCGCGCGCGACGTGGTCTGCACCCGCCGGCAGCGCACCGACACGCCCCTGCAGGCCCTCGTTACCATGAACGATGTGCAGTGGGTGGAAGCGGCCAGGGCGCTGGCTGCGCGTGTAATTCGCGAAGCTGGGCCCAGCCCGGAGGAACGAATCAATCGGATGGGGTTGCTTCTGCTGTCGCGGGTTCCTCCCGCCAATATGGCCGCCGTTTTGGAACGCTCCTTTAGTGAAATGCAAAGGCACTACGCTCAAGATCCCCAGGACGCTCATGCTCTCGTAAGCACCGGCGAGAAAAAGCCTGACAGCTCCATTCCTGCGACGGAACTGGCGGCGTGGACCATGATTGCAAGCGAAATGCTCAACCTGGATCAGACTGTGAACAAATAGATAAGGTTTCTATGAAACAGCACCCACTCTGCAGCGATTGTGAAGACAAGATCACCCCGATGGATTTGCCCGTTCCCTCTGGACTCAAGAAAGAGTGGCTGGCCTGCGAGTCGCGCCGGCAATTCCTCGGGCGAAGCGGCAAGGTGCTGGGCTGGGCGGCGCTGGCTACGCTTTTGGGCGAAGTCGGATTGCATCATCGTGCATTTGCCTCCGGCCCCCAGCCGCAGGCGGGACCTGGGGCAAACAGTCTCGGGCTCCCGAATTTTGCGCCCAAATCCAAGCGCGCCATATACCTCTTTATGTCTGGCGCTCCGCCGCAGGTCGACCTTTTCGACTATAAGCCGAATCTCACGGCAGAGTTTGACGTTGACATGCCGGCATCGGTCCGCGGCAACCAGCAGTTAACCGGCATGACTTCGGGGCAGGCACGCTTCCCGATTGCGCCGGCGCATTGGCCTTTCAGCAGGCAGGGGCAATCCGGTACCTGGATCAGCGATCTGCTCCCGTATACCGCCCGCATGGTGGACGATCTCACCTTCATCCGGTCTACGAACACGGATGCCATCAATCATGAGCCCGCCATCATGCTCATCAACACGGGCAACATGAATGCCGGCAAGCCATGTCTCGGATCCTGGCTGGCGTACGGACTGGGCAGCATGAACGACAATCTGCCGACGTTCGTGGTCCTTCAGACGAAGACCAACCCCAAGGAAAACAATCAGCCGGTCTCTTCGCGCTTGTGGAGCAGCGGTTTTCTTTCCTCGGAATTCTCGGGCGTCGGCTTGCGATCGGTGGGTGATCCAGTTCTGTATCTTCGCGATCCCGATGGGGTAGATCGCGATGTGCGCCGCAACATGCTGGATGCTGTGGAAGAGATCAATCGACAGACCCTGGCCGAAGTCGGCGACCCCGAAACCAACTCGCGCATTGCGCAATATGAAATGGCGTTCCGCATGCAATCTTCTGTGCCGGAACTGACCGATCTGAGCCAGGAGCCGCAGTCAACCTGGGATCTGTACGGTCCGGACGCCAAAGAGCCCGGCACCTTCGCCTACAATTGCCTGCTCGCGCGACGCATGGCCGAACGCGGAGTTCGCTTTACGCAAATCTATAAGCGCGGCTGGGACGTGCACGACAATGTAGTCGGGGTGTTGCCGGTGCTCTGCCAGGAGACGGATCGCGGTTGCTATGCCCTGGTCACCGATCTCAAGCGGCGAGGCTTGCTCGACGACACGCTGGTGATCTGGGCGGGAGAATTCGGCCGCACCGTTTACAGCCAGGGCGGATTGAGCAAAGACAACTATGGCCGCGATCATCATCCTCGCTGCTTTACGGTTTGGATGACCGGCGGTGGCGTGCGGCCCGGGATCTCCTACGGCGAAACCGACGAGTATAGCTATAACGTTGTAAGAGACCCGGTGCACGTTCGCGATTTCAACGCCACCATCCTTCACTGCCTCGGCATCGACCACAATAAGTTCACCTACAAGTTCCAGGGTCTCGATCAAAAGCTCACCAGCCCGGTGCCCGCGTCTGTGGTGCAAGGAATCCTGGCGTGAGCGTGGCGGCCAACGTCCTGGGCGCAGCCGGCAACGCGCTGCGAAGAACGCGCACGCTTCCCCGGATATGGATCGTCGCGGCCTTGACGGGCATTGTCGTTCTGCTGTTGCCGCTTTTGTTTCCGCTCGACGGCCGAACTCACGCCGATTGGCTGCAATTCCTTGGCCGCTTCCATCCCTTGCTGGTGCATCTTCCCATCGGGCTGATTGTGCTTTGGCCGGTGCTCGAGATCGTCGGCGCGAAGCGTCCGGCTTTGCGGGAAGCAGCCGGCTTCGTGTTGGCGCTCGCGGTGGCAGCCTGCGTGGTTACGATTTTTTTTGGACTGCTGCTGGCCTATGGCAGCGGTGAAATCGGCGCCACCGTGACGCGTCACAGGCGCGGCGCCATCGCACTGGCACTCGAATTGTTGCTCGCCCTCGCTGTCCGGAACTCATGGCTCGCAGGCCGGCGATCGAAGCGGTATTTCCTCCTGCTCACGGCAGTGATAGCGACGCTCACTTGGACCGCCCATCAAGGCGGCTCGCTCACCCATGGAAGCGACTACCTCACGCGCTACATGCCACGCCCCTTAAGAAATCTTGTGGCTCCGAGCGCCGTGTCGTCTCATCCTGAGTCTTTTTTTGCCCGGCATATTTTTCCGGTCCTGGACACGAAATGCGTTGCTTGTCACGGCACGAATAAAGAACAGGGCGGCCTGCGGCTGGATTCTTACGAATCGCTGATGGCTGGCGGCAAAGACGGCATCGTGATCACTCCCCGCAACCCTGGTGCCAGCCTCCTGTTAAAGAAAGTTACGCTTCCCCCGTCCGACCCCCACTTTATGCCTGCCGAGGGCCGCACCCCCTTAACCCCCGACGAGATCGCCCGAATCCATGCCTGGGTGCAGGCGGGCGCTTCGCCTGATGCCGCCAGAGTTCCGGGCATTTTTTTCGCGGAGGATTCCGAAGAAGCGCCGCCGCCGGTTGGTGATTACAGCGCGTGGATGGGTGAAATCCAGCGGATGCAGCAAACGCAAGGAGCGAAGCTCGTCCCGGTATCGGCCAAGGCGTCGGACGGTCTCATCCTGCGCACCACCGACGCTGCTGCAAGCTTCGACGACGCCCAGCTGCAAAAATTTGAGCGCTTTGCGCCCTTCATCGTCGAGGCGGAACTGGCGCGAACGGCCGTCACGGACGCCGCCATCGAGACTCTAGTTCACTTCAAGAATCTCCGCGCATTGCATCTCGAAGGTACAGCCGTCACCGGGCGGACACTCGGCAAGCTGTCTTCGCTATCCCAACTCAGCTACCTGAATCTGAGTTCCACAAAAGTGACCAGCGATGTGCTTGCTCCGTTGAAGGGCATGCCGAATTTACGCCACGTGTATCTGTTCGATACGCCCGCGGAGCCGAAATCGGCGGACGCCGCGATCAGGAGTAGCCAATGACCAACTGCAACCGGCGTGCCTTTATGACCGTAGCGGGAATCGCAGCCGGCGCGCCTGCGCTGTCGGCTCTTGCCACCGCGGAAGGGAGCGAGCACACCTTGCCAACCGTACTCACTGGAAATGGGGAATGGACTTACGAGCTCGTGCCCGGCTGGGGATCGCTGCCGCCGGGGACGAACTTCGGCGGCACTCATGGAGCCATCGCACAGGACAAAGCGGGAAACATTTACGTCAGCACGCAAAGCGCAACCGGGGTGCTGGTGTACGCGCCAGACGGCAAGTTGATCAGGACCATCGCGAATGCCTATCCCGAAGTTCATTCCCTGGTTCATGCGGAGGAGCGCGGCGAAGAATTTTTCTATGCAACCGTGCAGAAAGGTACGCCCGCTGAGAACTGGCTCTTCGTGAAGCTGAAAACCGATGGCGCCGTGGTGCAGAAGATCACCGCTCCTGCCCAAGCTGGATTCAAGGCTCCGAATGAGTGGCGGCTTACGGCCGCAGTTCCCGCGCCGGACGGCTCCATTTTTATAGCCAACGGTTATGGCGACTCGCGTATCTTCCGCTTTGACAGAAATGGCAATTACTCGGGGAGTTTTTCGCAGAAAGGCAAGAATGAAGGTCAGCTCGACTGCAGTCACGGCCTCACCCTTGACGTGCGCTACGATCAACCGCTGCTGCTGGTCTGCGATCGCGAAAACCGCCGACTGTGCCACTTCGACCTCGAGGGCAAGTATGTGCGAACGGTGACGCAGCATTTGCGCCGCCCTTGCCAGGTCAGTTTTCGAGGCGATTACGCGGTCCTCTCCGAATTAGAAGGACGGGTCACAATTCTCGACCGCGACAACGTACCGGTCGCGTTTCTGGGCGACAATCCACAAAAGGCGCAATGGGCGAAGTATGAACTGGATCCGCACGACATCAAGCCAGCCGTGTTCAGCGCAGCCCACGGCTGTTTCGTCGATTCCGACGCCAACATTTACGTTTCCGACTGGAATCAGACCGGCCGGGTCACCAAGCTTGCCCGGCAAAAGGCCTGAAGACAAGCTTGAAAATTCAGTAGCGTGTCTCCCCCCGTAGCCTGAAGGACCCCGCATTCCCCACGCGGTTGACGGATACGGCTGCAACTGCTTGAATGGAAAGAGTTGGGCGCTTAACTCAGCGGTAGAGTGCCATCTTCACACGGTGGAAGTCATAGGTTCGAATCCTATAGCGCCCACCATCTTAATGAAAACAAATCAGTTAATATGGATTTCTGCGGCCATTCTCAGAACTTCACTCACTCTTTGGAGTGAGTGACTTGCAGCTCGGCAAGGCCCGCGATCCGTTAAGGCCAAAACCGGACCGATGCTGAACGTTTACGATATTTTTAGGAGCGAGCAGTATTAACTTATAGGCCTGATCTCAATGGTCGGTCTCTTTCACGCCCCAGTCGTCAAGGCTAAGATTCCAGCAGCGCCCGTAATTTGTGAGCGTATCTGCGGCTTGAGGTGACCACCGTTCCTTCTGTCAGTACGATGTCGTAAACTCCATCGAACATCGGACGAATCTCGCTAATGCAGGTGCCGTTCACGATGGCCGATTTCCGCACGCGGATGAAGTGGTGTGGCGCCAGCTTTTCTTCCAGTTGTGTCAGGGTTTCCCGCAGCAGGTGACTGTCACCGGCGGTGTGTATGCAGGCGTAGTTTCCCGCAGCTTCGATCCACAAAACGTTGGAAACGGGAACGAAGAAAATCCGCTTCTTGTCCTTCACCACAAAGCGTTCCAATGGGCGGAGACTACGGAGGGATTGGAGCAGTGGTTCGAGACCTCGATTTGCCGTCCCGCGCTGTTCGACGACCTGGAGTGCGTGAGCCAGGGCCTTGCCAAATCGCTCCTTGTCATAGGGCTTCAACAGATAGTCAACAGCGTGGACTTCGAATGCGCGAATGGCATGCGCATCGTGAGCCGTGACGAAGACGTAAACGGGAGCGGGGCTGGCCGATGGCTCCACATTTTCGATGACTCCAAAACCATCCAGATCCGGCATCTGCACATCGAGAAAAACGATGTCGGGATGAAGTTCGTTGATCTGCTCCACCGCACTGATTCCGTTCGCCGCCTCGCCTACCACTTCAAGGTCATTGTGTTTGGCCAGATAGCGACGGATACCGCGCCGGGCGATCGGTTCGTCATCGACGATGAGGACTCGCGTCTTCATGCGAACTCCGCAGTGGAATAGTGATGATGGCCTCACAGCCTCGACCGTCGCCCCTGGTAAGTTCCAGCGACGACTCGTCCCCGTACAGCTGTTTCAATCGCGACCGGATATTGTTGAGTCCGACGCCGAAGCGCAGACGCGATCCCGGTGCCGGACCCGGGCCATCATCGCGGACGCGGAGCGAAACTCTGCCATTGTTGCGTTGCGCAGCGATCTCCAGCCGGCCTGCGGCGGAATCGACGCTGATGCCGTGCTTGATGGCATTCTCAACCAGAGGCTGAAGCGCCAGGCTCGGTACATAGATTCCGAGGAGCTCAGTCGGCACGTCCATGTGGACTTTCAACCGATCATGAAAGCGTGTCTGTTCGATCTCCAGATATTTGCCGACAAACTCGAGCTCGCTCTGCAAGGTGATCTCGTTCTCGCGCCGTTCGAGGGCCATACGCAGCAAGTCGCCGAGGCTGACCAGCAGATGGCTCGCAGCCTCGACGTCTTCCTGCATCAGGACTCC
>DASVAJ010000057.1:0-3647 GCA_036376415.1 Terriglobales bacterium
CGAATTCGTCGACGACGCCCTCGGTGACTCTCATCCCACCGCGACCTCTGTATCCTCTGGCCAGCACCATGATATGCGGCGTTCTTTGCTGAGCCGCGCAGCGGCGAAATTTAAATAGCCCGGCACGTGAGTGCCGGGACAGCATAGCCAAATGGACCCGAGTCCGCTTCAGCGGACGGCACTTTCCTAATCTGCTGCCGAGGTATCGTTCTCTCCTGCGGCCCCATTCATCAGCATCCTCTTCAGCCGGACCTTTTCATCCATGAGCGCCTTCAATTGCGCCGCATCAACCGTCTTTAAAGACTCCAACTGCCGCTGAATCTGCTCCAGCCTCTTTTTGATCTGCATGCGCCGCAACGCCCGCGCCGCGCCGTCCACTTTGTCCGGCGTCAATTCCTCATCATGCTTTAACAGGATCGCCGCCAGCAGCCCGCGCTCTGAATCAGAAACCGGTAGATCCATCGCCTCGGTTCCCTCCGGCGCGTTGAGCAAAGCCTCGATCAGCGATTCGGTGCCGAGCCCCACATGAAGCCGCTCCGAAGCCAGGAAATACTTCGCCTGCCGCACCGGATCGAACGCATCGTCGGCACCTGAGCGGTCCGAAACGTAACCTTCCGACTGCGACAGATCGCCTGCCAGAGCGCGAATCAACAGTTTCTCCGCGTCGGTGACCTGCGTCTCCGGCAACGCTTTGACCGCGGATGTCTTGCGTGAGGTGGCCGCATTCTTCAGCTCCTGCCGCAGCACCGCGGAGTCAACGCTCAATTTCTGCGCGATCTCCTGCGCCAACTCGTCGCGGACGATGCGGCTCGGCACCCGCTGAATATGCGGCAGGAGATAGTTCACCGCTTTCAGCTTGCCTTCCGCGCTGCGCACCGGAAACTGCGCTCGCGCCCGCTCGATCAGGTAGTCGAAGTAGCGTTGCGATTGTTTCAGCGCGCCTGCGTACGCGTCTTTTCCCTTTCGCCGGACGTACAGGTCTGGATCGAATCCCTGCTCCAGCGTCAGCACCCGAATTTCAAATTCCTCTTCGACCAGCAATCCCAGCGTGCGCTCTGTCGCCTTAGCGCCGGCAGCATCAGGATCAAAATTCACCACCACCTGCTTGCTGAACCGGCGCAGCAGCGCTGCCTGCGCTTGCGTAAACGCAGTTCCGGAACTGGCGATGACGTTGTGAAATCCTGCGGCAAATACCGAAATGCAGTCCATCTGTCCTTCCACTAGGATCGCGTAATTCAGCGCGCGAATCGCTTCTTTGGCTTGGTCGAGATTGAACAGCACGCGCGACTTGGAATAAATCGCCGTCTCCGGCGAGTTCAAATATTTCGGCCCCGCCTTCTCGTCCGTTGAGAGCGTCCGCCCGGTGAAGGCGATTACGCGCCCGCCATCATTCGCAATCGGAAACATCACCCGGTTGCGGAACTTGGAGTACATGGAGGCGGTCGGCGGCCGTCGGTCGTCAGTCGTCGCCGAACCGTCGTTGGTCCTTGGTCGTTGGTCGTTGGCCGAACCGCCCTGCGCCGCGCGTCGTGCGTCGTCGGCGGAATCGTCGTGCGACGTGCGTCGTGCATCCTCCGGCATTCCAACATTACTTCCACTGTCATTCCGAGCGAGGCCGGGCAATCCGCTCGCGGATTGTCCAGCCGAGTCGAGAGCCTGCCCCGAGCGACGTCCCGAAGGGAGGGAGTCGAGTGGGAACCTGCTGTTCTCCGCCGCCGCCCGCCGCCCGACGACCGAGGACGTGTTTTCCTGACGGCTGATGGCTGACGGCTGACGGCTATCTTTCCACGAAAACAGCCCACTCTCCCGCAGCACCTCTTCGCTGAAGTCCCCCTTCAGGCGATCACGCAAGAGGAAGCCTGAGTCCGGAGCAAACCCGATGCGGAACTTGCGGATCGTGGCCTCGTCAAGTCCACGGCCAATCAGGTAATCCCGCGCCCTTGCCCCATCTGATCGCCACAGCAATTCCTGAAAAAACGAGCACGCGCGTTCGTGGATCTCAAGCACCGCCGTGCGGATCTTCGCATCCCGCGCCTCTGCCTCGCTGCTAAACGTCGCTTTGGGCATGGGCACGCCCATTTTTTGCGCAACGACGCGGATCGCCTCGGGGAACGAGATGTTCTCGATCTCCTGGACGAACTTGAACACGTCCCCGGACTTCCCGCAGCCAAAACAATGGAAAAACTGCCGCGTGGCATGCACGGAGAACGACGGCGTCTTTTCCTTGTGAAACGGGCAGAGTCCGGAGTAGTTCTGCGCGCCCGCCTTTTTCAGCGAGACGTAGTCGCCCACCACGCGGACAATATCCGCCTGCTGCTTCAACGTCTGCGCAAAATCCGAAGCCAAGGCCATGGTTTCTTAGTTTGTCATTCCGAGCCGTCCGCAGTCACGCTCGCGCGACGAGAGCTTGCCCTGAGCGAGCGCCAGCGAGTCGAGCGGGACGACGAGGAATCTGCAGTTGACTGGAACCACGGGCGCTCCGCCCGCAGTCAGCTCACCCTAGATTGTGAGCCACCGAGCAAGGATTGGAAACAGTGGATTTCACCGACCCTGTGGGAATCGCGTCAGAATACGCCGTCTGCAATAGACTACGCGCCGAAATTCGCGTACATTTGCGGGAATTCACCGCAATTTCTTCAGGAGATGACGTTGCGAGGAGCATTGAAATGGATCGTCTTATTGATCGCCGTGGTCGTTTTTGCATTCCTACTTCAATACACCATCGCGTACTTCGAAATTCCAAGAGTGGTAGCAACAGCCGAACAATCGAACGGCCTGCCGCTAACGATCAATGATTTCTCCGGCTCTCGGCTCGAATGGCTTTTGAAGGTTCAAGACCCGGATTTCTATCACCATCCCGGGTTTGATTGGTGGACGCGGGGCGCCGGGTACACAACCATGACGCAAGGATTAGTGAAGAGGCTCTTCTACCCTTCAGGGTTCAAGCGTGGATTCCTCAGGTGGCGCAAACTCCAGCAGACCATCATTGCCGTGGCGTTCAACTCACGCGTCTCGAAAGACGAGCAGCTTCGACTGTTTGTGAATCTGGCGTACATGGGGGAGCGCAATGGGCGCCCTGTCGTAGGTTTCTCCCAAGCCGCCCAAGAATATTTCGGGAAGAACTTCCAGGCTCTAACCGATGAGGAATACCTCTCGCTTGTTGCGGTCCTTGTCTCACCCGAACGATACTCCCCCACCACCCACCTGGCCGCCAACCGGGAACGGGTTACACGGATCCACCGGCTGATTGCAGGCACCTGCAAACCCAACGGCTTAACGGATGTTGAGTACGTCGGCTGCTCCCAATGAGGTAAATGGCGAAACGGAGGGAACCAGAATCGCGATGCAGATGCTCGGTTCGATCCCTAAGCACTGGGCGATTTTGCTGGGTCGCGCTTAAACGGACGGCCCCCTCGACGCGGCCCAGACTATGTAGTCAGCGCCTTGCCGACAGGCGTAAATACCTCCTTAAACCGTTCATCCCCCTGAAACTAAACCCCTGCTCCCGCCATCTAATTATTTGAATGGCGGGGACATAGGGCAACGTGTCGGGGTTCCCGAGAGGGAGCGCGCCAACCAGAATCAAGAACAGAAGACCAGGGTTCCGCCTCCAGGCGTACGGTTTCGAGTCTAAATTGCAGGTTCCT
>DASVAJ010000071.1:0-53075 GCA_036376415.1 Terriglobales bacterium
GCCGGAGAAGTTCCTGCGGCCCCGCGATCAAGTGTTCAACATGCGCTACCAGCCGCCCAGCCTGGATTATCCAGTGACGGTGGACGGCAAGGCGTTTACAGACCAGCTCGTTCTCGGCAATTACCTGAAAACCAAATACAGCCTGCGGAGCGTGCAGGACATTACCAGCTGCAGCACGTGCCACCGATGACAAGCGATTCCAGTGGAAAAATGATGGCGAACTCCCAGGGGGAGCGCAAGCCTCGGGAAGCCGTCTGTCCGGGAAAGCTGAGCGAAGCAGATCTTCTCGCAGCTCGGGACAAACTTGCGGCCGGTGGACCGGAGTATTGGCGCAGTCTGCAAGAGCTCGCGCAGGACCCCGAGTTTCTCGAGCAGCTTCATCGCGAGTTCCCCAAAGGAGCTTCGGAATGGCTCTCGCCGGTATCACGCCGTGGCTTTCTCGGCTTAATGGGAGCATCGCTCGCTCTCGCCGGCATGACCGGGTGCATCAAGCAACCGCTGGAAGAGATCGTTCCCTATGTAGTGCAGCCGGAGAACATCACGCCGGGGCTGCCGAAGTTTTATGCGACAGCATTTACCTTCAGCGGCTACGGCATTCCCTTGCTGGTCGAAAGCAACATGGGACGGCCAACCAAGATCGAGGGCAACCCGCAGCATCCCGCGTGCTACGGTGGCAGCGATATTTTCTCCCAAGCCTCGCTGCTGGATCTTTACGATCCCGACCGCATGCAGACCGTGAGCTTTAACGGTGAGGCCTCCTCATGGTTTGCATTCGTAAACGCGGTTCGCACGACGCTGCTGAGCGATCCAAATCAGCGGATCCGTTTTCTGACCCAGAGCGTCAGTTCACCGACTCTGGCCGGACAATTCCAGGCACTTCTGCGGAACTACCCCAACGCTCGTTGGCATCAGTGGGAGCCCGTCAATCGCGACCAGGTCCGTGCGGGAGCGAAACTGGCGTTCGGAGAATATGTCGACACCCAATACCGGTTAGACAAAGCCGACGTTGTTGTTTCGGTGGATGCCGATTTTCTCTATCCCACATTTCCCGGCTTTCATCGCTACACGCGCGATTGGGCGAACCGGCGACGCCCCTTCCCCGAGCGGCGTCCCTTCGCCGACATTCCCGGAAATTCATTTCCCGATTACGCGATGAACCGCATGTATGCCATGGAGAGCACGCCGGGGGTTACCGGGGCCAAGGCAGACCACCGGCTCAAGCTGCCCCCGTCGCAGATCACCCGGTACTTTGCGATCCTCGCCGAAAGGCTGGGAGTTGGCAGCGGCGCGGGCTCGCCGGACAGCAAGTCCGACGCTGCCTGGCTGAACGCTCTTGTCACCGATTTGAGAGCGCATCGGGGCACGAGCGTGATTATTGTTGGCGACCACTTGCCCGCCGAGTTACACGCGCTCGGTCACGCGCTCAACGAAGCACTAGGCGGTGTTGGACAAACCGTGGTTTACACCGATCCTATCCTGGCAAGCCCAACCGATCAGACCGAATCAATCAAGTCGCTGGTCAGCGACATGACATCGGGGAACGTCGACCTGTTGGTGATTCTCGGTGGAAATCCCGCCTATGATGCGCCTGCCGACCTCGCCTTCGCAGACGCCCTTGGCGCAGTGCCCGCAAGGGTCTATCACGGACTCCACCTGAACGAAACCGCCGCTTTATGCAACTGGAACCTGAGCGCGACGCACTACCTGGAAGCGTGGAGCGACGCGCGAGCCTTCGATGGCAGTTACTCGATCGTGCAGCCGCTGATTCAGCCGCTCTACGGAAGTAAGAGCGAGCATGAGTTACTCGCGGTGTTTGCAGATGACCCAACGCAGTCGGGCTATGACAGTGTTCGCTCCTACTGGAGCACCGCGGCGCCGCGGGGAAGCGATTTTGAGAGTTTCTGGCGTAAGTCGGTCTATGACGGATTCGTGCAAGGCACTGCTTTACCGCCGCGTACGATGCGAGTCAGGAACAGCACTTACTCGCCGCCGTCAGCGCACAGCAGCGGAGTTGAACTCATCATTTTGCCCGATCGATCGACTTACGACGGCCGCTTTGCCAACAACGCATGGTTGCAGGAGCTTCCCAAACCCCTGACGGAGCTAACGTGGGATAACCCAGTGATGATAGGCGTAGCTATGGCGCATCGGCTGGGACTCGAGCAGGAGTCCGTGGTCGAACTGGAACTGCAGGGCCGCAAAGCCGTGGGGGCAATCTGGATTCAGCCTGGTCATCCGGATAACGCGGTGAGTATCTTTCTCGGTTATGGCCGTGAGCGCGCCGGCCGCGTCGGAACCGGGGTCGGCTACAACGCTTACCGGATCCGCACGACCGAAACCCTGTACGGTGGAACGGGCCTGACCATTCGCAAGACCGGCGGCACTTACAAGCTGATCTCTGCGCAAGGCCTGCAGGACATGGAAGGCCGCGGCATTGTACGCGAAGCCACGCTTGACCAATACAAGGCCAACTCGGCATTTGCGCACGAGAACGAGGAAGTGCCTCCTCGCCAGAACACTCTTTATCCCAACTACCGGTACACGGGTTATGCCTGGGGGATGCTGATCGATCAGAACGCATGTACGGGTTGCAACGCATGCGTAATTGCCTGCCAGTCAGAAAACAACGTCGCCGTGGTTGGCAAACTGCAGGTCGCGATTGGACGACGCATGCATTGGCTGCGTGTTGACACTTATTACAAAGGGGATCCCGATAATCCTACGGCGTTGTTCCAACCTGTGCCCTGCATGCAATGCGAAAACGCTCCCTGCGAACTGGTGTGCCCGGTTGAAGCGACCGTCCACAGCACAGAAGGCCTGAACGACATGGTCTACAACCGCTGCGTGGGCACGCGATATTGCTCGAATAACTGCCCGTACAAAGTGCGGCGGTTCAATTTCCTGTTATTCCAGGACTGGGTCCAGCCGCAATACAAGCTGATGCGCAACCCGCAAGTCAGCGTCCGCAGCCGCGGCGTGATGGAGAAGTGCACTTACTGCATACAGCGGATCACGGCCGGCCGAATTCGAGCGGAAGAAGAACAACGATTAGTGCGCGACAACGAAATTCAACCGGCGTGCCAGCAGTCCTGCCCGGCCGACGCAATCATCTTCGGCAACATCAATGATGGAAACAGCCGGGTAGCCAAGCTTAAAGAGAACCCGCGCAATTATGCCTTGTTGGGGGACATGAACACGCGTCCGCGGACGACGTATCTGGCTATGGTGCATAACCCGAATCCCGACATCCCCGAACCAGCAGAAGAATACTCTGCGCCGCCGCCCGTGCAGGAGCAAAAAACGTAATCCATGCCTGAAACACGCGAAGTCGAACTGATGCAGGAGCGGGCGGGACGGCCTCCAGTTCTTTTGCCTGGGCAGACCTACGCGACGGTTACGGATCAGATATCCGGCATAGTGCTGAGGCGAAGAACCGGGTTCTTCTGGCTGGCGTTGTTCGGCGGCACAGGGTTCCTATTCTCCCTGCTCATGTACGCGATCGCCTACCTCCTGATGGAGGGCGTCGGCATCTGGGGCGTCGACATTCCCATTGCGTGGGGTTTCGCGATTATCAACTTCGTCTGGTGGATCGGTATTGGCCACGCCGGCACTCTCATCTCGGCAATTTTGTTTCTGCTCAAGCAGAGCTGGCGCAATTCCATCAATCGTTTCGCGGAAGCCATGACGCTGTTCGCGGTGATGTGCGCCGGCCTGTTCCCACTGCTTCACTTGGGCCGCCCCTGGCTGTTTTATTGGCTGTTCCCTTATCCCAACACCATGACTATGTGGCCGAACTTTCGTAGTCCGCTGGTATGGGACGTGTTCGCCGTCTCCACTTACTTCACAGTTTCGCTTCTGTTCTGGTACCAGGCGGTGGTGCCGGATGTTGCCACGCTGCGCGATGAAGCCACAAACCCTCTGGTCAAGAAAATCTATGGCCTGCTCGCCATGGGCTGGCGGAATTCCGCGCGGCACTGGAAGCGTTTTGAATCTGGGTATCTGCTGCTCGCCGCCCTGGCAACGCCATTGGTTCTATCGGTGCACACGGTTGTGAGTTTCGACTTCTCGGTAGCGGTTATGCCCGGATGGCACGAGAGCATCTACCCTCCTTACTTCGTCTCGGGTGCGATTTACTCCGGTTTTGCCGTGGTGCTGTTGCTGGCGATTCCTATCCGCAAATTTTATGGACTGGAACACCTGATTACCGAGCGCCATCTGGATAACTGCGGCCAGTTCATGCTGGCTACCGGCCTGCTGGTCACTTACACCTATTTGGCCGAGGACTTTTTTTCCTGGTACGCCAATGATCCCTATGGCGCGTGGTGGAACTGGAACCGCGCGCACGGCGCTTACCGGATCGTGTGGTACCTCGACTTGATCATGGTTTGCCTGATCCCGCTCCTGCTGTGGATCCCGAAAGTCCGCCGCAAGCCGCTGCCGCTCTTCCTGGTTTCGCTCGACGTGGTCATCGGGATGTGGATTGAGCGCGTGATGATCGTCATCATTACCCTGAACAGCACGCACCTACCATCTTCCTACGGACTCTACATTCCGACGCGCTGGGATTGGGCGATTCTGCTCGGCAGCATCGGGTTCTTCATCGTCTGTTTCCTGCTGTTCGTGCGATTGATTCCCATGATTCCGATCTTCGAGATGCGGAAGTTAGTCCACGAGATTGAGGTTCCGCACACATGAAGCCGCTCTGGGGACTGTTGGCGGAATTCGAAACTCCGGAAGCCCTGCTGCGGGCGACCCGACGAGCGTATGGCGAAGGCTACCGCAAGATGGATGCGTACTCACCATTTCCTGTGCCGGACCTGGCGGAAGCACTCGGCTTCCATCGCGACTCGGTCCCCCTACTTTGCCTGATTGGCGGGCTGATTGGCGGCTGCGGCGCTTACATTCTGCAGTACTGGATTAATGTCATCGCGTTTCCCATCAACGTTGGCGGGCGGCCGCTGCATTCCTGGCCTTCGTTCATTCCCGTAACGTTCGAGATGACCGTGCTGTTTGCCAGCTTCGGCGCGTTTTTTGGCATGTGGGCGCTCAACCGACTGCCGCAGCCCTGCCATCCCATTTTCAATTCGGAAACATTTCTCGCGGCCAGCCGCGACCGCTTCTTCCTTTGCATCGAGACGGTCGATCCCTTGTTTGAACTCGACGCTACCCGCGACTTCCTGCTGAGCCTGAAGGCGCACTCGGTGGAGGAGGTGCCAAATACGTAGCCGGGCACAACTCGTCATGTGTGCGGCGTTGCTGGCATTGCTGCTGGGCGGCTGCCGCGAAGACATGCAGAACCAGCCGCGCTTCAAGCCCATGCGCCCGGCAGGACTGCTCGGAGATCAGAGCCCGCCGCGCGGTCCGGTGTTGCGAACCATTGCTCGCGACGATGTTGGGACGACCTATTTCAATACCGGATTCCTCGGCAACCAACCCGGAAATTACATTCCATTTCCGGTAAACCGGGCCGTGTTGGAGCGCGGCCGCGAGCGCTTCAACATCTATTGCGCACCGTGCCATTCGCGAAGCGGGGATGGCAATGGAATGATCGTACAGCGCGGGTATACGCGCCCGCCCTCGTATCACACCGAGCGGCTGCGACGCGCTCCGGTGGGTCATTTCTTCGACGTGATCACCAACGGCTTTGGCGCGATGCCCGACTACGCAGCGCAGGTCAAACCGCGCGACCGCTGGGCGATTGCGGCGTACATCCGCGTTTTGCAGTTCAGCCAGTACGCTCCGGCGAATCTGCTGCCTGCGGGCGAGAGTCTGCCGCCGGGGCCGCCACTGCCCGGGTCTCCGGGAAGCGGCGCAACTCCAGCACAGGCGGCGCCGCAATCGGGAAATCTGCCCGCTGCTGAAGGACCGCCAAGCACAGTTCAGAAGACTGCCGCGCAGGAAAAAGCGGAGCGCGAAAGGAAGGAACGAGAGGTACAGCAGAAGTGAGCCAGGGCCCACAAGTCAATTTCCGTTTCATGGCGCCGCCGGTGGTGAATACATGGCAGAAGCGCGCGCTTATCGTGGGGATCGTGTTCGCGATCCCATCCCTTTTGGGGTGGATCTTCGATTACGAACAGTTCTATCGCTCCTACCTGCTCGGCTACATGTGGTGCTTCGAGTTGACGGTGGGAACCCTGGCGCTGCTCATGCTCTATCACTTGACCGGCGGCGCATGGGGAACGGTGATCCGCCGCATCCTCGAAGCGGCGATGCAGAACATCTGGCTGATGGTGCCGCTGTTCATACCCGTCATCATTGGCGTCCATCGGCTCTACCCATGGGCGCGTCCTGAGGAACTCGCCGCCAGTCCGCACCTGCGCGACATTGCGCACGTTTACCTCCGCCTGAGTTGGTGGCTGGTGCGCGCCGGTGTCTACTTCGGGATTTGGATCTGGCTGGTGTGGATGCTGATGCGCGTCTCCAAGCGCCAGGACCGGGAACCGGAAGTTCCGCGGGACACCGTGCTGCGCACCATCAGCGGCCCCGGCGCTGTCCTCTACGTATTCGCGACTTTGTTTCTCTATACCGACTGGCTGATGTCGCTGACCCCGGATTGGTATTCGATGATCTATGGCTTGATCTTCAACGCCGGGCACGGGCTGGCGGCCATCAGTTTTGCCGTGGTGATTGCCGGGTTGCTGGTGCGTTATGAGCCGATGAATGAGGTCATTCCGCCCGCCCAGTTTCTCGATCACGGGAAAATCATGCTCACCTTCGTGATGATCTGGGGCTGGTGGACCTACGCACAATGGATCATCTACTGGTCGGGCAACAAGCCGGACGAAATCAGTTGGTACATCGACCGCACCCGCGGCGGTTGGGAGCACTACTGGTTCATCCTGGTCATGGTGCATTTCTGCGTGCCCTTCGCGCTGCTGCTTTCGCGCGGATTCAAGAGCGATCCTCGACGCCTGCCGTGGCTGGCCTTGTGGTGCCTGCTGGCCCGCTACATGGACGACTTCTTCTTCATCGAACCCTCGTTTCCGGACCATGCCGGACATTTTCATTACAGCTGGCTGGACGCGGTGATTCCAATTTCATTGATGGCGTTCTGGCTGGCGATGTTCTTCCAGCACCTGAAGGCCAGGCCATTGTTGGCGCTTCAGGATCCGCATGCAACCGTCATTTTGGAACAGGTCTATGGGACTGGAGATTAAAGAAGCGGAAATCACTTCGGCGCCGGAGAAACGCGTTCGCCACGCGGACGTGGGCTTCGATCCCGGCGATCTGCCGCATGGTCCCGTCTTCGCATTCTTTCTTGTCCTGGCGGCTGTGGTGCTCATGGTTCACGTCGGCTTATGGGGCGTTTTTCAGTACCTGGGGCATCCGCAATTTGCCGGACATGCAACCACGAACCCCATCATGACCAGCAAAGAGCAGTTGCGCGAGATTGGCGGCGACCCGGCGCTCACCTTCCCCAAACCCAGCCTGCAACCCGATCCCATCGCGGACTTGAACAAGTTCCGCGCCCGCGAGGAAGAGGAAATGAACAGCTATGGATGGGTAGATCCCGGGACGCAGAAGATTCACATTCCCATCGAACGCGCCATCGACGCCATGAGCCAGTCCTGGCCAAATCAGCAGAACACCGATGAAGGCCGGGAGCTTTCAACCGCGAGTCCGCAGACGCAGAAACAAGCAGCCGGAAAACCAGAGCAGCCGCAGGGAGGACGTGGAAATGGCCGCTGAAAAATACCTCGTGCGTGTCAATGTGGCCCTGCTCATTACATTGTCCATACCCTGCCTCGCGCAGATCGTGACCGAACCTCCCGCCGAACGACTTCCCCCGCAATTAGGAAACGTCGGGATCGAGCAGCGCCTGAACCAGCAGATCCCGCTCGCTCTGCAGTTTCGCGACGAGACCGGGCGAACGGTCCGTTTGCGCGAGTACTTCGAGGAGGGTAGGCCGGTGGTGCTGAGCCTGGTTTATTTCCGCTGCCGCATGCTGTGCGATCAGGTGCTCAGTTCATTGGCGGGCGCGCTGCGCTATGTGAAATTCGACGCGGGAAAAGAATTTGAGGTGTTGACCGTCAGTTTCGATCCCGCGGAAACGCCGGCCATGGCGGCCGCAGCGAAGCAGCAGTACCTGGCCATTTACGGCCATCCGGACGCGCAAAGCGGCTGGCACTTTTTGACCGGCGATCAAGCTTCGATTCACGCGCTGGCTGAGGCGGTCGGGTTCCACTATTACCACGACCCGGGCAGCAACCAATTCGCGCATGCCACCGGCATCATGCTGCTGACGCCGGACGGCAGGGTGTCGCAATACTATTACGGCGCAAAGTACTTCCCTTCCGACTTGCGCCTCGGGCTCATTCAGTCTTCTGAAAACCACATCGGCACGCTGGCCGATCAGATCGTTTTGTACTGCTATCACTACGACCCTCGCATTGGGCGATACGGTGCGATCGTCACACGCATTATTCAGGTATCGGGCGGGGCAACGCTTCTGATCTTCGGCAGCATTCTCCTGTTCTTGTTCTGGAGCGATCCCAATCGAAAGAAGCGGGCGGAAACCGCGGTCGCGCGGTCCGGCGACGCCATGCACGCCTTGAATCCGGGGCAGGGGGATTAGCGGCATGTTTCCCTTGTGGCCCACGGCTGCTTCCACGATGTCGGATCGAGTGGACGCGCTGTACATATTCCTGATTGCGGTGACCAGCGCGGTCACGCTCATGGTGTTGGTCCTCATCCTGGTGTTTATTTTCAAATACCGTCACACCAGGCACCCGGTTGCCGAGCAAGTCGTCGGTTCGCTGCCGCTCGAACTGACGTGGTCCATCGTCCCTTTCGTGATTTTCGTAATCTTCTTCGCTTGGGGCGCCCGCATTTATGTAGCCGAGGCCACCCCGCCTAAGAACAGCCTGGAGATTTACGTCATCGCGAAGCAGTGGATGTGGAAGCTGCAACATCAGAATGGCGTGCGCGAGATCAACACGCTGCATGTGCCCATGGATCGCGACGTACGCCTGACCATGATTTCCCAGGACGTGATTCACAGTTTCTGGATCCCGGAATTTCGCGTCAAGGCGGATGTCCTTCCCGGCCGCTACACCACCATCTGGTTTCGCGCCAACAAAACGGGCACGTATCACATTCATTGCGCGGAATACTGCGGAACTCTGCACTCCGATATGGGCGGCCAGGTGATCGTGATGACCCCGAACGAGTACAACCATTGGCTCAGCGGCGGTGGCGAAATGGGGTCATTTGCCGAAACCGGCCAGAAATTGTTTCAGTCGCTGGGTTGCACGAACTGTCATCGCTTTGACACCCAAGGCCGCGGACCGAACCTTGTGGGGGTGTATGGCAAGCCGGTTTTGCTGACCGATGGGCGCAGCGTCATTGCGGATGATGCCTATGTTCGCGAATCCATCCTCAATCCGGGCGCGAAGATCGTCGCGGGCTTCCGGCCTATCATGCCCAGCTTTCAGGGTGTACTCACGGAAGATCAGTTGCTTTCCGTCATTGCTTATATCAAGTCGCTTGCGGTAAGCGAGCAGCGCGAACCGGTGAGCAACCGTCCGCCAGTGCCGGAGCGCTCGAGCGGAGTCGAGGTGCAATAGCTATGGCCACGCAAGTCGAAACCGTCGTGCCCGCCCAGCCGGATTATCTGAATTCCGAGTTCGGGCTGGGCTCGTGGTTCTTCACCACGGATCACAAGCGCATCGCGCTGCTGTACCTGTTCTCCATCACCTTCATGTTTTTCGTCGGCGCGCTATTCGCGACCGTGATCCGCCTGGAACTGCTCACGCCCAAAGGCGACTTCGTCCAGCCAGACACCTACAACAAAATGTTCACCATGCATGGCCTGGTGATGATTTTCTTCTTCCTGATTCCGTCGATTCCAGCCGTGCTGGGAAATTTTCTGATTCCGCTGATGATCGGCGCTAAGGATGTCGCGTTTCCGAAACTGAACCTGCTGAGCTGGTACATCTACGTGACCGGCGCGATCATGTTCATTTACACGATCCTGACCGGCGGACTGGATACGGGCTGGACGTTCTACACTCCGCTGAGCACATCCTTTGTGAACAGCAGCGTCGTCATCGGGGCGCTGTCGATTTTCGTGGTCGGGTTTTCCTCGATTCTCACTTCCCTGAACTTTATTGTCACCGTGCACCGCTTGCGCGCGCCGGGAATGACCTGGTGGCGGCTGCCGTTGTTTGTCTGGGCGAGTTATGCGACGTCGGTCATCATCATCCTGGGCACGCCGCTGCTGGCCATCAGCATGGTCCTGGTGGCGCTCGAACGGATCTTTGGAATCGGTTTTTTTGATCCCCTGCTCGGCGGCGACCCGCTTCTCTTCCAGCACCTTTTCTGGTTTTATTCCCATCCCGCCGTGTACGTCATGATTCTGCCGGGCATGGGAGTGATCAGCGAGCTGGTGACGTGCTTTTCACGCAAGCACATTTTCGGCTACCGCTCCATGGCGCTCGCCATCCTTGGCATCGCGGTGTTTGGATTCCTGGTGTGGGCGCACCACATGTTCGTGGCCGGAATTTCCGTGTATTCCGCCATGGTCTTCAGCCTCCTCAGCTACCTGGTTGCGGTGCCTTCGGCGATCAAAGTCTTCAACTGGACGGCAACCATGTACAAGGGGAGCGTGTACCTGCTCACGCCCATGCTTTACGCGCTCGGCTTTGTGGGATTGTTTACGGTTGGAGGCATGACGGGTTTATTTCTGGCGTCGCTGGGCATCGACGTGCACGTCACCGATTCCTACTTCGTGGTCGCGCACTTTCACTACATCATGGTCGGCGGCATGGTGACCGCGTTCATGGGCGGCCTGCATTTCTGGTGGCCGAAAATGACCGGCCGAATGTATCCCGAAGGCTGGGGCAAGATCGCCGCAGCCACCATGTTTATCGGATTCAACCTGACTTTCTTCCCCCAGTTCGTGCTCGGGTACCTGGGCATGAACCGGCGGTACTGGGAATATGACCCGCAGTTCCAGGTTCTCAATGTGCTGTCGACGGCGGGCGCATCCATTCTCGGGATCGCCTATGTGTTGCCGTTTGCCTACTTTCTGTGGTCGCTGCGTTACGGCGCGCGCGCGGGCGAGAATCCATGGAATGCCGCGGGCCTGGAGTGGACGATTGCTTCTCCGCCCACCAAACACAATTTTCAGGTCACGCCGGTGATCACCACCGATCCGTACAACTACGGTGACCTGCCGAGCGAAATCCAAATCCCCCGGGAGACCAGCGTTGTCGGAAACTAACCAACTCGATCTCAGCCCGGCCGAAGCGCTAGATCTGCATTCGCTGCACACGCATTATGGCAACCTGGATCAGCAGCGCGAATCCGCGACCCTCGGGATGTGGGTTTTTCTTGTCACCGAGGTAATGTTTTTCGGCGGCATGATCATGGGATACATTGCCTACCGGTTTGCCTACCCGGAGGCCTTCCGCGAGGGCAGCGTGCACATGCTGTTCATGGCGGGAACTCTGAACACCGCCATTCTGATTACCGCCAGCCTGTTCGTCGCATTGGCCGTACGCGCGGCGCGCGAAGGCAACAACAACCTTCTCCTGTGGTGCTTGCTCATCGCAATGTTCCTGGGCGTCGTTTTCCTGGCGATCAAGGGTTACGAATATCACGACCACTGGGTGGAGCACCTGGTGCCCGGGCCCTGGTTCCAGTGGAATGGCCCTGATCCGCGACACGCGGAGCTGTTTTTTGTCCTCTACTTCTTTCTCACCGGGTTTCACGCGCTTCACATGACGATTGGCGTCGGTCTGCTGGGAGTCATTTGCTATTTCGCGCGCAAGGGGCGCTATACGCCTGAGTACCACAATCCGGTGGAAAACGCCGCTTTGTATTGGCACTTTGTCGATGTTGTGTGGATTTTTTTATACCCGATGCTTTATCTCATCGGTCATCAGCACGTTTGAAGGAGTCATGGCAGAAACCATCGTTCGCAAACGAACTTACTTATGGGTGTGGGTCGCTCTGATTTGCCTGACGGGCCTGACCGGCGGCATATCGTTCATCAACCTGGGCGAATGGAGCACGGTCATCGCTCTCGCCATCGCGGTGCTGAAGGCCCTGCTGGTGGCCACGTTCTTTATGCATCTGCTTTACGAGAAGCAGAAGGTTGTGTGGATATGGTCGGCGGTGGGAATCATCTGGCTTAGCATTCTGATCGTCCTCACCATGGACGATTACGTGACTCGCGGTTTTCTCCGGGTGCCTGGGAAGTGAGCACGCCGAATTAGGAGCGACAGAAATGCAGACCAAGAAACTGGGGCTCACGCCGACTCTGGTTGTACTGCTCGCCGTTTTCGGACTGGCGATGCTAGTCGGAGTGATTCTGCTCATGATGTTCGTGCGCACCGGAATCGCGCATAGTCCCGAGCAGAGTAGTCTGGAGACTCATCACCGGGCTTGCCGCCTTGCCGAGCATCGCCAGGAAGCGCGATTCGTTCGCTATCTGCCTCAGGAAAACATGGTATGAATCCGCGCCTCTTTTACTCTTGCCTGGGCTTCCTTTTGCTGTTCCCGTGCACGGGGTACGGTCAGTGGAAGGAGCCGCCTGCAACCGGCTCTCCCCAGAACACGCTGCCGGACCGAACGACGATGGTTGGTCAGAGCGGAATGGGTCCGCTCCTCATCGCGAAGCTGATCGATCGCGACGCGAACGCGAAGAAGCATCAAGCGGTGGTTGCAATACAGACGGACGGCGTCCGCCTGGTCGACTCCGCAGCCGCCAATCACGAGCCCAGGCTCGACGAGGCACACATTCAATATCGGCTGGACGACGCCCCCGCACAGGACAGCACTTCTAAGACCTGGACGTTCGACAATCTTTCGTCCGGCGAACACTGCATCCACGTGACGCTGGTCAGCAGCGACAATCATCCGATGGGGAAGGACAAACTTCTGAAAGTGCGCGTACCCTGAGCGCTCTTCAATCCGACTGCTGTTTCTCTTCTTCCAGGGAAAGCGGGAGTATCTGATCTGCCACGATCGCCAGCAGAAGCAGCAGGCAGGGCAGGTATAGCGCGTCAAATTGCCACTGGAGACCCGCCCAGGTTCCACAAACCGCCCCGCCCAGGTAACAAACCCAGACGCCGACCATCAACGCGCTTTCCCAGCGCACGTTGGAGAGCGCCTCCAGCAGCCTGGCCCTGGTATTTGAAGGGCTGCGCCGGACGTCGTAGCTGAGGAACAGCCAGCGCGTGATCAACTGCGCGAGTTTGTTGAGCATCCCGGTCACGAACGTGGTATGCACCGTGAGCGGGCCAATTCGGGTCAGGGTTGCCGTCTGCAGTCCCATCGCGCCGGCAAACAAGCTCAGGATTTCGCAAATCAGGCCGGTTGGTTGCGAGGCTGCCTGGTGAGTGGGCAAAAGTCTGCTTCCCCACCACGCGGCTGCGGCCAGCAGCAGCAGTTCGAGAAATAGTGCGATAGAGGCAACTCTGCGAAAGCGCTTGCGTGCGCCCACTTCAATGACCACGCGACCGATGACCGATCCAACAATGAAGGCCGCAACAATGGTGGCCGCAATCGCGGCTGCTTTCCAATTGCGCTGGATGATTTGCTCGCCCAGGTGGACCGTCGTTCCAGTCATATGAGCCGTGAACATCTGGTACACCGTGAGGACGCCAACGATATCCACGTAGCCGGCGGCAAACGTCAGAAACAATGCGATGCCAGATTTGAATGCCTTGCGGTGCGGATTTTGGCTTGAGCCATTCACGGTCTATGCCGCTTTCTTGTGTTCTCGACGTTCGTAATTGTGCTTCTGCCGGCGCCAGATCCCATATCCCGTCAGGAAAAGACCCGCCGCAATCGCCCAGCTACCCTTTTCGATGTATCCCAGCAGGGTGTTGAACTCGTTCGCAAATGCGAACCCGACGGTCGCCATGACCGAGACCCAGGTCGCTGCACCCAAGGCGTTGAACTTGAAGAATTCTCTCCACTCCATTTCGAGGCTGCCGGCAAGCGGTCCGGCAATGGTACGCAAACCAAAAATAAATCGAGAAAAGAAGATGGTCCTGCCGCCGTGACGGCGCAACAGGTCCTTGGCTGCTTTCACGTCCTCATCGTCCAAGCGAAATAGTTTCTTTGCCCAGCGAATCAACGTGGGGCCAAACCGCCGTCCCAGAAAATACCCCATGTTGTCCCCGAGAATGGCGGCCGCGGTTCCCGTAAGGATTACCCATTGCAGGGCCAGTCCCGTGTGCTTGTGCGCGAGAAAACTGGCGAACATCAGCACCGTTTCTCCCGGTACCGGCAGACCAGCGTTCTCTCCCAGCAACCCGGCGACAATTGCCCAGTAACCCCAGGAGGTCAGGAATGCCCGGATGGTGTGATAAATCCAATCCATTGAGATTGTTTTTGGATGCGCGAGAAAGCGGGTTACGAGGCGCAGCTTGCCTCCCAGCGGGTGTCACAATCGATGCCAGGTTCCCGGCCAGATCGGAACCGCGCTTCTGACCAACATCCGATTTGGCAGCTACATCCAAGTGCGCAAAGGAGCGTTATGAAATTCGTATTGGGATTTGCTATCGGAGTGGCACTGGGACTGGTGTTTGCCCCCGCATCGGGCGAGGAAACTCGCGCGCAACTCAGAAACAAAGCACAGGAATTGAGTCGATATCCTGAGCGGAAGGCAGAAGAGAAGATTCAGGAGGTGGCTGCCAAGAGTGAGCAGAAAGCCGGGGAAATCGGCAGCCGGGTGGGCAGAGATGTTGCGCAAGCTGCCGTGAAAGCCGTAACCAGCGAAGTGCTTGATAAGGACAAAGAGGAGACTGCGTAGTATGCCGCAGCGTCTCGGAACGTGCTGGCGAGGGTTCGCCGGAGAAGCTGCTTTGCTGCAGCGCACGATGTTGCGCATGCAATGCGTGGAGACCTCTCAAAGCGGCTCAAGCAGTTGAGCCCGTTGGCATCCTAAAACTGCGGCCCGGTTGGAATAAACGGCAGGCTTGGTGCCCACTGTGCCGCAGCAAGAGCTATGTTGGCGCAAAGTGAAACCCACAGCAGAAAAGGCGCGAGTTCCACCCCGTTTCTCTTGCAGCTTCGTTCAGCTTACGCGCGAAAGATGAGCAGGTTTTGGGATGCGCTGCAGCGGATAAAAGCCACTCTCCTGCACGGCATCGACGCGCCGGCGCAAGCGGTGTACACCCGGGCTCATGACCAGCCTTACTTCTGGGTGGAGCTGTACAACGCAGCGCTGCTGGAATCCGACACGCGACAAATTCCGAAGCGGATTCAGTACGCGCTTCGGGCTGTCGAACAGCGAAGAGGCGCGCTGCGGCTGGGGAGAATGGATAACGCCGAATGGAATCTGCTTCAGTACGCCGAACTCGTACTCAGTCACATGGGTAAGACCAGCGCCCCTTTTTGGTGCCGGCAGCCCCATGCTTCCGGCGGAATGGAAGAGAAGAAAGCGGCATAAACTGCGCTTCCACGCAGGAGTGCGTACAACCTCGGCAATGTTGCCGTATTCCAAAAGTCAGTGTTTCTCTGGGGGTAAGCCGTGATTCGAGATCTGCTGTCGCGCTGGCCAGTGATTCGGCAAATCCAGAACGGTAGTGACGGTACAGGCCCGGAGTCGATGAGTGAGCGCACCAGGAACCTGCGGCCTAAAACCGACCGGGCTGAGGTAGCGCGTTCCATTTGCCCGTACTGCGGAGTAGGTTGCGGGCAGCTCGTTTACCACAAAGACGGAGAGCTGATCTCGATCGAGGGCGATCCCGACTCGCCGATTTCGCGCGGCCATCTCTGCCCCAAGGGAGCCGACACTTTCGAGCTGCATACGCATCCCGGGCGGCTTAAGAAGGTGAAATATCGCCGGCCCTACGCGCGCGAGTGGGAAGAGATCGAACTTGCAAAAGCCATGGACATGGTCGCGGACCGGCTCTGGGAGAGCCGTGATCGCACCTTTCAGGAAACCAGGGACGGCGATGTTGTCATGCAGACAACCGCCATCGCTCATCTCGGCGGAGCCACCCTCGACAATGAAGAAAATTATCTGATCAAAAAGCTGTTCACGGCAGGCCTGGGCATGGTGTGCATCTCCAACCAGGCCCGCATATGACACAGCTCTACGGTGCCCGGTCTGGGCACTTCGTTCGGGCGCGGCGGCGCGACCACGGCTCAGCAGGACCTCAGCAATGCGGACGCGATCCTCATCATGGGATCGTCCATGGCGGAGAATCATCCCGTCGGATTCCAGTGGGTGGTAGAGGCGCGCGAAAAGGGCGCCAAGGTCATCCACGTGGATCCGCGCTTTACGCGCACCTCCGCGATGGCGGATATCTGGGTGCCGCTCCGGGCAGGCAGTGACATCCTCTTCCTCGGCGCGTTGATTCGCTACGTTCTCGAAAATGACAAGTGGTTTCACGATTACGTCGTGAACTATACGAACGCGCCCATGATCCTGCGCGAGGATTTCCGAGATACAGAGGATCTCGCCGGCCTGTTCTCGGGCTGGAACGCGGAGAAAAAGCAGTATGATCCCGAGAGCTGGCTGTATGAGGGATCGCCGGTCAAAGCAGGCGCCAGCAATGAGGGCAAACCTGGTCACTCCGAGTCCGGCGGTGGTCACGGCAAGGACCGTGGCGGCGAGGCGCAGGATCCCGGAAAGTACAAGGAAGACCGCACTCTGCAGCATCCTCGCTGTGTGTTTCAGGTTCTGAAGCGGCACTTCGCGCGTTACACGCCGGAGCTGGTCGAGCGCTTCTGCGGCGTGCCGCAGGATGTCTTTTTGAAAACTGCTGAGGCGTTCACATCGGCGTCCGGCCCGGAGAAGACGGGCGCGATCTGTTATGCGGTCGGCTGGACGCAACATTCGAAAGGCGTGCAGATCATCCGCTCGGCAGCGATCCTGCAGTTGCTGCTAGGCAACATCGGCCGGCCCGGCGGCGGCATTCTGGCATTGCGCGGGCATGCTTCGATTCAGGGGTCGACCGACATCCCGACGCTTTACGACATTCTTCCCGGCTACTTGCCCATGCCCTTCTTCGAGGCTGACTCAAAGAAATTGAAGGACTACATAAAAAAGCACCGCGCGCGCACCGGACTGTGGTCCGGCTTCAAGAAGTATTTCGTTAGCCTGATGAAGGCTTACTACGGCGAGGCTGCGACCAAGTCCAACGACTGGGGTTTCGATTGGCTTCCGCGCGTCACCGGCGATCATTCACATTTTGGCTACTGGCTCGACATGGCGGATGGCAAGCTCGAAGGCCTGTTTGTCATGGGGCAGAATCCAGCCGTGGGCGCATCCAACGGGCGACTGGAACGAAGCGCGCTTGCGAAGTTGAAGTGGCTGGTGGTCCGCGACATGGTCGAAACCGAGACCGCATCCTTCTGGTATGCGTCGCCGGAAGTGCAACGCCGCGAACTGTCGCCGGAAACCATCGGCACCGAAGTTTTCCTCTTCCCTGCCGCCGGAACTGCCGAGAAGGAAGGCACGTTCACCAACACGCAGCGCCTGTTGCAATACCGCAACAAGGCGGTTGATCCGCCCGGAGATGCGCGCAGCGAAACCTGGTTTATGTATCACCTCGGCCGCCGGATCAAGGAAAGGGCCAGGCAGGACACGCGCGCCCGCAACGATGGCCTTCGTGCGTTGACGTGGGATTACCCGGTCAAAGGTCCCATAGCGGAGCCGGACGCTGAGGCAGTTCTGAAAGAGATCAACGGCTACACGGTTGCCGAGCGAAAGCAACTCGCCCATATCAAAGAATTGAAAGACGACGGCTCAACCGCCTGCGGCGCCTGGATCTACTGCGGCGTTTATCCAAAAGAAGATTACAACCGCGCCAACCAGCGCCAGCCCAAAGACCTGCTCGGCCATGGCTGGGGATTCTCGTGGCCAAACGATTGCCGCATCATCTATAACCGCGCCTCCGCGCGCCCCGATGGGAAGCCGTGGAGCGAGCGGAAAAAGCTGGTCTGGTGGGACGAAGAAAAGAAGGAATGGACCGGGCTGGATCATCCCGACTACGAAAAGAAAACGCCGCCCGATAAACCTGCTGATGTTCACAATGGGCATGGCACAGAGGCGCTGGGCGGAGCGCGGCCATTCACCTTGCATCCCGATGGAGTCGGGTGGATATGGGTGGCGAGTGGATTGAAAGATGGGCCGCTGCCCACGCATTACGAGCCGCTGGAATCGCTGATTGAAAACCCGCTCTACGCCCAGCAGGACAACCCTGCCGCAAAAAAGAAACAGCGGCCGGATAATCCCTACGCCGACTCACCGGCCGATCCACACTATCCCTACATCCTTTCCACCTATCGATTGACCGAGCACCACACGGCCGGCGGAATGACGCGCACCCTGGCCCATCTCGCCGAACTGCAGCCGGAGCTGTTCACAGAGATCTCGCCAGAACTGGCCGCGGAACTGGGACTGAAACATGGGGATTACGCCACCATCGCGACGCCGCGCGCCATGATCGAGGCGCGCGTGATGGTGACGCCGCGGATGCGGCCATTGAAGATAGACGGCCGCACCGTCCATCAGGTTGGTCTGCCTTACCACTGGGGGTATCGCGGGCAGGTCACCGGTGATGTCGTCAACGATCTGCTGGTGATCAGCGAAGAGCCCAACGTGCGCATTATGGAAACCAAGGCGCTGGTGTGCAATGTCAAGCCCGGCCGGCGTCCGCGCGGCAAAGAAGCTGTCGACCATCCGCTGGTCAAGGAGCGTGTGGCATGAGCACCACGGCGTTTCTCACCGACTCAACCTTGTGCATCGGGTGCAAGGCCTGCGAAGTTGCCTGCAAGGAATGGAACCAGGTCAGTGAAGATGGGCTGGAGTGGAGTGGGTATTCGTACGACAACACCGGAGCGGTGGGCGCTTCCACGTGGCGGCACGTCAAATTCGTGGAAGAGCCGCCTACTCCGGGAATCGGCGGCAACTCGGGCGATCAGGCGTCGTGGGTTTTCTCCTCCGACGTTTGCAAGCATTGCGAAGTTGCCGGATGCCTGGAAGCGTGCCCGACCGGCGCCATCGTGCGCACCGAATTCGGCGGAGTCTTCGTGCAGCCGGACGTCTGCAATGGATGCGCGTATTGCGTGGTGGCCTGTCCTTTCGGTGTCGTTGCCAAGAACAAGGATGATGGCCGCGCCTTCAAATGCACCTTCTGCTACGACCGGCAGAAGGCGGGTCTGGAGCCGGCGTGCGCCAAAGCGTGTCCGACCGAGTCCATTAAGTTTGGTGAAATCAACCAACTGCGCCAGGAGGCCGAGAAACGAATGCGGCTTCTACAGCAGCGAGGCGTGGAGGACGCGTCGTTCTATGATCCAACTCATACCAGCGTGGAAGGCACGCACGCCATGTTCATCCTGCGCGGCGACCCACAGACTTACAACCTCCCCCCCAATCCCCAGGTGCCGACCATCTACCTGAAAAAAGCCTGGTCCTCGGCGGCGATGGCAGCCGGCATCCTGCTCGGCGGAACGCTCCTGGCGTTCCTGACCGACGGCGCGAGGAACGGACGATGAGCAACCCAGCGCTCCCTTTGTCTAACGTTGGCGCACCCGACCTGCAGCGCGAGCGGCGCTTGACGGAAATCCGCCGCGAGGCGGAAACACGCGGCAAGGCGAGCGTGAGAGGGATTCGACCGGAAGGCGCACCCTTTCCCCAAGCATCGCCTGAGACCGGCTACTACGGCATACCCCTGCTCAAGCCGCCGCAATGGACGCACCAGATTCCTTTCTACTTCTTTGTGGGTGGAGCGGCCGGCGCGGCTGCAGTGGTGAGCGCAATTGCGCATTATGCCGGCGCCGACCGCAAGCTGGTGCGAGATGCTCGCTGGATTGCTGCTGCCGGCGCGGTGATTTCGCCGGCACTGCTCATTGCCGATCTTGGCCGTCCGGAGCGCTTTCTGAACATGTTGCGTGTGTTCAAGCCGCAGAGCCCGATGTCGGTGGGGGCCTGGACGCTGGTCGGATTCAGCAGCGCGGTTTCTGCCGCGACTTTCGCCGGCCTGATGCGCGAACGCTACGGACCATCCTTTCCGCTGAGCGTCCTTGAGAATTCGGGCGAAGCTGCCGCCATCCCACTCGGCCTCGGCCTCGCCACGTACACCGGTGTGCTGATCGGCGCGACGGCTATCCCGGTATGGAATCAGAATGCGGCGGACTTGCCGCCGCACTTTGCGGCTTCGGGAGTTGGCGCAGCGGTAGGAATGCTGGAACTGATGGGCCACTCGAAAAGCCGGGCGCTGCAGGCCCTCGGGCTTGGCGCTGCGATCTTTGAGGTCTGGCAAGGCCTTCGCATCGAAGCACGCAGCCATTCCCACCTCGATCCCCTGAAGCACGGCAAGAGTGGCGCGATCACGCGCGTGGGAGGAGCGTTGTCGGGGCCACTACCAACCGCCCTTCGGGTGGCCAGCATGTTTCGCAGGGGAGAGCGCGCTGCTTCCATGCGGCGGTGGGCGGCTGTTGCCTCGGTTGCCGGATCCTTCCTCACGCGCATCGCGTGGCTGCGGGCGGGGGTAGCTTCCGCCCAGGATTGGCGGCAGCCCCTCGAAGTTTCGCCCGGCTCGCAGAGCTGGCCCGAGAAGCACCCGGAATTCCGTCACGGCTCGAAAGCCCGCTGAACCGCCGCGAACAACTTCAGCTCTGCAGTCCTTGTATCGTGTTACGATATTTTCCGGGCAAGCAAGATGCCTGATTTCTTCCCACGACTGCTTCTCCGTTGTGCCGCAAGACTGGGCGGCTTGATGGCTGCTCAGAAGGACGGACGATCCGCCGGGGCAACTGCTGCCTCACCCCACGCACCGAAAAAACATCATGAGGGAAAGAGACCATGGAGCAAGAAAAGCCACTTCCATCCGTGTGCGCCTGCGCGGGGTTGCGCATGGCCGCTCGTTCCGCAACTCAGTTTTACGACCTGGTGCTGCAGCCTTCGGGTCTAAAGACGACGCAGTTTATCGCGTTGCAGAGTATTGATGAAGCCGGTGAACTGGCGCAGTGCGATTTCGCGCGCGAACACGCGGTTGCCATTGAAACCTTGTCGCGCCGTCTGGCCGCGCTGCGCCGGAAAGGACTTGTGACTTCCCGGACCGGGCGGCATGGGGAACACATCTACATGTTGACCGAGCCGGGCAAAGATGCTCTGCACCGGGCGCGTCCGTACTGGGAACGTGCGCAGAAGCGTCTCGAGCGGACCTTGGGCCCCGATGAGTTCCGGGTGCTTTTGCGGCTGTGCCAAAACACGGTCAGGGCGGTGCACCGAGCCGAGGAACTGCGCGCGACAAACTCGGCCGCAACAGCGCGGCCCGAAGCAACTCCAATGGAGCACGCTGCGGAAACGAACCTCGCTCCCAGTGAAACAGGCATGTAGCGCGGGTTTCCCCACCCGCGCTACCCGAGCCGTCTGGGCTCCCACCCTGCCTTTCGCAGCGCCGCGAATCGCCACTTAGCATCTTAGCCACGTGCTCGATCTCTTCCAGAATGGCCCGCTGGTTGCGATCATCGCCCACGGGTTGATTGGCATTTCCCTGATCTGGGACAAAGTCCTGCTGAAAACCCCGGGCACCAGGAACCTGTTCAGCTATGTGTTCTGGCTCGGCGCGATGAGCGTGTTCGGCGTCATTCTGGTGCCTTTTGGATACAACTCGCCTTCCTTTCATGTGATCTGGATTGCCTTCGTGGCCGGGGTCGTCCATCTTACCGGGGTATTTTTCTACTACATGGCGCTGAAACGCGGCGAGGCCTCGGAGACGCTCGCCGTCATGGGAGGACTCTCGCCGGTTGCTACTGCTGCCATCGGCTTCGCGCTACTCTCGAAGCAGATGACGGGAGCACAACTGCTGGGCTTCGCCCTCATGGCCGGCGGTGGTTTTGTCATGTTCTTGTCGGAGAAGCTTCCCCTGCGAAGTTTGCTGCCGCCGGTGCTGCTGGCTGCCGGGTTGCTCGGACTGGTCAATGTGCTGGGAAAAGTGGTGTACGAACAAACGAATTTTGTCAGCGGATATGTATGGTTCACCATCGGAACCTTTGTGGGCGCACTCGCTCTGCTGCTACGGCAGTCCTGGAGACAGCAGATCTTTGCAGAATCCGGACAGGACAAGCCGCGGAACCGTTTCTGGTACTTCGTGAACCGCTTTCTCTCCGGCGTGGGTTCATTCCTGATTTTTTATGCCATCAGCCTGGCACATCCCGCCATTGTCGATGCCATCTCCGGAGTGAGGTATGTAATCATCTTCCTTGGAGCTCTGTTGCTCACAAAACTGCGCCCCGCGTGGCTACAGGAGAAATTTCGGGGATGGCAACTGGTGAGCAAAGCCATGGCCACGTGCCTGGTCGTAGCGGGCCTGGTGCTGGTGGGAACCAGCAAAGGCAGCACAGGAAGTTCAGGCAGCCCCACCGCATTCTGCCGCCGCTGCGTTTCGCATGGCAGTTCCCTTACCGTCGCGGCAATGCGGCCGCGGTGAACTTGAATGCACCGGGGAAATCGAACTTGAGGGACGTAGAACGCCCTTGATAGGAAAGTTTTTGCCCGGAGTTCATGCGTTATCATGAATATTCAGTTCTTCCGAATGGTTGATTCCGCATGATCAACGGAAAACGCATTGCAGTGGTAATGCCCGCTTACAATGCGGAGAAGACCCTGCGCGTCACGGTGGATGAACTTCCGGACGTCGTCGATGTCCGCATTCTGGTCGACGATTTCAGCTCTGACCGCACTGTTGAAGTAGCCCGTGAACTCGGATTGGTGCACTTCGTCCACGACAAGAATTACGGCTACGGGCGCAACCAGCAGACTTGCTACATGGAAGCTCTGTCGGAAGGCGCCGACGTCGTCATCATGTTGCATCCCGATTACCAGTACACGCCCCTGCTGGTCACAGCCATGGCGAGCATGGTCGCCTATGGCATCTATGATGTGGTGCTGGGATCGAGAATCATTGGCGGCCAGGCTCTTCGCGGCGGCATGCCTCTCTACAAGTACGTCTTCAACCGGTTCCTGACGGCGTTCGAAAACCTGTTCCTGCGAATTAAAGTCTCCGAATACCATACGGGATACCGCGCATTCAGCCGCGATGTACTAATCACCCTGCCGCTGCTCGAAAACTCCGACGACTTTGTTTTCGATAACCAGATGCTGGCGCAATGCGCGTATTTTGGGTTCCGCATCGGCGAAGTATCGTGCCCCACCAAGTATTTTCCGGAAGCCTCGTCCATCAACTTCCGGCGCAGCGTGAAATATGGCTTGGGAGTCCTGGCAACCACGGTGCAATTCGCGCTGGCGAAGTGGGGAGTGGCAAAATCCCGCATCTTCAATTCGCAGGGGCGAAGGCTGCAAGCGGGTACCGCCGAATACTATGCTCGCGGAGTGGCGGAACAGAGTCCCAGCCGCGGTTAATACTTCCAGGTTGAGATCGTGTTTCCCGGTCTATGCGGGCTCATCTCGCATCTTGCCGAGTTGAACGCGAGTACGCGTAAGCCAATTGCTTCAGTTCACTTTCTGCTGGCGCGTGCGAAAGGTATGTGACGAACGGCTTCAGCCTGGAGACGTGCACGAAGTTCCAAGTCAGGGAAATACTGTCGGAAACCGAATTGAAGTGATGCGGCCAGCCGGCCGGCACGAGCACGATCTCGCCGGGTTCGAGCGTGTCGCTGACCACCGGACGCGCCTTGGGAAAGTCGGGAAACGCCTGTAGATCGGGCGCTTCGATATCAACCGACTTGCCGTCGTGCATCAGATAGGGCGCCTGAGAAGGCGGATACATGACAAAGTCTTTGCGCCCGTAAATCTGGCAGAGCAGCGCATCGCTGCACCACGGGTCTGCGTGCAAGCGGGTGCGCGCCCCGCGCGCTGAGATGAACAGGCCCTTCGCCGGGAACCAGTCGCAGGTTGGGTCGATCGTCTCCGATGCCGAGCAGTAGGGCAACACAAAGGAATGCGAAGGAAAAAAGGACGGCCGCGCCCAGTCATCGCGGAATTTCAAAAACACTTCGTCCGCCCACGGCACGCGCTCATCGCTGCTCAGGTGGCAATACCAGCGGACGTAGGGCGCCGGCTTGGCCGACTGCTGTGCGAAATACCGGTCAAGATATTCGGAGAGCGTACTGATAGCAGCCAGGCGAAACAGATCGCCGTAGACCTGGACCTTCTCGTTGCCGAACCGTCGCGCCAGCGCTGCCGGCTGCCAAGTCTCGAGCGCTTTCCAGTTGCGCATCGCGCCGGTGATGACCACCGGCCGGTTCTTCTCCAGGTATTCGTGGATGAAGTCGTCCACGCTCAGGTTCTGCACTCGCTCCAGCCGCGCTGCGGCAATGGCCTGGCTACTCATGGCTGACCTCGCTGAAACATCGTAACCCACTCAGTCGCTGGCGCACACAGTTTGAGCTGCTTCAAAACGCATGTGCCGCGGCGTAATCAGTTCATACTGCCCCGGGCGCACCAGAACCTCCGCGGGAGTCGGATGGCTCAGAAATTGTGAGGGGCTTGCCGTCAAGCCATAGGCACCGGACTGCAGAATGCCGATTAAGTCTCCGGTTTTAGGGGGCGGCATCATGACCTTGCGGCCTAACGTATCAATCGGCGTGCAAAGCGGGCCAACCACGACGACCGTCTTCGGTTCACCTGAGTTCCGGCTCAAGTTAAAGATGGGATAGTCACGCCGAACAACCTGCCCCAGATTTCCCGAGGCCGCGAGATTGTGATTCATGCCGCCATCGACAACGACGAAGGTTGAGCCGCGGCAGCTCTTAACCGAGCGAACACGCGCGATGTAGATTCCCGCCGGCCCGGAGAGAAAGCGTCCGGGTTCGACCACGAAGCGGGTTGATTTCAGACGCACATCGGACCGCGCTTCGGTGAGGAGCGCGCGAGTGCCGTGCGCGAGAACATCGAGATTGAGATCCTTTTCGTGCGCAAAGTACGGAATTCCCAACCCACCGCCCAGGTCGATCGTCGCAATGGGCTGGCCTGCAAGTTCGGCAGTCTTTTTCGCGACGTCGACGGCATGATGCCAGTGTTTGAGTAACACATCGGCATCCAAAATTTGGGTTCCGGTGTAGAGATGAACGCCGCGCAGGACCAGGCTTTTTCGCGATGTGACCGCGCTGACGACCTGCTCGAGCGATTCCTCTTCGAAGCCGAATGCCGTTGGCTGCCCGCCCATGAGCAGCCCGCCTCCGAAAGCGGCGCTGGGATTGATGCGCAGCGCCACGTTCACCGGCCTGGAGTGGCGTTTTGCGATCCCGTCGAGCAACTCGATCTCATCGAAACTTTCGAGATGAATCTCGCCGATCCCGTGAGTCACCACGTACTCGAGTTCTTCCCGTCCCTTGCCCGGGCCTGCGAACACAATCCGGTCCGGCGCCGCGCCCGCGCGGCGAGCCAGCGCGTATTCGCCGCCGGAAGCAATTTCGCACCCCGCGCCTTGCTGCAGAAAGAAGGCAATGATCTTCGCGTGAGGATTTGCCTTGACGGAGTAGTAGATCTCAATTCCCGGCAAAGCTCGATGCAAGCTGTCAAACTGCCGCTGAAGCGCGGACTCGCTATAGAGGTACAGCGGGGTGCCGCAAGCGCCGGCGATCTGCTCGATGGCGACGCCGTCCAGGTGCGCCGCGCCGCCCGGCCACTCGATCGACAAGCTCACTGCGCCTGCTCCATGCGCGCCGCACGGAGTCCTTTGTAATCAATTTTTCCGTTGGGCGTTTTCGGCAGCGCGTCAATGACTTCGATGTTCTTGGGAACCATGTAGCCGGGAAGACGCAGAGCGCAGCGGCGCAAGATTTCTTCAGCGTCGAACGAGGCAGGCGTAACCGGCACCACGACGGCATGAATTTTTTCTCCACCCTCGCCCCCGGGTAATCCAATCACCGCCGCTTGTGCCAACTCGCCGGTCTCCATCAGAACTTCTTCCACCTCGGCGGGGCTGACGCGATACCCCTGGCTCTTGATCTGGCCATCCGCGCGAGCTGCGAAGTAAAGAAATCCCTCCTCATCCATCTTGACCAGATCGCCCGAGTAGCAGACAGCTTCGCCGCCTTGATCGGCGGGAATGAACGGATGCGGGCGGAAGAATTGCGCGGTCAGCTCCGGCTTGCCCCAGTAACCCAGGGACACGGTGGGGCCGCGGTGTACCAAAATTCCCAGCTCGCCAGGTTTGCAGGGGCGGCCTTCGGAATTCACCACCAGGATTTCGCATTCCGGAATGGCTTTGCCGATCGAATCGGGGCGGCGATCCACTTCTGCCGGCGGCAAGAACGTGGAGCGGAAGGCTTCGGTGAGCCCGTACATCAGGAAAATTCGCGTTGTTGGAAGCAGCTTGCGCAGGTTGCGAACCGTCGCGGTGGGCACCGGCCCGCCGCTGTTGGTGATATAGCGAAGCGTGGACAACGGGGTCTGACTCAGCCCCGAGGTGTGATGTACCAGCCCAGCCCAGATCAGCGGCACTCCCGCGAGCCCGGTAATGTTTTCGGCTTGGATGGCGCGCACGATCTCCGCCGGAAAACGATACTGAAAGAGAACGATCGTAGCCGCGTGTTGCACGGCCGTGAGCAACTGGTTCAGGCCGTAATCAAAGCTGAAGGGCAAGATCGAGAGGATCCGTTCAGAGGCGCCAATCTCCAGATAGGTGGAAACAATACGCGCCCCCGCCAGCAGGTTGCGGTGCGAGAGCATCACCCCACGCGGCTTCCCCGTCGATCCCGAAGTATAGAGAATCGCCGCAAGATCTTCGCCGATAACCGGCACGGCGCGGGGTTTCTCGTCGCCACGCATGATCCCGCGAACCACGGGAAAGCGCTCGCGAATCTCTTCGCCGTTCACGTCGATGAGCAGCAGGCAGCGCAGCGATTCGACGCCGGCCACCTCTTCGCGAATTCGTTTCCACTCGCGACTGGAAGTGATCAGGTATTTCACGCCGCAGTCGGCAAGGATGTGCGCGACCTGGTGCCCCATGAGCAGCGAATTCACGTCGACGAACGCCCCGCCAGCCATGCTGACGGCAAAAATCCCGATCGACTCTTCGCTGGATTTGGGAAGATAAATCGCCACCCGGTCGCGGCGTTCCAGGCCCTGTTGTTGCAGAACAGCAGCACAGTGGCCGGCCATGCGATGAAACTCGGCATAGTCCAGAGAACGGCGTGTGCCGACCAGATCGACAATCGCTTCCTGGGCGGGCGCGTCTCCGGCCGCGTGCTCGAGCAAATGATGCAGAAGATAGGGCTTGAACATAGAAGCCGGTTAAGTGCGCGTCACTTTACCGCAGGCGCGCTTAGCCTTTCTACGAGCCGCGCGATGGACGCGATGGTCTCGAAATTCTCATCGGTCAGATCGGATGCGGTCAATTCGATCGAGAACTCCGGCTCGATAAAACCCACCACGCCGAGCACGGCGAGAGAGTCCAACACACCAGCCAACAGGTCGTTATCGCCGAGCCCTTTGGCCTCGAGCGCGGGATACTGCTTGAAAATGTAGCCGCGAATCTTTTCTTCAATGATGTTTGACATAGCTCAACGCGAATTCAGACCGACATTTGATGAACTTTGTTGCCCAGCAACTTGGCAATTGCGTTTCTTACGGTTGCGGGATGAGGAGCGTGACTGATAACTTTGTCGCCCATGCCCTCCACCTTCAGCCGGTAAAGACGCTCTTTGCCATCGTGAGCAGTTGCATGTGAAGTACCAGAGTCGGCCGCGAGTTTACCGAGCAGCCCCTGGAGAGCCTCGTTGTCTCGACCGGGAACAAATGGAACTTCCACCACCTGCGCTCCCCGCTGCTCGGCCAGGTCGGCAATCCAGGCAAAAAGCACGTATTCGACTTGACGGCCCAGGACTGGACAGGTGAGAAAAAGCAGGCCGAACCGCAGCGTGCCCTCGTGCTGATGGCAAGTCAGCGCTCCAGACAATCCATAGTCACCGTAGCGGTCGCGCACGCGCACGCCCCAGGCTTCCCCGCCAACTTGGGCTTCCGCGAACCGGCGGATGTCGCCGGATGTCCACTTTCTGTCAGGAACATTAATGAAATGAGTAGTGTGGCGGACCAGGTTCACAGCTAGTTCTTCGTCCTCTAAGCTCAGAGGGGCGATGTCCATTTCCACTTGTAAGCTTGCCAGGAAGTGGTCTAAGTCGGCGCGGTCGGAAGCTTCTTCGTCCGGCCGAAGAACAGTTTCAGGCATGCGCTCGAACTGCCCCACAATAAATTTGGCCAGCATCTCCAGGCCAGCCGGAGAAAACGGGACATGGCCGAGGCGATCGCCAGGCGCATTGAAACCGCTTTGGGCATCGGCAGCTTTTTCGAATTCCGACCAGGGAATCACCAGATGTCGTTGCTGGCGCCGAAGTTCCGCGGCAATCTTATGCTCGGCTACGCGTAGCGCATTGCCTAGAAATGCAACATCGTAGGAGCCGCGTCCAGCCGGACAGATCATGACGGCTACCCGCACCCGTGACATGCGGCCTAGAACGTTTAGCAGTTCCTCCATGCGCTGGCGAAAAACCCGGGAGCCTTCGCCGTTCGCGCTCAGGGCTTTGCCGCCTAAGGTGACCAGTTCGGTGCGAATGAGGTCCTCAACCCGAAGGAGCAGCACGATTTTCGTCGATTCACCGGATGAGATCAGCGAATGAGGATCTAACAAGAACGTATGTAACTGATTGTAGGGAACGCATTTAACCGCGACATCCTTGCCGGCGGTTACAAGGGCTTGCGCCAAAGGCCGTTCGAGGGCCGCAGTGTAAAACGTGGTGCCTACGACAAGGCTGGTTGGACTGGAATTTGCAAGCATACGCAATGCAAGGTTAGCGCTCGGGGGGAGCCTTCGGTTGCATCGGCCAGGGGCAGCACGAAGGGAACGCTGGTTACTATAGCATGGCGGGGTTGGCAAAGCTGCAGTAAACTCTGGCTCCCCGAAAACTCTTGTAACTGTAAGTAATTAAATAAGGATCTCTGCTATCGGGATTGGTCGAAGAAGGTTATAATCTGATTCCCGCCACCCCTCCCCTCGGGAATAGAAGTTGGCTTGAATCGCCAGCCGCAGGAGTTGAAATTCGCATGTCATCGCCGATGACCGCAGGGTACGAACTATCCCCGCAACAGAGGAAAATTTTTGCACACGCCTGCGAAAAGGAAACGGCAGGTGTGGCAATCCTGTTGGATGGCCGCATCGATGTCGACAAACTGCGCAGCCGCGTTGAGGGCTTGCTGCAACGCCACGAAATTTTGCGCACGGCCTTCCAGCGGCGCACCGGATTCAAATTCCCCTTCCAGGTGGTGCGCGAAACCGCTGAATTTGCCTGGCAAAACATCGACGTTTCCGCTGCCGCGCCGCATGAGCAAACCTCGGCAATCGAAAAATTGCTGCGCGAGTCTTCGCGAATCGATATTGAGAAGGGGCAGCTAAGCTCTTTTTGTCTGGTGAAGCTTGCGCCGGCGCGCCACGCTCTCGTGCTCGCGTTTTCTGTTCTCTGCGTTGACGATTACAGCCTGAACAAAATGCTTGCGGACGTGGCGCGACTCTACGACGACCAAGGCCCCGAAGAGGCCCTGCAGTACGCGGATTATTCAGAATGGCAGAACGAGGTGTTGCGCGACCAGAGCCCGGAGTCGAACCAGGTTCGCGCTTTCTGGGCAGAGATTCCTTCCAGCATTCCCGCGCTGAGCCTGCCACTCGAGCGCAAAACCCCCGTCGCGGCTCGGTCTTGGCAAACCATTTCGATGTCATTACCCAGCGCTGCCGCGGCCATTTCGGCTGTTGAACTGGAGGATTTTCTTCTCGCCTGCTGGCAGGCACTGCTGGCTAAACTCACCGGGCAGCAGGAATTCATCCTGAGCTACGTCAGCGAGAATCGCACTCACGAAGAATTCATTGCGGGAATTGGTCCGTTCGCGAAAGCGCTTCCCTTGCATTGCGCGCTCAGCCCTGACATTGCGTTTGCGGACATTCGCGTGAGTGGCGACAAACGGCGGGCGGCGGCCATTGACTCGCAGGACTACCTGCCCGCAAGTCTGGGCGAGCAGCCCGCCCCCGCGGCTTTTGCCTGGCATCATGTGTCGGAACAGATCGCGAGCGGCGGCATTCGGGTGAGCGAACTCGCACGCGTCGTCCCCCAGGCGGGGCTCAGGCTGCAATTGCGCTGCTGCATGGGAGATTCAGTTTCGCTGTTTCTTGATTTCGATCGCGCTCATTTTGCGCAGGACACTGCGGCGGGCGTCGCCGACGCGTTTTCCGTGTTGTGTCAGGCCGCGGCCGAGGATCCCTCGCGGCTCGTCGGTGCTCTCCCCGTCACTTCGGAACCCGTAAAAGAAGAAGTCGTACGTGCATTCAACCGCACGGCCGCAGATTTTCCGCGCAAGCAATGCATCCACCAGCTCTTTGAAGCCCAGGTTGCAGCTCATCCAGAGCGTCCGGCACTTCGCTTTGGAGAGCGGGAATTGAGCTATCTTGAGCTGAACCAGGAAGCGAATCGCATCGCGCACCTGCTGCGCAAGCACCAGGTGGCCCCCGATGTTCCCGTGGCCCTGTGCGTGGAACGTTCGGCGGAAATGATCATCGCCCTGCTGGGAATTCTGAAAGCAGGCGGCTGCTACGTGCCGCTGCTTCCTGAGAACCCGAAGGGAAGGCTTGCGCACCAGCTTTCCGAGACTGGCGCGCCCGTCATCGTCACCGAGGAGCGCCACCTGGAGCGGCTGCCGGACTACCCCGGCAAAATCATTTGCCTGGACCGCGATCGCGCCCTGCTCCGCGGTGAACCTGTCTCCGATCTAGACAGCCACGTCTCACCGCAAAATCTGGTGTACGTGATCTACACCTCGGGTTCCACCGGAACCCCGAAGGGTGTAGCGGTGCGGCATTTCAACCTGGTCAATTACAGCCACTTTATTTGCCAGCGGCTGAAAGTCGATCAATGGCCCGCGGGGTTGCACTTCGCGACAGTTTCGACCATTGCCGCAGACCTGGGTAACACCTCAATTTTCCCGGCCCTGATCTCCGGCGGCTGCCTGCACGTGATTAGTTTTGAAACGGCGATGTCCCCGTCGGTATTTTCTGAATATGCCTCGCAGCATCCGATTGACGTTCTGAAGATCACCCCGTCGCATCTCTCCACGCTGCTGAACGCGGATGCGGGAGCGGTGCTTCCTCGCAAGTGCTTGCTGCTCGGCGGGGAAGCGACGCGTTGGGACCTGGTCGACCGGGTCCGAAAGCTGGGCAGTTGCAGCATTTTCAACCACTATGGTCCGACCGAAGCAACGGTTGGATGTTGCACGTTCGAAGTCACCCGTACAGCGGCGCAGCTGTGGGATGCCGCGACCGTCCCCATCGGACGGCCCATTGCTAATGATGAGGTTTACATCGTCGATGCGCAGATGGAACCGCTGCCGCCTGGAGTTGCGGGGGAACTGTGCATCGGCGGCACGGGCCTGGCGCAAGGCTACCTCAATCAGCCGCAAGAAACGGCGCTGCGGTTCGTCCCCAACCCGTTCTCCAACGATCCGTCGGCACGTCTGTATCGCACCGGCGATCTTGCGCGCTTCCTGCCGGACGGCAATATCGAATTCCTGGGCCGCATTGATCAGCAGGTAAAAATCCGTGGTTTCCGCGTTGAACCCGCGGAAATCGAAGCTGTCATTAAGCGCCACGCCTCGGTGGAGCGGGCGGCCATCGTTGCTTACGATTCGAAGTCAGGCGAGAAAAGGCTGGCGGCGTACGTTGTCGCGCGCGGCAAATCTGAAGACCTGCGCGCCTTCCTCTCGCAACAGCTTCCGGAGTATATGGTCCCGGCAAGCATCGTGATGGTGGACTCGCTGCCGCTGACGCCCAATGGGAAACTCGACTTGCGGGCTTTGCCGGCGCCCGAGGAACGCACGAAGCGCGAAGTTGTGCCGCCTCGCACTAGCGATGAGGAGAAGCTCACCGCCATCTGGCAGGAGGTGCTCAAGACGGATGGCTTCGGCGTCACCGACAATTTCTTCGATTTGGGCGGGCACTCATTGCTGGCAACGCAAATTATCTCCCGCATTCGCAACGTTTTTTCCGTCCATCTGACGCTGCAAGGTTTCCTCGAGCATCCCACGATCGCCGCCCTGGCGGAAAAGATCAGCCAGTCTCCGCCGCTTGAGGCCCGCGAAGAAGACATGGCGCGCCTGCTGCAAGAACTCGAAGGCATGTCGGAGGAAGATGCGGAACGGTTGCTGGCGGCCGAGATGGCGAAAGAGCAGGCGGGATCAGGCTCGTAAGAGTTGCAGTCAGTGGCGAACGGCACGCCCCTGCGGATTTCCGTTGCCCATTTTGTGTATCGAATGGGCAGTCGGTTTCGGCATCGCAGGTTGGGAGGTGGTTTTCGGGAATACAGCGGAAGGGGAGCGATGAACGGACTGGGATGCCGGCTTCATGGTCTCGTGCTCGATGCGGGCAAGTTCAGCGTTGGCAGCCGAGTGCTTGCTCAGAACGGCAGCCGGATAAGCAGCGTCGGTTGACTTGGAACCGGGCCTGCGGGTGGCTGGAGGCACCTTCCTGTTCTGACCCAACAGCGAGCAGCTCGCAAGAGCAAGTGCAACCAAAACAACTGACCTCATGGCCCGACCTCCAATTAGCATAATAAATGATCATGGACTTGCAATTGTGGCTCCAACCCTCTCCCAATTGGCGCTTTCAGACCTCAGAATTATGCTCGGCATCTGGACAAGTGGCCCAATTTGTGCAAACCTCTGAGGACAACTGACCTGTGGATTTGATTGTTATGTTGCCAGCAAGGTAACCCCCGGGCTGTTCGATTGACTCATCATTTACTCCTCCCCCCAACTGAGCAAGTGCAATTGATCGGCATCAGGAGAAGCAATGGACGGCACGTTCGAGCTTACCATTCGGCCGCGCAAGGGCTGGCAAGCCATAGATTTTAAAGAGATATACCTTTACCGGGAGCTCTTCGCATTCCTGGTCTGGCGGGACGTAAAGATCCGTTACCGGCAGACCGTGCTGGGCGGGTTGTGGGCGGTTCTGCAGCCGTTCATCGCCATGCTGATCTTCGCCTTTATCTTCGGCCGGCTGGCGCACGTGGAAAGCGACGATGTCCCGTACAAACTTTTTGCATATGCGGGGCTGGCACCGTGGACATTTTTTTCCACTTCCGTGACCCAATCCAGTAACAGTCTGTTAGCCAACCAGCAGCTGGTTTCGAAGATTTATTTTCCCAGGATTTTCATTCCCCTGGGAGCGATTGGCGCGCTTCTGCTGGACCTGGTCTTCTCGTTGGGCCTGTTCGCCTTCATGATGCTCTATTACCACTGGCATGTGACCCTGGCCCTGCTTTGGCTGCCGGTCTTCATCCTGGTGGCGATATTCGCGGCCGGCGGCAGCGGGCTCATTCTTTCGGCCCTCAATGTCAGCTTCCGGGACGTGAAGTACATGGTCCCGTTCATGGTGCAGATGGGGTTGTTTGTTACGCCGGTCATTTACCCGGCACGATACCTGTCGAGCCGCTGGCAGATTCTGATGGGCCTGAATCCCATGACCGGGGTGGTGGTCGGCTTCCGGCACGCGCTGCTGGGGACTCCACCCTCCTGGCACGTCGTGATTCTGTCGATGATTGTCTCCGTGCTGCTGTTCGGGTTCGGCCTGCTGATGTTCCGGCGCATGGAAAACCGGTTCGCGGACATTATCTGAAGAAACGCAAGCGATGACTCCTATTCTGGAAATTCGGAACGTCTCCAAGCAGTACAAGCTGGGCGGCCACCGTTTGCGCAAGGCAGAAACCCTGCGCGAGATTGTGCAACGCGTGGCCCTGAAGCCTTTCCACATGCTGGGCGGCAGCAACGGAAATGGCGTCCCGCGGCACACGCCTTACACCTTCTGGGCTTTGAAGGACATCGATCTCGACATCAACGAAGGCGATATTGTCGGCATCATCGGCCGCAACGGCGCCGGCAAAAGCACCCTGCTGAAAATCCTCTCGCGCATTACCAGCCCCACCGAAGGCTCGGTCACGATTCGCGGGCGCCTGGCCAGCCTGCTCGAAGTCGGTACCGGATTCCACCCGGAGTTGACGGGCAAAGAGAACATTTACCTGAATGGCGCCATCCTGGGTATGCGCAAGGCGGAGATCGAACGCCGGTTCGATGAAATTGTCGCCTTCGCGGAAATCGAGAAATTCCTGGAGACGCCGGTGAAGCATTATTCCAGCGGCATGTACGTGCGCCTGGCCTTCGCCGTCGCGGCGCACCTGGATCCGGAAATTCTCATCGTCGACGAAGTGCTGGCGGTGGGCGATCTCTCCTTTCAGAAGAAATGCCTGGGCAAGATGGGCGAGGTCAGTCGCAGCGGACGGACGGTGCTGTTTGTGTCGCACAACATGGCCGCCGTCGAGAACCTGTGCTCGCGGGCAATCGTGCTGCACACGGGCAAGCTGCACTTTGATGGTGCGCCGAAAGACGCGATCCAGTACTACCTGAACAGCTTGTCCACGCAGTCCGGCAGCGGAAACATTATTGACCTGAACGGCGTGGGAAGCCGCCGCTCGATTGTGGCGCCGCTCCTCAAGCGGCTTGAGTTTTATACCGAGAGTGACCAGCCGCTCGTGGAGGGATTGCCGATCGGCGCGCGCATGAAGATTCGCGTGCACTTCAATCTCCCCGCGCCGACCAACCGCTTCAACATCGGGCTGGGCTTCAACAACAGCTACGGCCAGCGCATTTTCACCGCCCACAGCATGTTCGAACCGGACCGCTCGTTGAAAGATCATGTAGGTCCGCAGGTGTTCACCTGCGAGGTTCCCAGCTTTACGCTGATGCCGGGCGAGTATTCGGTCAAAGTGTTTATGGAATTGAAAGGCTCGGAGGCGGACGCGATTGAAGATGCCGCAAAGATACGCGTGCTGGAAAGCGATTACTACGGCACCGGCAAAGTCCCCATCAACGGCACATTTGTGCTGAAGCATCGCTGGTATCTCGAGCAGGCTGCGGACGCCCAGTAGAGGCCATGGCTGAAGACATTCCCAAAACTGCGAATCTGAGCCCGGCCAAGCGGGCCTTGCTCGAGCGCATGCGGAAGCGCGTGTCGCTAAGCGCCGCGCCGGTGATCCACCGCTCGCGGCGCAGCAGCGCACCGCTGTCATTCGCGCAACAGCGAATGTGGCTCATCCAGCAACTCGATCCCGACAGTTACCTGTACAACGAGCCGCGGGCGCTGCACATTTGCGGGCATGTTGACGCTGCCGCCATGGAGCAGGCGCTGAATTCAATTGTTCAGCGGCATGAAATTCTTCGCACGGCGTTCGAGCAGGATGAAAACGGAGAGCCCTGGCAGAAGATCGCGCCGGAACTGCGGGTCGAACTGCCCTGCACCGATCTTCGCGGTGTGCCGCCGGAGCGGCGCCCGAGCCAACTGCACAGGCTGATGCTGGAATTTGGCATGCAGCCTTTTTACTTGACCAGGTTGCCGCTATTCCGCGCCCGGCTTTTCCGCCTGGCTGAGGACGAGTCGGTGCTGGCGATGTCGTTCCACCATATTATTAGCGACGGCTGGACCGGCGGCGTAATGTACCGCGAGATGGGCGAATTCTACGAAGCCCACCTCCGCGGGTCTGAGCCACAGGTTCCTGAACTTCCCGTACAGTACGCAGATTATGCGATCTGGCAGCGCGAGTGGATGCAGGGGCCGGTGCTGGAGAACGAATTGCAGTTCTGGCGCAAGCACCTCGAAGACGCGCCGTCGACCCTGGATTTGCCTACCGATCGCCCGCGGCCGGAGAACCTGAGCTATGCCGGAGACTATGCCTCGGTTTCGCTCCGCCCCGAAGTCTATGAACGGCTAAAAAGCCTGTGCCATGCGGAAGCCACGACGCTGTTTCCCGCTATGCTGGCCGCCCTCGACATCACGCTGGCGCGCTGGAGCGGGCAGTATGACCTGATTCTGGGCACCATCAGCGCAGTGCGCGATCAGACCGAAATCGAAAACCTGATTGGCTGCTTCACAAATTTTCTGCCCCTGCGAGCCACGCCTTTGCAGGATGAAACCGCGCTCGAATTCCTGCAGCGCACTAAGCAAACCGTGCTCGACGGGTTTGCCCACCAGAACTGCCCATTCGAGAAAATCACCGAGGCGGTGCAGCCGGAGCGGGCGCTCAATGTGAATCCGCTGTACAACGTTTCGCTCCAGGTGCAGAACTATCCGGAAATGGTGTTTCGCACCACCACGCTGGAAGCCCGGAATTTCCGCTTCGACCTCGGAGTTGCATTCCTGGATCTACGCTTCGTTGCCGAAGAACGCTCCGGGGTGATGGAGATCGACTGCGAGTACAACCAGCAACTGTTCGATCGGGACAGCGTCGACCAGTTGCTGCGGGGCTATGCCTCGGTGCTGGAGCAGATCACGGCGCGGCCGCAGGTCCAGATTGCCGACATTGCGCTGCCGCATAGGCTTCTGGAGCAAGCAGCCAAGTCACGCCAGCGGGCGCAGAAACACACGCTGGCCATCACGTCCACCTTCACGGCGGAGCCGATCAAGGCATCTCTGAGCTTCTGGATGAAAGAGTTGGGCATCAACGCGGACCTCGTATTCGCGCCCTACAACCAGGTCTTCCAGCAGTTGCTGGATCCATCCAGCCGGTTGTCCGCCAACCAGAACGGCACCAACTTCGTGCTGGTGCGGTTCAGCGACTGGTGCCGGTCCGAAAAGGAGGATGAAGCCCGGCAGGAAATCCTGCAAGGCGCACAGGAACTGGCTCGCGCGCTGAGGTCGGCAGCGCAGCGCTCGCCTACCTCCATCATCGTCGGCGTTTGTCCTTCAGCACGGCTGTTGACGATGCGTGCGGGTTGGGAGGAGTTTTTAGGCGCCGCCGAAGCAAAACTCGCAAGCGAACTGGAGAGTCTTGGCAACGTCCACCTGATTACGCCGGGCGAAACACAGAAGCGGTATCCGCTCGACAATTACGAAGATCCGTATGCCGACGACCTTGGACACATCCCCTACGTGCCCGCGTTCTTCACCGCGCTGGGTTCGACGCTCGCCCGGCGGGTTTTTGCGCTACGAAGTCCGGCGCGGCAGGTGATCGTTGTCGAATGTGACCACACCCTGTGGGACGGTTCTTGTGAGCTTGGACCGGTCCAGGTAACAGAGGCGCAGCACGCGTTTCAGGAGTTCCTGCTCGCGCAAGCCAATGCCGGCATGCTTCTATGCCTGTTCAGCCCGGCCTCGGACGAAGCATTGAACCGCACCTTTGCCCAATGCCCGGGCATGCTCCTCGCCGACGAGCACATCGTCTCCCGGCGGCTCAGCTCCGACTCGGTCACTCGCAGCCTGGAGGAATTCGCCGAGGAGTTGCAAATCGGCTTAGAGCACTTTGTCTTCATCAGCCGCAGCCGGGAAACCTGCGCGCAAGCACAAGCGCACTCGCCGGCCGTGCTGACGTTGCAGCTACCTGATGACGCAAAGAAGATTCCGAGTTTTGTCAGCGCGATTTGGGCTTTCGATCGCTGGTGTGGCGCGTCTCCACAGCCAAGGGAGGCTATGGCGTCCGGTGCTTCTGCGGGCCGCCTGCTCATGCGTATTGCCGCGGAATGGCCCGATGTGGAGGCAATCTCCCGCGCCCTGGAGCGCACCCGCGATTCCGCACGCGGAGTTGAGGCCAGTTTCGTAGCTCCGCGCACCCCCACCGAAGAACTGGTCGCAGGCGCCTGGGCGCAACTGCTCAACGTGAGCCGCGTCGGCATCCACGATAATTTCTTTTCGCTCGGCGGCCATTCGCTGCTGGCAGCGCAAGTGCTGGCGCGGGTGCGGCAAGTACTCGGAGTCGAATTGCCGTTGCGGGCGCTCTTCGAGGCCCCCACGGTCGCTGAACTGGCTGAGCGCATCGATGCCGTGCGCCGGAGCGGAGCAAGCCTTCCCCTATCTGCAATTCCCAAACTCGCGGACCGCAGCCTGGTTCCCCTCAGCTTCGCGCAGCAGCGGCTGTGGTTTCTCCATCAACTGGAGCCGGAGAATCCCGCGTACAACATTCCTTTGATGTTCCGCGTCCGCGGCCGGCTCTCGGTTGAGCACCTGCATGCCAGCTTGAATCTCATCGTGGAACGCCACGAGTCGCTGCGGACCACATTCGCGCTGCACAACAACGAACCGGTGCAGGTGATCCACGCGAAGCTTGAGCTGCCGTTGCCCGTTCACGACCTCAGCACCGTAGTCGGTGAGCAGCAGGCCAGCCAGATCCAGAAACTGGCCGCGGAAGAAGCGAACCGCGCCTTCAGCCTGTCTAGCGGACCGCTCTTACGCGCCGGACTTTTACGCCTGGGTGCCGAGGAGCACATTCTGCTCGTGACCATGCACCACATCGTGAGCGACCGCTGGTCCCTGGGCGTGCTCTCGCAGGAACTAGCCGCGAATTACGCTGCGTTGAGCGCGGGCAGCACGCCGGAATTGCCGCCGTTGCGCATTCAGTATGCGGATTTTGCCGCCTGGCAACGCCAATACCTGCAAGGCGAATTGGTGGAAAAGCAAGTCGGGTATTGGAAGAAGCAGCTTGCGGGCGCACCCGAACTGCTTGAGTTCCCCACCGATCACTCGCGTCCACCGGTAATGTCCGGGCGCGGGGCGACACAGTCTGTGGTCCTGTCCCGCGATCTGGTTTCCAAGCTCAGCAAACTAAGCCAGAGCGAGGGCGCCACATTGTTCATGACGCTGCTCGCAGCTTTTCAGACCCTGCTGTCGCGATATTCGGGACAAGAAGATATTGTGGTCGGCTCCCCCATCGCGAACCGCAGCATCGCGGAACTGGAGCCGTTAATCGGATTTTTCATTAACACGTTGGCTTTGCGCGGCGACTTGTCGGGCGATCCCAGCTTCCGCGAACTGCTGGCGCGGACCAAAGAAACCTGCCTGCAGGCGTACGCGCACCAGGACATCCCGTTTGAGAAGCTCGTGGAAGAGTTGCAGCCCGGGCGCAGCCTGAGCCACAGCCCCATTTTTCAGGTGATGTTCGCCTTCCAGAATGCGCCCATGCAGGCCCTCAAGCTTGCCGGAGTCGAACTCGAGCGCATGCCCCTGTACACCGGCACTTCGATGTTCGACATGTCGTGGTTTGCGCTGGAAGTTTCCGAAGGCCTGATGATTCGGGCCGAGTACAGCACGGACCTGTTCAATGATTCCACCATTACACGGGCCCTCGAGCACTTCCAGCAACTGCTCGAGTCGGCTGTGGCCAATCCCGCCCAGCGCATTTCGCAACTGTCCCTGCTTCCCGAGCGCGAACGCAGGCAGATCCTGGTTGAATTCAACGCAAACGCCGCGGATTACCCCGTGGGACGCTTGCAGGATTTTGTTGAGCGCTCCGCTTCCCGCGTTCCCGACGCGGTCGCGATCGTTTGCGGGGGCGAGCGTACGACTTATCGAGAATTGAATGAGCGCGCCAACCAGATCGCTCATCATCTCAGAACTCTGGGCGCCGGGCCCGACGTCCTGGTGGGAGTTTTCCTGGAGCGCACCTCCAACCTGCTGCCGGCTATCCTGGGCGTACTGAAGTCAGGCTCTGCGTACGTGCCGCTCGATCCCAGTTATCCCAAAGAACGCATCGCCGCCATCGTCGAAGATGCAAAGGCGCCCATTGTTCTGGCGCAACAATCGCTCATGGAACCGCTTGCGGGCACCGCGGCCAAGATCGTTTGCCTTGATCTGGACCAAGAGGTCATCGCGCGCCAATCCACGGAAAACCCCGGCATCGAGGTGGAGCCCGAGAATCTGGCCTACGTTTTGTTTACTTCGGGGTCGACCGGCAGGCCCAAGGGAGTCGCGCTGGAGCACCGTAGCGCGGTCACCTTTGTGCACTGGGCGCAGACGGTTTTCTCGCCGGAAGAGTTGCGGGGCGTTCTGCTTTCGACTTCGGTTTGCTTTGATTTGTCGATCTTTGAAATTTTTGTTCCGCTCAGCGTGGGCGGCACCGTCATTGTCGTGCAGAATGCGCTCTATCTGCCTTCCGCCGAAGCCCGCGACCAGGTCACGCTCATCAACACCGTCCCGTCCGCCATTGCAGAACTGGTGCGGATGAGCGCGGTGCCGCCTTCGGTGAAGACCGTCAACCTTGCCGGCGAAGCCCTGCCCTCTGCGCTGGTCAACGACATCTATTCCTCGACCTGCGCGAGCAAAGTTTATAACCTGTACGGCCCCACGGAAGACACCACCTATTCGACGTACACCCTGACCCAGCCGCACACGCGGGTGACCATAGGCAAGCCATTGCCGAATACGCAGGCCTACATTCTTGATCGAAACTTGAACCCCGTGCCGATCGGCGTTCCCGGCGAGCTGTATCTTGCGGGTGCAGGCCTGGCGCGAGGCTACTTCGGACGCCCGGACCTGACGGCCGAGCGCTTTCTGTCCCATTCATTGGGCTCCGATAAATACCCGCGCATGTACAAGACGGGCGATCTTTGCCGTTGGCTGCCGAGCGGAGAAATTGAGTACCTCGGCCGCATGGACCATCAGGTCAAGCTTCGCGGCTTCCGTATCGAGCTCGGCGAAATTGAAGCGGTGCTGGCGAAGCATCCGGCGGTGCGCCAGTGCCTGGTACTGGCACGAGAAGACAATCCCGGCATGAAGCGCCTGGTCGCGTACTTGGTCCCACAAGGCGCAATGGAGCCAACCGATGCCGAACTGGCCGCGCATCTCAAGAAGAGCTTGCCCGAGTTCATGCTGCCCTCGGCCTTTGTCCGGCTACAGGCCTTCCCGCTCACACCCAATGGCAAGATCGACCGCAAGGCGTTGCCCGCGCCGGAGTATAAGAAGGATGCTGAAGCCGGCTACATCGGCCCGCGCAATCCTGGGGAGGAGAAGCTTGCGGCAATATGGGCGCAAGTACTGCATCTGGACCAGGTGAGCGCCGACGCGGACTTTTTCGCTCTTGGCGGCCACTCGCTGCTGGCGGCGCAAGTCATCTCGCGCATACGCCAGGCTTTCGCAGTCGACCTCCCGATGAAGGCGATGTTTGAATCTCCCACTCTGGAGGCACTAGCGGCGCGCGTCGCATCCATTAAGCCGGAATCGGATGTTCATGCGATCCGGAGTGTCTCGCGCGAGAAACCTCTGCCCGCCTCATTCGCGCAGCAGCGGCTGTGGTTTCTGGATCAGTTGGAGCCGGACAGCCCGGCCTACAACATCGCCTACACGCTTAAGATCAGCGGGCGCGTCGACGTTGGCGCAATCGAGCGGGGTCTCGCCCTGATCGTCGCCCGACACGAAAGCCTGCGCACAACATTCACCTTGGAAGACGACACTCCGGTTCAGCGAATTCAGCGTTCGGCCGTTCTCCCGTTTGTGAAGCTTGATTTGACCAGTTTGGAGCCGGGTGCGCGGGAAGCAGAAGCACGACGCCGGATTGCCGAAGACGCAAACCGGCCATTTAACCTGTCGCAAGCGCCGCTGGCGCGCGCGCTTTTTCTGAGCCTTGGGGAAGAAGATCACTATCTGCTGCTCAGTATTCATCACATCATCGCCGATCGCTGGTCGCTGGGCGTGATCACGCAGGAATTCATCTCGGCTTACGAAGCCATCGTAGAGGGCGAACCGCCGCAGCTTCCCGAACTGACCTTGCAGTATGCCGACTATTCAGAATGGCAACGCGGCTGGCTGGACGGCGAAGTTCTGCGGACGCAACTCGCCTATTGGAAAGAGAAACTGAAGGACGCTCCCCCCGTCCTTGAACTGCCGACCGACCGGCCGCGTCCCGCGACTGAAAGCTTCCACGGCGATGTTGCTTACATGTCGTTCCCGCGCGAATTCGCTGACAAGCTCAAGCAGGTGAGCTACGCCCATGGCGCCACTCTCTTCATGACGCTGCTAGCAGGTTTCCAGGCACTGCTTTCGCGCTACAGCGGCCAGGACGATATCGTCGTAGGAACAGCCGTCGCCAACCGGACACACCCAGATCTGGAAAAAGTTGTTGGCCTGTTCCTCAACACCCTGCCGCTGCGAACGCGTCTCCACGACGACCCAAGTTTCAGCGAGATTCTTGCTCGCGCAAAAGAAACCGCGCTGGGTGCTTACGCCCACCAGGCGATGCCGTTCGAAAAGCTGGTTGAGGCGCTGAATCCCGAACGTAGCCTGAGCCACAGCCCCCTCGTGCAGGTCTACTTCGTGCTGCAAAACGCCCCCACTGAATCGCTCGAAATGAAAGGCCTGGCACTGAAGCCGGTGCCGAGCGGCCTCAAAACCGTCAAAGGCGACATGTACTTGTCCATGCACGAAACCGAGCACGGCCTGGAGGCATGCCTCGAATACAGCACCGACCTTTTCCATGCGGCGACCATGCAGCATTTTCTCGGGCATTTTCAGGTTCTGCTGGACGCCGCTGTATCCAATCCAAATTGCCGGCTCTCGGAACTGCCTATTCTGACCGCGGCTGAGCGAGAAATGATTCTGGTGGACTGGAACGCCACCCGCTCAGAGTATCCGCGCCGCGCTTGTGCGCAGGAACTGTTCGAGTTGCAGGCCGGCCGAACCCCGGACAAGGTCGCGGCCACTTTTGGCAACGAGACGATAACCTACGCGGAGTTGAACGCCCGCGCAAATCAACTCGCGCGGTTTCTGCGCGCTACTGGGGTTGGACCGGAAAAACCAGTGGGGGTGTACCTTGAGCGCGGCCTGAACATGCTGGTTGCCCTGCTGGGAATTTTGAAGGCGGGCGGGGCTTATATCCCGTTGGACCCTGCCTACCCGGCGGAACGTATCGCCTTCATTCTCGAAGACTCTGCGGCTTCGTTGCTCATAGCCCAGCAGTCGCTGCTGGCCTCCATCGCCGGCGTGACAGCGAAAGTAATCTGCATCGACTCAGAATGGAAAGAGATTGCGCGCGAGAGTAGCGACAACCCGCAGTCCACTGCGGCGCCCGAGAACCTCGCCTACATTCTTTACACATCCGGCTCGACCGGCAAACCAAAGGGAGTGCAGATCGAGCACCGCAGCCTGGTGAACTTCCTGGTCAGCGTACAGAAAGAGCCGGGACTTGCGCCGAGTGATCGCCTGTTAGCAGTGACGACCCTGTCATTCGATATTGCGGGACTCGAACTCTATCTCCCGCTGATTACCGGCGCTGAAATCATTCTTGCTTCGCGAGACGAAGCCGCTGAAGGCCAGCGGCTGTTGGCGCTCATGGAAAGAAGCAAGCCAACGTTCATGCAGGCAACGCCCGCAACCTGGCACATGCTCATGGAGGCGGGATGGGAAGGGTCTCCCCAACTGAAGGTTCTCTGCGGTGGCGAAGCCTTGCCCCCAGACCTCGCCGACAAGCTGCGCCCGCGCTGCCGCGAGTTATGGAACATGTATGGACCGACCGAGACCACAATCTGGTCCTCGGTCTACCCCGTCACGACCCAGCTTCTCGGCGCTGCTCCGATTGGACACCCCATCGCGAACACCGCGATGTACGTTTTGGATGAGCAGCGCAGACCGGTTCCCGTCGGAGTCACCGGCGAACTCTACATCGGCGGCGATGGCCTGGCCCGGGGATACTACAACCGCCCTGAGCTCACGGCGGAAAAATTTGTCGCCGATCCCTTCAACCCAGATGCAAGCGCGCGCATGTACCGCACGGGAGATCTGGCGAGATACCTGCCGGATGGCAACATCCAGTTTTTGGGGCGCACCGATTTTCAGGTTAAGGTGCGGGGGTTCCGCATCGAACTGGGCGAGATCGAGGCGGCGCTCGCCAGACATCCGGCCGTTCGGCAATCGGTGGTGGCAGTGCGCGAAGCCCGCCCGGGGGACAAGCGCCTGGTCGCCTACCTGGTCATGCAACCCGGTCAGCATTTGCGGATGGGCGAAATCCGCACCTTCCTGAAGAAAGCTTTACCTGAGTACATGGTGCCGTCGGCCGCGGTTGAACTTGAAACCCTGCCGCTCACGCCCAACGGCAAAGTTGACCGCAAGCAACTCCCCGCCCCCGATTACGCCGCCGTGGAATCGCCAGTTTCCAGCCGCCGGCCGTCCACGCCGACGCAGGAGATGGTGGCAGGAATTTTTTCCGAGGTGCTCAAAGTACCGCAGCCGGGCATCGATGGTGATTTCTTCGAACTTGGCGGGCATTCGCTGCTGGCGGCGCAGGTGATTTCCCGAGTGCGCCAGGCGTTCAAGCTGGAGATGCCACTGCGCGCGCTGTTTGAGGCTCCGACAGTCGGCGGGTTGGCGGAGCGGGTGGAAGCGGCCCTCCGGCAGGAACATGGCTTAACGGCTCCTCCCATGCGCCGAGTGCCGCGCGGACAGCCGCTGCCGGTTTCGTTTTCGCAACAACGGCTATGGTTCCTCGATCAGCTTGAGCCCGGCAACCCGCTGTACAACGTCGCCTACGCTACGCGGGTTCGCGGCCCCCTGCGCGCCGACCTGCTGGAGCGGAGCATCAATCAGATCATTCGCCGCCACGAGTCCCTGCGCACCACCTTTCAAACCGTCAATGATCAACCCAGGCAGATTATTGCCGCGCCGTTCGATTTCCAGCTGCAGCAATGTGACACCAGCCATCTGCCCAGTTTGCAGGAACGGGAGAACGAAGCCCGTAAGGTGGCCAGCGAGGAGATCCAGCGGCCATTTGATCTGACACGCGGTCCGTTGCTGCGCGGACTTCTGATCCGCATCGGCGATGAAGATTATGGCTTGATCCTGACCACGCATCACATCATCAGCGACCGCTGGTCGCTCAGCGTGCTTTCGCAGGAGACTGCCGCGCTGTATGAAGCCGAATTACAAGGCAAACCGTCGCCCCTGGCCGAACTGGAATTCCAGTACGCCGATTTTGCGGTTTGGCAGCGCGACTACCTTTCCGGACCGGTCCTCGACAAACAGTTGTCGTACTGGCGCCGGCAACTCGATGGCGCGGCGCCAGTTCTGGAATTACCGACCGATCGGCCGCGTACCGCTACCGAACACTTCTGGGGAGCGCGCCACCTGCAGGCAATTCCGGAGAATCTGGCAACCAGCCTGAAGGCCCTCAGCCGGGCCCAGCGAGGCACGTTCTTCATGTCGCTGCTGGCGGGTTTCCAACTCGTGCTCGGCAAATTATCGGGCCAGAATGACGTTGTCGTCGGAACCGATCTGGCCAACCGCAATCAGCTCGAAGCCGAGCGCATGATCGGCTTCTTTGTGAACCTGCTCCCGATGCGCGCACGCATCAGCGCCGACGCCGGTTTCAAAGACTTCTTCCAACAGGTGCGCGATTCCTCGCTCGAGGCCATGGCGCACCAGGATATCCCGTTCGACAAGCTGGTCGAAGAACTCCGCCCGGAGCGCAGCCTGACCCACAACCCTCTGGTGCAGGTGTTGTTCGTGATGCAAAATACTCCGCCGGAAGCCAGCGAATTCGGCGGGCTGAAACTGGGCCCGCTGGGAGTAAGCAGTTCGTCGCGCTTTGATCTGGTGTTGTTCGTCAACAATCCCGAAACTCAACCTGCGGCCATGTGGGTCTATAACCCCAAGCTCTTCGATGCGAGTACCATCGCTCGCATCGCAGACGCCTACGAACTGGTATTGAAAACCATCAGCGCCGATCCCGACGTAAAGATTGCGGCTCTTTTTGCGACCCTGCAGCAGCTCGAAGAGGCCCGGCGCGGGCAGGAACAGAAAAGATTTCAGGAAGCAGGCCTGGAGAAGTTGCGCAAAGTGCGACGGAAAACCATTGAGGTTTCGTAAGCGGGCGGCCCGGTATCTGCGGGCCAGACATGACTTTGCCTTAGTACGGGACGGAAAACGATGTCATCGAATCCGACGTTAGCAAGCGCCGCATTCCGGCTCTCGTTGCAACAGGAATGGGTGTGGACACAACAGGATCGCGGGGTTGCGCAGTGCGCGCAATGTCTCGTCCGCTTGCCGGAAGAAGTAGACGTGCCGCGCATGGAGCGGGCTATGCGGCAACTCGTGGCAAAACACGAGATCTTGCGCACGCGATTCCGCCGCCAAACCGGTGTGAAGCTTCCGTTTCAGGTCATTCTCAGCGAGGCGGCGTTCACGTTTCGGCATATTACCGCGTCGCTGGACGATCTTGCGCAAATTGCCGAGCAGGAACGCCGGGCTTCGCCGAAACTGGACCAGGATCCCCCCTTGCACGCTCTGTTGGTTGTTGCCGGACAGCCGTCGCACCTGCTCCTGACTTTGCCGGCTCTGTGTGCTGATGCGGCTACCCTGCGCAACTTGGTTCACGAACTCGCGGCGGCCTATAACGGCGATTCGGGCAACGAGGACGTGATGCAGTACGCCGATTTGGTCGAATGGCAAAACCAGTTGCTGGCCAGTGAAGAAACCAAGGCCGGTCGCGACTTCTGGCGCGGTCTTTGCCGCAATCTGGATTTCGCCGGTCTGGACTCCGCCACCCTCCCACTGGAGCAGAAAACGACTGCGCCATTCGCGCCGGCATCCATTTCGCTCTCCTTGCCAATATCGCGAGACGCCCTGGCCGCGGCGGCCAAGTCTTTGCAGGCTTCGGTTCAGGATGTTCTTCTTGCGGCGTGGAGCGCGCTGCTGTTCCGGCTCACGGGACGGCAGGCGGTCATCGGATGTGAATTTGACGGACGCCGCTATGAAGAACTGGCTTCCGCGCTGGGGCCGCTGGCGCGAACCCTTCCGCTTCCTTCACCAATTTCGCCTGACTTGCCGTTTCGCGCCGCGGTCGAAAAAACGCGCGCTCTCACCGGCGACGCGAACAATTGGCAAGAAAGTTTCGCCTGGAATCAGGCGGCAGAGATCGAAATGCCGGCTCTGCCATTTACGTTCGCGTATTACGAAAATGAAGTCCAACACCCTGCTGCACGGGTCAGCTTCGCGCTGGAACGCATACACGTGCTCAGTGAAGGATATAAGCTGCGGCTGGTCTGCGTGCCGAACGGTTCGGAGTTGCGGCTGGAGTTTCACTATGATGCCGCGCGCCTGACCCGAACCGCGGTCGAGCGCATTGCCGGCAATTACCAGAATGTGCTGGCGGCGGCGCTGGCCCGTCCCGAAACTCCGGTTTCGCATCTGCCGCTGCTGTCCGACGCGGAACGGCGGCAGCTGGTGGTCGACTGGAACCGCACCGCCGCCGAGTATCCGCGCACGGCCTGCCTGCAGGAGTTGTTCGAGCAACAGGCGGCGCGCACTCCCGAGCGCATTGCCGTGCGCTCGGGCAACGAAGCTTACAGCTACCGCGAACTCAACGAACGCGCCAATCAACTGGCGCACTATTTGCGCGCCCAGGGAGTGGGGCCGGACCGTCCCGTCGGGCTCTGCCTGGAACGTTCCGCCGAGACCATGGTGGCGGTGCTCGCCATCCTGAAGGCCGGCGGAGCCTACGTTCCGCTCAATCCCGATAATCCTCCGGCGCGCCTCCAGCAGCAACTCGCAGGCGCCGCCGCCATCGTTACCACCTCCCCCATGACCGGCGCGATGCCCGCATTTGCCGGCCCCATCGTGCTGCTGGATGACGATCGCCGCCATTGGGCGAAACAGCCCAAGACCAACCCCACGCTCAACACCACGCCGGAGAATCTGGTTTACATCATCTACACCTCGGGTTCGACGGGAGTGCCCAAAGGGGTTTGCGTGCGCCATCGCAACCTGGTCAACTACGCCCACTTCATCACCCGCCGGCTGGAACTGGAGAAATATCCCGACGGGCTGCAGTTTGCCACCGTCTCCACCCTGGGCGCCGATCTTGGCAACACCTGCATCTACCCGGCGCTGATCTCTGGCGGCACCCTGCACATCATCCCCTACGAGATGGCCACCGATCCGCAGCGCTTGGCCAGCTACGTGGCCAAGCATCCGGTGGACGTGCTCAAGATCGTGCCCTCCCACCTTTCCGCCCTGCTGCAGTCCGAGCAGGCGGGCCAACTGCTGCCGCGCAGATACCTGATCTTCGGCGGTGAGACGCTCACCCCCAAGCTGCTGGAAAAAGTCGAGTCGCTCAACCCCGGCTGCGAGATGTTGAACCACTACGGCCCCACCGAGACCACCGTGGGCTCGCTCACGCTGAAGCTCAAGGAGTACGACTGGAAGAAGGCGCAACTGGCCAGCATTCCCATCGGCCAGCCCATCGCGAACACCCAGGTCTACATCCTCGATCCGAACCTCGAACCGGTGCCCATGGGGGTTAGCGGCGAACTCTACATTGCCGGCGACGGGGTCACAGGCGGCTACCTGGGACAGGGGGAGAAGACGGCGGAGCGCTTCCTGCAGAATCCCTTCGCTTGCGATGGCCAGGGGAAGATGTACCGCACCGGCGACCTGGCCCGCTACGGCGAGGACGGCAATATCGAGTTCCTGGGCCGGGGCGACGATCAGGTGAAAGTGCGCGGCTTCCGCATTGAACTGGGGGAGATCGAGTCGGCGCTGGGGCGGCATGCGGCGGTGAAACAGGCGGTGGTGCTGGCGCGAGAGAACGAGAACGGCGACAAGCGCCTGCTGGGCTACGTGGTCCTGGGCCAGGAGTCGGCGAATGGCAATGGCTCGGGACAAGTTACGGGAGAAGAACTGCGCACCTACCTCAAGCAGCAGTTGCCCGACTACATGGTGCCGCAGGCGGTCATGGCCTTGCCCAAGCTGCCGCTGACCCCCAACGGCAAGATCGACCGCCAGGCGCTGCCTGAACCGACCCAGGGCCAGGGCTACAAGACCTACGTGGCTCCGCGCAACCCCACGGAGGAGAAAATCACCCACATCTGGGCAGAAGTCTTGCGCCGCCCCGCTGAGAGCATCAGCGTCGACGACAACTTCTTCGACCTCGGCGGCCATTCGCTGATGGCTACGCAGGTTGTGTCCCGCTTAAGGCGAACGCTGCAACTGGACATCCCACTTCGCACGCTGTTTGAAGCACCCACACTGGCGGGGTTAGCCGAACAACTGTCGAAATCCAGCAAGCCCGAAGTTCCTCCAATTACCAAGGCCGGGCGCGATGAACCCCTGCCGCTCTCGTTTGCCCAGCAGCGGCTCTGGGTGCTGGATCGAATTCAACCCAACAATCCTCTTTACAACATTGCCCGCGGTCGACGCCTGCGCGGCGAGTTGAATGTAGACGCATTAGAACGCGCGCTCAATGAGATCGTCCGCCGCCACGAGTCTCTGCGCACCACGTTTGCCGACGATGGACATGGCGAACCGGTACAGCTAATTGCCGAACGCCTGCCCTTTTCCGTGCGCGTCGTGAATTTGACCGGCTTGGCGGAGCGGGATCGCGAACTGAAAGCGCAGGAAATCGCCACCGCGGAATCGGGCACTCCCTTTGACCTGGCCACCGGCCCGCTGCTGCGCGCTGCCTTGCTGAAGCTTGGCGCGACCGATCACGTTCTGCTTCTCACCATGCATCACATCGTGAGCGACGCCTGGTCTGCCGGAGTGTTCTTCAGCGAACTGAGCGCTCTGTACGAGGCATTCTCCACCGGGAAACCGTCGCCGCTTCCCGAGCTTCCCATCCAGTACGCCGACTACGCCGTGTGGCAGCGGCGGTTCCTGCAGGGAGATGTTCTCAATGAGCAACTGGAGCACTGGCGCGAGCACCTCAAAGATGCTCCTCCCCTGTTACAGCTTCCGACGGATTTACCGCGGCCGAGCCTGCGGAGTTTCGCGGGAGCCTGGGAACCGCTCCCGCTCGCGAAAAACATCGTGGAAGCGGTGAAGGCTTTCAGTCATGCGCAGGGCGTTACTCCTTTCATGACCTTGCTCGCAGGCTTCAATGCCATGCTCGCCCGCCGCTGCGGGGCTGAGCACATCGTACTGGGCACCGACATTGCCAATCGCACTACCGCGGAAACCGAGCGACTGATTGGCTTCTTCATTAACCTGCTGCCCCTGCACACGGACCTTTCCGGCGATCCTTCGTTCCAGGAACTCGTGGCGCGCGTGCGCGAGTCGGCCCTGGGGGCCTACGCCCATCAGGAATTGCCATTTGACAAGCTGGTTCAGGAACTTCGTCCCGAGCGCAGCGGCAGCCACAACCCCATCGTGCAGGCGCTGTTCGTCATGCAGAACACTCCTCACGAGCGGCAAGAATTACCGGGACTGAAGATGGAGTGGTTCCCGACCCCGGTCACTCACAGCAAGTTCGATATCGCTGTGTTCATGACCGAGAGCGCAGAGGCAATGACGCAGCATTGGGTTTACAGCACCGAACTGTTCCAGCGCGCGACCATTCTGCGCATGGCCTCGCATTTCGAGAATTTGCTGCGGAACGCTCTCGCCGAACCCCACACCCGCCTCAGCGCCCTGGAAATGATGAGCGCGGAAGAGAAACTGCAACACGAGCAGGAAAAGCGCGAGCGCAAGCAGTCGCAGCGCAAAAAACTGATGGCGGCTGAGCCTAAGTCTGTAGCCCTCCCGGGAGCGTCCGACAAAAAGTAGATTTTCTGTGCAGAACTGAGCAGAGTTGATCTATAATCCTCGGACGCTCTCCTCCCCCTGAAAATTTGAGCTGCCGGTTTGCCGGGAATGATTGTGCAAAGCTTTGCACAATCATTCCCGAAGATCGGCCAAAGACGGATCGGCAAGATTGTAAGTTGCTGGATTCAATGGTACTCGGGTTGAGTTCGCCAATTCGAGTGCCGTGGTACCACAAGTGCACGGTTTTGAGTTTGCACGGGAGTGGGTACAGCTTCGTGGGTTCGCTGACGAAACGCTCAGGTTACCTACGTCACAACATTAGTTGACCATGGAGGAGTGCTGCTGTGGAAACTGTTATCGCCAAAAAATCGCTGGGGACGATTCGCCGCAAAGCCGTTGACCTCTCGCAGTTTAATCCCATCCGGGAGAGCCAGTTAAACGAGGACCAGCCGCTGCCGCTGGTGATGGAACCCGCGGCCGATCAGGTGGACCTCGCCGACTGGGCGCGCAATAACCGCGACTACATCAACGCCAAGCTGCACACCCATGGAGGCATCCTCTTTCGCGGTTTTGGGCTCAGCACGCCGGCAGATTTTGAGCGCGTGGCTGCGTCTGTATACAACGAAATTTATTCGGAGTACGGCGACCTGCCGCGCGAGGGCGTGGCCGGAAAGATTTATCACTCCACGCCTTACCCCGAGGACAAGTCGATCCTCTTCCACAATGAGAGCTCGCACATGAATGCCTGGCCGACGCGCATCAGTTTCTTCTGCGTGATCGCCGCCAAAGAAGGGGGATGTTCTCCCATCGTCGACTGCCGCAGGGTTTACCAGCAACTCGATCCCCTGGTGCGAGAGAAATTCGAAAAGCTCGGGTTGATGTATGTGCGCAACTTCTCCGAAGGCCTCGATGTGAGCTGGCAGCACTTCTTCCAGACAAAGGATCGCTCGGTCGTCGAGGAAGCTTGCCGCAAGCAGGGCTTCATTGCGGAATGGTACGGAAAGGATAATCTGCGGGTGCGCCAGCGCTGCCGCGGCGTGTTGCGCCACCCGGTGACGGGCGAGATCTCCTTCTTCAACCAGGTCCAACTGCATCACGTCCATTGCCTGGATCCGGAAACCCGCGAGTCGCTGCTCTCGATCTTTAAACGCGAAGACTTGCCGCGGCACGTGTACTACGGCGACGGCTCCCCGATCGAGGACTCGGTGATGGACCACATCGGCGAGATCTACGAGAAGAATGCCGTGCGCTTCAAGTGGCGCGCCGGCGACATGGTCACCCTCGACAACATGATTACAGCCCATGCTCGCGACCCGTTCGTGGGGCCGCGCAAGATCGTGGTCGCATTGGGCGACCTGGTTCGGGGCGCCGACCTCGACCGGGCCACCGCTCAATGATCTCTGGCGCCGGCCTCCTCCCCCCGGGAGTCGCCGCGCTCCTAACCGTATTTGCAGTGTAAGAAGCATTGCTTCAGACGGAGTCAAAAGGGGATGGCAGAAGAATTTTCAGCCGGGTTTTGGCTTTCACCACAGCAACGGCTTGCCTATCGCATTCAGGCGCCAGACGCGGCGTGCCTGCTCACCTTGACCGGCGCAGTTGACGCAGACCGCATCCGCAAAGCGGTTGAACAAATCGCCTCACGTCACGAGATTCTGCGTACCGTCTTCCGGCGGCAAACCGGAATGAAGCTTCCGTTCCAGGTTGTGCTGGACCGTATGGATTTGACCTGGCGCGAGGCGGATCTGACTACCCTCGACCAGGTTGCCCGCGATAAGGCGATGGAGAGCTTGTGGAACGATGCCATCGCCGGCGGGGGTAGTGCGGAGCAGCAACCAGGACTGAAAGCCGTTTTCATCAAGCTGGCGGACAACAGGTGCGCGCTGATCCTGACGGCGAGCGCCTTGTGCTGCGACGCGAAATCGTTAGAGCTCATCGTGCGCGAGTTGGCGCTAATCTATGCGGGCGCGGTTAGCAGCCTGTCCGAACCATTCCGGTACGCGCAGTTTGCGCAGTGGCAAGAGGATCTGTTTCAGTCCGCGGACGATGATGCTAAGAAGGCGAAGAGTTTCTGGTCAAAACAACTGGAGTCGTTTTCCAGACTGGCGTTGCCCAACGAAAATGCTACGGACAAAACTCGCCCGTTTGCTCCCGCCGTGGTCTGCGTGCCTCTGGCCGAACCGCAAGCGGCCGCAGTTCTGCAGCAAAAGCCTGCGTTTTTGTTGCTCTCCGCGTGGGCATGCGTGCTGCATCGGCTATCCGGACAGTCAGCGCTAGCGCTCGGATACCTCCTCGATAACCGGGAATACGAAGAACTGGAGCATGCGTTAGGGTGTTTTGCCCGCACGGTCCCGCTGGCTCTCAAGATTGAAAGTCACTTCGGCTTTTCGGATGTGACCAAACAGAGCGCCTCCGCGGTGGCCGATGCAATTGGCTGGCAGGAGTACTTCTCGCCCGAGACGATCGGGGTTGATGGGGATTTGGTAGCGTTCGCCTACCAGGAATTGATTCCCACGCAAAAACCGGCCGACGTTGAATTCTCTCTGGCTCGTGTGCGCGCGGTCAGCGAACGCTACAAATTGCGGCTGGTTGCCTTGCGACGCGGCAGCGAGTTAGTTCTGGAATTTCAGTATGATCCGGCTTGCTTTTCCCGAAGCGCGGTCGAGCGCATTGCCGGCAATTACCAGAATGTGCTGGCGGCGGCGCTGGCCCGTCCCGAGACTCCGGTTTCGCATCTGCCGCTGCTGTCCGACGCGGAACGGCGGCAGCTGGTGGTCGACTGGAACCGCACCGCCGCCGAGTATCCGCGCACGGCCTGCCTGCAGGAGTTGTTCGAGCAACAGG
>DASVAJ010000073.1:0-17362 GCA_036376415.1 Terriglobales bacterium
AATCAGGCTCTCCGCCGAATGTTCCATCCCGACGGCGGACACGATAGCGCCCCTGAAATTCTGATCGGAGCCTCCCTGGCCGAGCTCTTTCCTGGCGAAATCCTTGAGGACTTCGAACCCATCCTCCGCCGCAGCGATCGCATGGGCATGACCACCAGCCAGATGGAAATTCAACTCCCGCGTGGCACCTTGAACGTCGCCGTCACCGTGGCCACCTTGCGGCACCAGGCGGAACGCTCCGGTTATGTAATCGTCTTCGAAGATCTCTCTGATCTACTCAAGGCGCAGAAACAAGCGGCATGGCGCGAAGTGGCCCGCCGCGTGGCCCATGAGATCAAAAACCCTCTCACTCCCATTGCGCTCTCGGCAGAACGCATTCAGCGTCATCTCGAGCGCGCAACTCCCGCCGATCCTGCTGCCGCGGCCGTAGTTCGCAGCTGCGCGGACACCATTGCGGGAGCGGTCGAGACCGTTCGCCGCCTGGTCGATGAGTTCTCTACCTTGGCCCGCTTCCCTGTCGCCAAGCCCAAGCCTTCGGACATCAACGAAATTATCGAGAGTGCTTTGTCCATGTTCAATGGGCGGCTCGACGGAATTCAGGTTCACAAATCCCTCGCCGCCGATCTTCCTAAGGTCCTGGCAGATAACGAAGCCATCAAGCGGGCACTGGCCAATCTCGTGGACAATGCCGCCGAGGCCTCGCAGACTTCAATGATCCGCGAGATCGAAATCTCCACGGCGCTGGTCGGCAGCCGCGACGCCGTCGAGATCACCGTCGCCGATACCGGCCACGGCGTCACTCGTGAGCTGAAGGAGAAGTTATTCCTTCCCTACTTCTCCACCAAAAAGCGCGGCACCGGGTTGGGCCTCGCCATCGTGAGCCGCATCGTCGAGGACCACCACGGTTCCATTCGCGTCGAAGAAAACCAGCCGGTAGGCGCGCGCTTCATCCTCGAGCTCCCCGTCATCTCCGAAGCCATTCCCGCACCTCGTACAATCCACCATGCCTAACATCCTGATCGTCGACGACGAAGCCGGAATTCGAGATTCGCTCGCCGGAATCCTCGCCGATGAAGGATACTCATCGTCTTCTGTCGATAGCGGCGAATCCTGCCTCGATCTGCTCAGTAAAACTGCTTTCGATGTTGTTCTGCTCGATATCTGGCTTCCCGGCATGGACGGCCTCGATACCCTGGCCAAGATTCGCGACCTCGATAATCCTCCCGAAGTCATCATGATCTCCGGCCACGGCACCATTGAAACCGCCGTGCGCGCCACCAAACTAGGTGCTTACGATTTCCTGGAAAAGCCCTTGCGGATGGAGAAGACCCTCATCCTGGTGAAGAACGCCATCGACGCCAAGAAGCTGCAACGCGAAAACGTTGATCTGAAAAAGCAGTTGCAGGCCAAGAGCATTATCGTCGGGGACAGCATTCCCATGAAAGCTCTGCGCCAGCAGATCGCGCTCATGGCCCCGACCAACGGCCGCGTCCTCATCTATGGCGAATCCGGCACCGGAAAAGAATTAGTCGCCCACGCTATTCACGCTCAGAGCCTGCGTAAAGATGAGACTTTCGTCGAAATGAACTGCGCCGCCATCCCGGAAGACTTGATCGAGAGCGAACTGTTTGGCCACCGCAAAGGCTCTTTCCCCGGAGCTATGGCCGGCAAAGAAGGTAAGTTCCAGCGCGCTCACGGCGGAACCTTGTTCCTCGATGAAGTCGGCGATATGAGTCTGAAAACTCAGTCTAAGGTTCTACGCACCCTCGAGGAACAACGGTTCACTCCAGTAGGCAGCGACAAAACCATTACCGTCGATGTGCGCGTGATCGCTTCGACCAACAAAGATCTGGAAGAAGAGATTTCCCGCGGCAACTTTCGCGAAGACCTCTTTTACCGCTTAAACGTGATTCCCTTCTTCGTTCCGCCCCTGCGCGAACGCAAAGAGGACATCCCCCTGTTCACCCGCCATTTCCTCAAGGAACTCGCGGCGACCTATGGCCGCCGTCCGCGCGAGATCACCGACGATGCCATCGAAGTCTTAATGCGCTATTCCTGGCCGGGCAACGTGCGCGAATTGCGCAATGTCATCGAGCGCATCGTGATCATGAATCCCACCACTACTCGCTTCGACAGCAAGCATCTGCCCCCGCTCGTCTATCGCGACGCCCGCCACCGCACTCCTAAAGGGGAATTCTCCACCCTTCATCAGGCCCGCGACGCTTATGAGCGCGATTACATTCTCAAGAAACTGGATGAGAATCATGGCAACGTCACCCGCGCCGCTGAGGTGCTTGGCCTCGAACGCAGCCATCTCTACCGCAAGATGAAAACCCTGGGAATTGCGGCGAAAGAGTGATCTGAAGCGGCGTCTCAAATTTGGTACAGAAAGAAAACCCCCAGTCCGGTCAAGATCAGTCCGTACCAGCGCTCGAGTTTGGCGGCTCGAGTCTTGATCGCCAGCTTTGCTCCCAGATGTGCAAATGGAATCGCGCCAGCAGCCACTAAAGCAGTAACCATCCAGGAGATGTGCCCCAGGTAAGCGTGAACCACCGTGCCCGGAAGCGCCAGAACGGAGGACACGGCCAGCGAACAGGCAAAGGCCCTTTTCATGGGCTGCTTGAGAAAATTCGTGTAACTCGGCACCAGCAGAAATCCGCCGGCATTCGCAAGCAGTCCTGAGATCAATCCGACGCCCAGGGCAACGACCACCATCCGCGTCCGCCAATTAGACGGGCGAAGTCCCTCAGGATTGCGCGCCGCCTCCTTTGCCAGGGATAGATCTCGCGGAAAGAACAGGAAAGACGCCCCGAAACCGAGGACCAGGACGCCGGTGAGGATCAGCAACGGACGAGCGCCGACCACGTGCGACAGGAACGAACCCGCGATGATCGTCGGTGTTCCGATACCGACGCTCCACCAGAAAATCTCCCAATCGATCAGCCCCGAGCGCCAATACTCGCGGGAAGCGACCACCGTACTGGGCACGGTCGCAGGCAGAGGAGACGCAACCGCCACAAATCCGGGAAAGCCGATCAGGCTTAACAGAGGCGTAGCCACCGCACTGCCCCCTTTGCCAAACAACCCGCCCAGAAAGCCAATGCCAACTCCGGTCAGAAGCACGCCTGCGTACCGCCACAACAAGTGAGTCATGTCTTGACACGATTCGATTCGTTGTCGAATGTGCGTCGGCACTCGACAGAGACTAATGATGAGGGTCGGGGTCAGCGCGTCAGTGTTTCACCATGTGAATTTCGGTCCCGTTCTTGTGGAACTTGACCTCATCCATCAACTGGTTGATCAGGAAAATTCCGCGGCCGTGATTGGAATATAGATTGTCGCCGATCGTGCAGCTCGGAATCTCCTCAGGATGGAATCCTTCGCCAGGATCGCGCACGATGATCAGGATTCCCCTTTGTTCGTCGCAAGCCACCAGGCACTCCACAACCTTGTTGGGATCTTCTTTCGCGCCGTGAACCACCGCATTGGCTAGTGCTTCCTGCAGAGCCAACTCGATCGCGTCTTCCTTCCCGTTCACGCACTTCATCTCGCGCACCGCCTGCATGACCTGGTCGACCACAGGATCCACTGCTTTGCGGTCCGCGGCGAGGGTAACCCGCACACGAAGGCTCAATTGGTCTGGGTCGAAATTGTATTCTGGGAAGTGTTCCTCGGAAGGGTCCGCAGCCATATTTGCTCGTTGTCGACGTTACGCCCCTGTAGCCCCTCGATTGTAGTGGCACACGCCGAAAACGGCAACGGCACTCTCGTTCTGATTGCGGTTACTACATATAAATTGATTTCCTGCACATAACTTCTCCTCTGCGTCTCTCGCAATGAAGCTCAGCGGGTGCCCACTCTACGCGCCTTTCGTAGGATGGGTCTTTTGAATCTGGCGGAATTCGCCCGAATCACCGCTGCCTGCGGAAAAATCCTCACCCGGGCCCTGTTGCAGCATCCGCAACTCCAGCTGTCGTCGCCAATCCAGTTCGTCCACAAATCGCCGCGAGTCGCGCCAGCCCGGCTCTGCTTTCACATAGAGTTCAAGAAAGACCTTCGTGCCCAGCATGCGCTCAATCTGGATGCGGGCGGACGTCCCAATCTTCTTCAGCATCTGCCCGCCCTTGCCCACCAGGATTCCTTTCTGGCTGTCCCGCTCGCAATAGATCGTCGCCCCAACTCGCGTCAGGCGCTTGCCTTCTTCAAAGCTCTCTACAATCACCGTCGTCGAATATGGAATCTCTTCGCTGGTATTCAGCAGCACCTGTTCACGGATGATCTCCGCTGCCATGAAACGCGCCGGCTGATCCGTAACCTGATCTTCCGGGAAATAGGCCGGGCCCGCCGGCAGCGCTGCCAGAATTCCATCGAGCAGCACCTCCAGCCCTTTACGCTTCAGCGCGGAAATTGGGATCACTTCCGCGAAGTCATACAACCGGCGGTATTCCTCGATGATGGGCAACAGCTTCGATTTCTCTCGGATCAAATCCACCTTGTTGAGGATCAAGAAAGCCTTCGCTCCAGTTCGCCGCACCAACTCCAGCGCGAACTCATCGCGCGGATCGAGCTTCCGTGCCACATCCATTATCACCAGCACCAGGTCGCAGCCTTCCAGCGCCTCGCGCACCTCGACCATCATCTTGCGCCCAAGCGAACTGTCCGGCTTGTGCACCCCGGGCGTGTCAATCAGCACGACTTGGCTGCCGCCCTTCCCTTTTTTCTTGGGAATGTGAATGACGCCCTGGATGCGGTTCCGCGTAGTCTGCGGCTTGGGCGAGATAATGGCCAGCTTCTCCCCCACCAGAGCGTTGAGCAAAGTAGATTTCCCGGCATTAGGCCGGCCAAGAATGCAGACGAATCCAGATCGAAAAGGCATGGAGAAGAACGATGCGCGGCGAAGACGGAGCCAATGCCGTCAACCTCTCCCACTATAGCGAAGAACGTGGAGCTACCGTTAGAAACACCGACCACGACCTGACAACTGACAACTGAGAACTGAGAACTGAGAACTGAGAACTATTTAAATCTTCAATGGCCGCGGCTGCACAGTCGTCACCCGCACCCGCTCGACCTTGCGATCGGTGGATTCCAGCACTTCAAAGCGAAGTCCATCTTCCTCGACCACCTCGCCTTTATGCGGAATCCTGCCCGCAAGCTCACTGACGAGGCCCGCGATAGTCGCCGATTCCTTCCCTTCCGGTTTGATCCCGAAAAGTTCATCCAGGCGATCCACATCCATGCCGCCCGCGACCACGAATACCCGTTCGCCCTCGCGCATCACTTCCGGCTTATCGCGATCGTCCCGAATCTCCCCCACAATCTCTTCTACCAGATCTTCGATGGTCACCAGCCCCGCCACGCCGCCGTACTCATCCACCACAATCGCCATCCGGATGTTGTCCTTCTGCATTTCACGCAGCAGATCGCTTCCCAGTTTGCTCTCCGGAACAAAGTGCACTTCCCGCCGCATGATGCTATCCAGCGTGCGAATTTTCGCTTCGCTGTCCGGCACCTGCAGCACGTCCTGTGCGTACACAATGCCCTTGATGTTGTGGATGCTGCCTTCGTAGACCGGCACTCGCGCGTAATGTTTGATTCGCAGTTTCTCGATGAGTTGTTCGACCGTCGTGTCGGTGGTAAGCGCAAACATTGCCGGCCGCGGCTTCATGGCTTCGCGCACGGTCTTGCCGCTGAATTCCACCACCGACTGGATCAGATCGCGATCTCCCGCCTGAATAATCCCTTCTTCCTGCCCAGCCTCGATCAAAGCATCCACGGCTTCCGCCGAGGTTTCCGGCTCCTCTCGCGTATTCTCTTTGGTCAGCGATGCTACCGACTGCAGAAACCCGAGGACAATCGTCACTGGCATGACAACATAGATCAGCAGGCGCAGAAACAATGTCCAATGACTCAGCCACTCGCCCTTGGTGCGCGAGAAAAAGACAAACGGCAGAAACCGCTGAAAAACGATGACGATCAGCAGCAGGCTGATGCCTGCCTGCAAAACTTCATAAATGCCCCAAAACTGGTCGCTGAATAGCAGGAAACCGATCAGTAAGCTCACCGTGGCCATGGTTAATTGCGCCAGCACGGCCATTGATAGCGAGGCCCGACCACGGCTCACCCCGAGTTTGGGCTCGATCTTCTGCTCGAAAACGTCGATATTGTCCTGAAACTCGCGAGAGAGAAATTTGCCCAGTTCCTGGTAGACGCGGTCCACGTATGAGACCAGAGTCAGCACGCCAATCAGAAGCAGTAGCGCAAAAGTGACGGCAATGGTCATGCCGTCCTCCCGCCCTTGCCCGGACCTGGGGAAGTTGCGGCCTTAAGTGCCGGCCGGCCGCGCTCGGTCAACGTGGCAGGCAGCCTTAGCACGCGGCGCAGCTTCGCCTCTTTTCTGGCCATCTGCCCATTATCATGCTCGTGGTCCATACCCGCCAAATGAAGAATCCCGTGGAGCGTCAGCACCTTCACTTCAGATGCCACAGAATGCCCAAGCCGTGCGGCACTTTGCGCAGCGATATCCGCCGAGATTGCGATTTCCCCCGCAAAACCCGCTCTTCCACTCGGTAGCCCCTGTGCGGACGGAAATGAGAGCACGTCCGTAGGCTTGTTCATTCCCCGAAATCGCGCGTTCAGTGTACGCATGGCGGCGCTGCCAGTGACCAGCACATTCACTCTCCCGCGCAGCCGCGATTCCCGCTGCGCTCGCATCACGAATCGGCTCAGCGCTTCCTCGCTCAAACCCACAACCTTTTTTTGCAAGATCACCAATCCCGCATTCCTTACACGCCAATTTCAGGCTCGAAAAGAAAAAGGAGGGCCAGTACGCAGCCCTCCCCATCCGCAAAGCTTATTGCTTCGCATCCGTCGCAGCGGGCTTCTCCTCGAAGGAGGTGGCCGAATTTTTCTCAGCCATCTCCGCCAACTCAGGATTCTTCGCCTCCGCCAGCAAAAGCATCTGCTGCTCAGTCACCCGGGCCTTGTGTTCGTCATACGCGCGCACAATGCGCTGCACCAGATGATGCCGCACCACGTCGCCTTCATCGAAATGTACGAACGCCAGGCCCTCCACATTCTTGAGAACGTCAATCGCCTCCAGCAGGCCGCTGCGCCGCGCGTTCGGCAAGTCGATCTGCGTCACGTCACCCGTGATCACCGCCTTGGAGTTAAATCCCAATCGGGTCACGAACATCTTCATCTGCTCCGAAGTAGTGTTCTGCGCCTCGTCCAGAATGACGAACGAATCGTTCAGTGTGCGTCCGCGCATGAACGCAATGGGAGCAATCTCGATCACGCTCTTCTCCAAATAACGGTCAACTTTCTCCGGATCCAGCATGTCATACAACGCGTCATAAAGTGGACGCAGATAAGGATCGATCTTGTCCTGCAATGTGCCCGGTAGGAATCCCAGCCGTTCCCCTGCCTCTACCGCCGGACGCGCCAGAATAATCCGGTTCACCCGCTTCGCCAGCAGCGCCGAAATCGCCATCGCCACTGCCAGATAAGTCTTGCCTGTTCCCGCCGGACCAATCCCAAACACCATGTCATGATTCTCGATGGCATCCAGATATCGCCGTTGGTTTCCGCTCTTCGGCTGCACCGTGCGACGCCCGAACGACCGCTGCCGTCCCGCCTCCGCCAGCCCGCGCAATGTAGCGTTCGGATCTGTCGTCAGCACGCGCACCATGCTGTTCAAATCACCGTTGTTGAAGGTGAATCCCGAGCGCTGCAGGCTTTCGTAGTCGGCGAATACCTGCTCGGCGCGCGCCACATCACGCGGCGCACCTTCCAGGTCGATGGCGTTCGAGCGCAGATCGATGCTGATGTTGAAGCTGTCTTCCAGCAAGCGCACGTTCTCGTCGCGCGGGCCGAAGAAGGTTTCGATGTTGGGGCTGACCCCGATGCTTTTCTTCATGCTTGTGTGGTTCTGACGTGGCGTCTGTCCGGGGGCTGCATCGCAGGTCTCGAGCCGTGTTCTGCGGCCTGCGCATGCGGAACACAATCACACTTGCTCGACCTCATCGATAAAGCAGAACTTTGCGTGGGAACACAACCGGTCGGAATGCGGATGCCCCGAGGGCAAATCACTACCATTAAGTACCAGCCTACCCCGGTCAAGAAGGCCCGTCAACACGCTTTGGATGCACTTCCCTCCCCTAGGGATGCTGGCACCGTCCTCGTCCTGGCCCAGTCCCGCAGGGCTGCAACCTCCTCCGCGCGGGTGGTCGAAAGGGGCACTGTCTGGCGCAACGCGTCCAGCAGCAATTGCGTGCTGAGCGGCTTCTTCTCGGAATAGGCGGCATACAGCGCGCCCTGCACTGCGGCGTCGATTTCGGCGCCGGAGTACCCTGTCGCCGCAGCGGCAACTTTCTGCAGGTCGAACTCCCCTGGATTCCGTTTGCGCCGGGCAAGCTGAATGGAAAAAATCTCTTGCCGCTCCGCCTGGTTTGGCAGATCGACAAAGAACAGTTCATCAAACCGCCCTTTGCGGATCAGCTCCGGAGGCAGCACGGTCACGTTGTTACAAGTCGCAGCCACGAACACCGCCGCCTTCCGATCCTGCATCCACGACAGGAACGATGCCAGAAGCCGCGACGAAACTCCCGCATCGGCCGAAGCGGAATCCGGCTCGCTGCCCGCGAACACCTTCTCCAGCTCATCGATCCACAGCACGCATGGCGCCAGCCCTTCCGCCACCTGAAACACTTTGCGAATCCGTTTCTCCGTCTCGCCAATATATTTGTCGTACACCGCCGACGTATCGAACTTCACCAGTGGCAACTTCCATTCTCCGGCCACCGCCCGCGCACACAACGATTTGCCGCACCCTTGCACGCCCAGAATGATCACGCCATGTGGCGGCTCCAGCCCGAACTCCCGTGCCGATTCTTCCCATGCGCCCCGCCGTTGCTGCAGCCAGTGTTTCAGATTCTCCAGACCCCCAATGCTTGCCATGTTGTCCGAAGCCTCAATAAATTCCAGCATCCCCGAATGCCGCAGCAACTGCTTCTTGGCTTCGAGCACATCCGTCACGCTCTCCGGACACAAGGCGTATCGCGTCACCAGCGCCTGCGAGGTCGCGCGCTCCGCTTCTTCCTCGCTCAAGCCTCGGAGATTTGCCGCCATCGCATCCACGCCCGCAGCATCCAGTTGCAACTTCAGCGTGTAAGTCTTTCCCAGCCGCGTGAACGTCTCACGCACGATCTCGCGCAACCGGTCGCGATCCGGCAATGGAAGGTCGAAGTACTCCACGAGCTTCGTCAGTTCTGGAGGCACGCTCAATTCAGGAGACGTGATAATCACCGTGCGCCGGTTCGCCGAGAACTTCTGGCCCACATCGCGCAAGCGGCGCACCACTACGGGATCATCCATGTGCCGGTGAAAATCTTTAAGAATGAAAACAGCCTCCACCGTCATTGATTCCATGTTGGCCAACGCCTGCACGGGATCACGGCTGTTGTACATCGATGTTCCCGCGGCCGCGCCAGAATCACTCACCAGCGACGGCGCCATGGCCCGCGTCAGCCGGTCTGCTTCTCCCGCACCGGGACTCAGCACCGATCGCACCTGCTGCCTTGCCGCCGCCGTCCAGCCCGTAGCCTGATCGATGCGCGCCTGCAAGCCCACACTCCCGGCTTGGGGCGCCCCATTCGATCCCGATCGCACCAGCCCGTCCGCGATCGTCCACTCGAACGTGGCCATGTTGAGTTCCGTGCAGGCAGTGCGCACCAGATTGACGGCGCGCATCTCCTCTGATGTCTCCATGACCACGATCGGAGTCGACGAGTTGATCAATACCTTCAGTCGTTCCAGTCCGTCAGCCAAAAGCTTTTCCTTCGTGCATCTTCAGGGTTTAGCCCCGGGGCCCAACTGTTTGACCCATCGAGAGATACTCCCCTATAATAGGAGTTTCGGACCCACCCGAATAACTCTCTGACTACACGAAGGTAACGAACCAGACATGGCAAATCATCTTTCTGCGTTGAAGCGCGCCCGCCAAACCGAACGCCGTACCGCGCGCAATCGCGCTAACACCTCTAGCCTGCGTACTCAGCTCCGCGAACTGCGCGAGACTATCGCCAAGGGCGACAAGGCCGCCGCCGAGCAGACCTATCGCAAGACCGTCTCCGTCCTCGACAAGGCCATTCGCAAAGGGACGCTGCACGAGAACACCGCGTCGCGCTATAAGTCCCGCCTCAGCGCCCGCGTGGCCGCTCTGAAGTAGCACAGCGCCCTGAAATCTCAAACGGCAGATCGCGAGATCTGCCGTTTTGTTATTCCACCCCAAAAACTACAGGCGGATTCCGAATTCCCGTTGCAATATTCTCTCTCGCTCTTCCTCAGACCCGATCGAAGTCTCCTGACCCCTGCCGCTGCTCGTCACAATCAGCTTCATCTCCGACAACGTAATCCGTCCCTCCGGAGTAGCTCGCGAGCAAATCCGTTTCTGCGTGAATGAAGACTTGGGCGAAGTCTGATGAACGTGACACATGCCCGCGAACTCCTCTAAACGCCGGGGCAGCAGCGAAAATGAGTACTGCGCGATCCAATTCCCGTTGGACTCCCGCTTTTGCATGTGCCAGCGCCCTTCGTCTTCGATGAGCCGAAATGTGCCTGCCGGATCCGACTGTTCCACTTCCCCTTCCAGCCGCAGCGGTTCCAGAAACGAATCTCCGAATCCCACATCCGCCAGCCAGGGTTCCTCCAGATCTACGCGAAGCGTCATATGATCGAACTCCGGTCCTTCCCCGCCATTGCTTCGCGCCACTCGCGCGGACAGGAGCGTAACCTGAAATCCCAAAGCCCGCAGCAACGCTGCAAAGGCGCTGTTCAACTCGTAACAAAATCCTCCGCGGCGCAGTTCCACAATCTTCCTGAGAATCGCATCTTCGTCCACCACGATCCTGCGCCCAAGGGAAATGTCCAGATTCTCGAACGGCACTGCCAGCAAATGGGCCCGGTGGAGCGCTCGAAGATTTTCCGCCGTGGCTGCGGCCGGCCCTCTGTAGCCGATCCGATCGAGATAAGCGCCCACGTCCAACATTCTCTAACTGTAATGGGCACCTTCCCCCGCAAGCAACGACCGGGCCTCCCATTCGCCCCTTGATTTAAACTCGAATCCAGCAGGCAGGAGGGCTCATGTCCGAAGGAATTCTGATCGCGAAGGGGACCGACGACTTAAAACTCGTACCCCAGATGTGCAATCGCCACGGCCTCATTGCGGGCGCGACCGGAACAGGAAAAACGGTAACATTGCAGACAATGGCGGAGGGACTCAGCCGCATTGGCGTCCCCGTATTCATGGCCGATGTAAAGGGCGATCTTGCCGGCATGAGTCAGCCCGGCGGCGATAATCCAAAGATTCTCGATCGCGCAAAGAAGCTCGGCTTGGCTATGACCCCGCAGGCCACCCCCGTCGTCTTTTGGGATGTCTTTCAACAGCAGGGACATCCCGCTCGCGCCACCATCAGCGAAATGGGCCGCTTCTGCTCTCGCGCATGCTGGGCCTGAATGACACCCAGCAAGGCGTTTTCACCCTGGTATTCAAGATCGCCGATGATCACGGGCTGCTGTTGCTCGACATGAAGGATCTGCGCGCCATGCTGCAGTATGTCGGCGATAGCGCCGACCAGTTTCAGACGGAGTACGGCCATGTGTCGGCCGCCAGCATTGGAGCCATCCAGCGCAACCTCCTCGCCCTGGAGCAGCAAGGCGGAGACGATCTTTTCGGCGAGCCCGCCCTCGATTTGGCCGATCTTATGCAAACCGATGCCCGCGGAAATGGGGTCGTGAATATCCTCGCAGCCGACAAGCTGGTGGGAGCACCACAGGCCTATTCCACATTCCTGCTCTGGTTGCTGTCCGAACTCTTTGAGCAACTGCCCGAGGTGGGCGATCCCCCGAAACCCAAGCTGGTGTTCTTCTTCGACGAGGCCCATCTGTTGTTTACTGACTGCCCTAAGCCAGTGCTCGACAAAATCGAGCAGGTAGTCCGCCTGGTTCGCTCCAAGGGCGTCGGGGTTTACTTCGTCACTCAGAATCCGCTGGACGTGCCCGACGCTGTGCTCGGCCAGCTCAGCAACCGAGTGCAGCACGCTTTGCGCGCCTTCACCCCTCGCGATCAGAAGGCGGTCAAGGCCGCGGCTGAAACCTTTCGTCCAAATCCCAAGCTGAACACTGCCGAGGTAATCACGCAGCTGGCGGTGGGAGAAGCCTTGATCTCATTGCTCGATGAAACTGGAACACCCGGCGAAGTGGAGCGCGGATTTGTAGTGCCTCCGGCCAGTCGCGTCGGCCCGATCACCCCGCAAGAGCGTCAGCAGATCATTCAGAAGTCGGTGCTGTTTGGCCACTACGAAAAGCAAGTCGACCGCGAGTCTGCCTATGAGCGCCTCAAGAGCCGCGCGGAAAGCGCGCCCGCGAATCAGGGTAGTGCACCCTCCCAGCCGCCTGCTGGCGTTGGCCCGCAGCCATCTTCGCAATCACCTCGAACCAGCTGGGCTGATTCCATCGGTTCAGTACTCGGCCAACTCGGCGGAGGCGGCAGGCGCGAAGGCATGGCAGAGGCCTTAGCTAAGAGCGCCGCCCGCGCCATTGGCAGTCAGGTTGGAAGACAGATCGTGCGCGGCGTGCTGGGCGGAATTCTCGGCGGGGCCACCACTCGAAGGCGTTACTAGCGCGCCGCTAATTCGAGCGAACATTTAGCCTGGGCCTTCTGAACACGGGCATCTCGGCCCCTGTTCCACCACGTCAACAGAGTTGAGCTGATGGTCAGTTCCCCCGTCAGCCCTCAGGTGCCAGCAATTTTGCTAAAGGGAACGCAAGAAGGCGACCAGATCCGACTCCTCTTGCGGACTTAAGTCCAGTCCGAATCGCATCTCATAGAAACGTACAACATCCATGAGAGACTGGGCCGAGCCGTTGTGAAAATACGGCGCACGCGCCGAAAGCCCGCGCAGCACCGGTCCTTTGATCTTGCCCACGTGATCGAAGTTGCCGTCAATCAGAGCTTGGCCGAGATCCGTGGTCGTCTTGCAATCGCTACTTGGCAATCCCGTGGCCGAGTCGGTTCTGCAGACGGTGATCAAGGGCAGATAGCTGATGTCCAGTCCACCCATGTTCGCTGACGAGTTGGAAGGATCGGGATCGCCGGTGCCGATGTTCAGTGGCGTCGGGAATGAGTGATTGCCCACGTTCGGCGTGTCGTGACAAGTCCCGCACGTGCCTTGAAGGGAGTTCATGCCGCCGGCGATCAGCCCGCCAGTCGAGGCATCGTCATTGATCCCGGCAACCCCAGTGATGTTAATAGGCTTGGAGTTGAAAATCGCCTCGCCGCGCGCGATTGCGGTTCGCGGATCCCACTGCGGAAGTGACGCCCACGCATCAAAGGGGTTGAAGATTGCCGCGCTGAATTGCCCATCCGCCGGTGTGACTAGACCTCCCGGCGTTTCCAGCGTTGGCACCAACGGATTCACACTGGAGTTCATGCTGATGAAAAATGGCTGGTTCAGGAGGGCTCTCGGTCCCCCAGTTGCGCCACGCGCCTTCAACAATCCAGCGTGATTGTCATATGCCTGGGCCGTTACAAGCCCCATTTCAAAATTAACGATCTCCTGTTGCTCGGCAGCCGTTGGGCGCGTCCCATCCCCTTGGGCATGGCCCATCGTCGCGTCCATAGCCTGATGCTCCAGATCGCTGATCAGCGAGTTGGGATAATTCGCGTACGCAATCTTTGTCGTCCCGGTCGCAGCCGAGGATTCCCGCCCATCAAACATGACCGCACTCAGAAAACGCAGGTTCGTGGCCGGCAGCGGTCGCCGGTACATTGAAATCACGTCCGATTCATTGCAGCCGTACGGATTCTTCACGCTCACCACTTGATAGTTCGCATTTGCCGGCACACCTATGGCAATGCGGAACAACCCACGGGTCCGCAGCAGACTATAGGCGGCGCTCCTGCCGGCCACCGTCGAGACATCGATATCGTGGTTGCAATTGGACCCGTCAACCGGACGAAAAATCGGGTCAAGCCCCTTGCTGACGAAAAACCGGCGCTCCACGCTGGCAGCCGACACCGACATCCCGTCGCTGGGCTGGTGGCACGTACCGCAGGAGCGGCCATTCGTTCCCATGCTTTGGAAGAACGGACCTTTAAGGTCGATCCCCCGGCCATTTGTGCTGTAGGTTTGTGACGCGCCGTTTGGGTTCGGGAAAAAGACGCCGTTGTAAATGTAGCTCAGGAACGAGATCTGCTCTCCTTTAGCCGCGACCATTGCGGCAAATATGCTGCCCACTAGAACGACACCTGCAAAGACAGTGCCCCGGCGCACGCCCCCGAATCCTGCTTTGCCCAGAAAACCTGGTACGCGCTGAACAAAATTTCTAATTGAAATACGAAATCGGCGATCGTTGATGATCTCAGACATTGGACTCCCTCCGCCTTTAGCGCTTCAAAAAATAATGGCTGCGGCTTCCGAAGCCTTTCTCGACCCCCGAGAAACACTGCTCGACTCGCCGGCCCGAACGGAGCTACTTAACTCCATCTACTTACACAATCGAAAACGGCTGACAGAACACGACACAGAACGCTAAACAAACGTGACTTAATCTACGGTGAGCTTTGGCCGTTAAATGGCCCTTATGGATACAGCCGACCAATCTGCAAAACAGCACCAAATTGATGTTCCGTGGCTCTTGATCACGAGCGCAAAAACGCGCCTAACCGCACCATCTGGGGCGCAAGCTCCTTTTCTTCGACCCCACCTACCTCTTTTCATCACTTTTCAACAGGGTGATTGCCTTCCCTCCAACTCTTGAACCCCCCACCGAGATGAGAGACTTGGGCTAGTCCCATCTGCTGAGCAGTGTCCGCCGCCAACGCGGAGCGTCCCCCACTTGCGCAATAGAACACGAACTTCTTGCCGGAAGAGAAAACCGGGTTGTGATACGGCAACCCAGGATCCAGTGTGAATTCCAACATCCCACGGTTTACGTGAACAGCCCCGGGGATCTTGCCATCGCGTAGAAGTTCAGCGCTGTCTCGCAAATCCACAAACACCGTGTTTGGGTCCTTCAGCAGAACCGCGGCCTCCTGCACCGAGACCGTTTTCACCCGCGAGTTTGCCTGTGCAACCAGTTCCTTTGCACTCTTCATCTTTTCCTCTCTATTAGATCTCAGTAGCAGGGCCCGCTTGCCCCAGAATCAGCCATCGACCTATTGACCTTCGCAGCTCACGCGGTTGTTCCAATCCACGAATGCTCCCGCTGGATTATCTCGCCATGCCCAGACGTGCAACTCGAAGAACGCTGGCAGGTTGTACCTGTTTGGAGTAGCGACAAGCTGGAAAACTTGTCCTTCGAGCACCGGCGGAGTGTTGTTGTGTCCTGCCAACCAAGTCGCGGAGTCTACCAGAAACTCGACACCCACCAGGCGGCGCCGATCACCCCACGGCTCGTAAATTAGCGCCTCCGGATGGGCGACATCGATTTCGCCGTCTGCATACAAGCCAAGGTTGACGTAGTGAATGCCCATCGCGCCGTGATCCGGACCACTGACGCAGCCCAGAAAGGGTCCATAACCGGCCTCCGTCGCAGCGTTCACGTCAAGAAACTGGCGAGTGGATTCGCGCACCAACCGAACCAGCTTCGCCGGCGAGTTATGATCGTGTGCCGTTTGGGCCACTGCATAGTCCGCCCAAATGAACGGCACGAGTGCAACCAGCACGGCAAGGTGCGCCAGACGCACCCTGGTTTGAGTTTGGATGAGCGTACGAGTGCTAACTTGGAAATTCATGCTTCTCCTCGCGTCCAAATTTTTGAGAGAGAGGACTACGGGGAACGCCGGCGTCATCCTTCTGACTCTCCATCTATAAAATCGGAAATCATGGGCGAAACACGACACCCGCCGAAACAAAAACATTGATCGCACCCGAACTGGCTCCCAGGAAAGTGTTGCAGCAAATCCAGGCGAGGCGCGCCGTCACGCACGATTGCAAGCGCCGCACTCCCGGGGTTGGACTAATTCAATTTTGGCGAGCCCGTTGCTTTCCTGGCATGGGCGACCAAGGCAGTAAAGCGCGGGTCGCCATGAAGTGAATTGAAATACGAGTCGTTTTCAATACCCGAAGCAGTCTGCGGTGGGAGGCCATGGTCCATCGCATGGCGTAGTAACGAGAGCGCTTGCGCACCGTGGCCTGTACGGGCAAGCAGAGTGGCAAAATCGTACTCCGTGCCTGCCCTCTCGGGCTGATCCGGTCCAAGAACACGCCTTTCAATATCCAGAACCTCGTCAAACAACTTCTTGGCATCAGCATAGCGGCCAAGATCGCGTTCGATACAGGCCAGGTTTTCCATGGACTCAATGGTTACGAGGTTTTCGGGTCCCAAGACCCGCTGGCGAACTTGCAGGTTCTCTCTCTCCAGTTTCTCGGCTTCGGCAGACCGTCCTAGCTTGGTAAGAGCGATGGCCAGATTGTCCCGTGTTGTCAAAGTGTCATATGCATCCGGTCCGATCACCCGCATCTCCCTATCCAACAGTTCTCGGCCCAATCGAGCTCCCTCTTCGCAGTTGCCTTTCTCGCAGACCGTGTAGGCGAGGATACCTTGGGCAGAAAGCGTGATTGGGTCATCAGGGCCGAGTGTGTGCATCGCAGAGTCCAGCAAGTTTCGCTGCAGCTTTTCGGTTTCGGCCAACTGTCCTTCCTGCAGAAGATCCCATGCGAGATTATGAGCAGCCTCAAATGCCATCTGACTCTGTCCCTCACCCCTGGATCTCGCGATAGACAGGCTCTTTTCCAATAGTGATTCCGAGCGGCCGTATAGCCCGAGGTTCATGTATGCCTCGCCCATCGCCGCCATCATTCGCGCCTGCAAATCAGGATTCTGTGCCAGCCCAGTTTCGACTTCCTGGGAAGCCTGATCGAGAAGCTCCCGTGCGGTAACCTGGTTTCCAGTCTTGTGGCTTGGATCAGCGAGTCTGAAGATACCTGTCATAAACCGCGTGACGTGATCGGCGCGGTCGCGATCCAGCAGCGCTGCATCCCGCTGACGCCGCACCGTACGCGCTTGCATCAGAGTCGCGGCGCTTCCTGCAAAGATTGCAAGCAACGCGACCGACACCAGACTCACCGTCAGCCGGTGGCGCCGAACGTATTTGCGGACGCGATACGGCAGCGTATCCGGATGGGCGCTGATAGGTTCGTGCTTCAAATACCGCCGGAGATCCGCTTCGAAAGCGCCCACCGAGCCGTAACGCTCCCCTGGGTCCTTCTTAAGCGCTTTTCCAACGATTGTGTCCAGATCGCCCCGAAGCTGCCGCCGCAGACGTTCAGAACTCACCCCGCCCTTTTGGCTCGTCGCT
>DASVAJ010000077.1:0-2342 GCA_036376415.1 Terriglobales bacterium
ACGCCCTGGTTTGCCTTTTCCGCCTGGGTCTGTACCTGTCCAACCTGCGTCTGAACCTGGCCTACCTGCTGCTGGGTCTGCTTTTGCGAGTTTTCCAGTTCACCTTGGCGGTTCTCGATTTGACCGGTCCGCCCCTCGAGCTGTCCCGTCCGGTTCTCGAGTGTGCCTTCCCGGGCTTCAATTGGGGCAACTCGCGTATCGATCTGCCTCGAAGCCCGCATCGAGTTCGGATCGAAAATCACTTTGCTCGCAACCAAGTCACCCTTCTCGTCGCCCTGTCCTTCGGCCTCAACCCGAAGACCTGGGACCAGCGACGCTGGATCCATCGTTTTTTTACGCCCGAAGATGCCATGTTTTAACTGGATCTTCGTCGTGTCGGTGAGATCGACGGTGCCGATCGAATCATCTTGGGTCCGCAACTTGATCGTGTTGCCGTCGCGAGATACGATCACACCTTCGACTTTGGTTTTCTCGCCCGCCGTGAATGTGCGCGCATTCTGGGTCACCATGCTCAAGCCAGCGGTAGCTGTGAAGAGCACCCCGGCGGCAACCAGGAGCGCTGCGCTCAGCACGCCTCTTGCTCGTGAATACGTCTCTGTCATTTTCAGATGTGCCTCCATGAATATTCTTTAAGGCAATGCCGCTCAGTTGCGCCTATAGTGTTCGCCATGTAGACGCAGCCTCTTCGGAAGCCGTGACCTGGATTTTGCCCGACTGGGTACTAGGCCCTTCTAACTGAGGCGCTTAGGTCCAGGTGATATAACCGAATTGCCGTGTTTCAGTCCAACCGTCATGCGCCGGACCGAAAACAACCTTTCCGGGGCCCGTGGATTGTCGTCACTGCCTTTATTACCTTCGGCATTGCCGTCGGTATACCCTACTATAATCTCCCTTTCTTCTACGACTACTTCCAGAAGAGTTATCACTGGGATCTAAGTCAAATCACGCTCGGCTTCCCTGTTGCGGCACTTGTCACGATCTGGGTAGGGCCGGTCTTAGTGCCGCGCTTCAGTCCGCGCAAGCTGATAATCGTTGGGACGGGCCTGACCGCGCTCGCGTTCCTCGGCTTCGCCCATATGAATGGCGCGCTGCTCGTCTATTTTGGCCTGTACGTCTTGTATACCGCCGGATACCTTTTCTCCGGCCCGATTCCTCATCAGATTCTGGTCTCGTACTGGTATCACAAAAAGCGCGGCACAGCCATGGGGGCGGTGTACGTCGGTGTGGGGCTGCTCGGCGGGCTGGGATCGTTTTTTGTTCGCGGCATGACGGAGCGTTTCGGATTTCACACCGGCCTCGCCTCTGTCGGCGCGCTGATGCTGCTCGCATGGCCCCTTGCGTTTTTTATCCTGAAGGACCGGCCTGAATTGATCGGACAGCATCCGGACGGTGCGCCTGAGCCTCCGCCGGACGTGAAGCTCGATCCGCACAGCTTCGGCCACCTGCTGCACAGTTGGCCGTTCTGGCTGCTGCTGGCGGGCAGTATCTGCTCCATCGGCTCGATCGGCTCCATCAACATGCACATGAAGTTCGTGTTTCGCGATGCCGGATACACAAACCAGAGCGCGTTAAATGCGGCGTGGACCACTGCATCGGTGCTCATCCTGTGGTCGAGTGTTGTCGGACGCATCGCTATCGGTTACTTCGCCGACGTGTTCTCGAAGAAGCGTGTGATGATCACGACGTATTTTCTGGTCGCGCTGACGATTCTGGTGCTGCTCTGGGTGTCGCCGGCGCGTCCCGTTTCCCTCTACGTCTTCGCGCTGGTCTTCGGATTCACCATGGGCGCCGATTACATGCTGATCCCGCTCATGGCGGCCGAGCAATTCGGAGTGAACACGCTGGCGCGCGCCATGGCTGTCATCCTCCCGGCAAATACGATCGGTCAGACCTGGTGCCCGTATCTGGTGTCCGGCTTGCGCGAGCACTATGGCAGCTATCTCATGCCGCTGTTAATCGTGTTCGGAATTGCGATGCTGGGAGCGATTGCAATCGCCCTGATTCCCGCGCGATCTCTGATGCTGCAGTCGGCGCCTGGCGGGATTCTTGCAAACGAAAGCCGCAATCCGGTACGTTAGTGGCTGGAGGAATGGCCGAGCGGTTGAAGGCGGCGGTCTTGAAAACCGTTAGTGCCGGAAGGTACTCGGGGGTTCGAATCCCTCTTCCTCCGCCATCGAGTCTGTGGCGGGGCTCTAGACCAACAATGGGGGCCTAGGGCGGGCAGCAGCTGACAAAGAACACATTACCCTAACCCGCAAACGATAGTTTTGAAAATTGCGGAAGCCATAGGCTTGCCGCTGCAGGACCTCCATTTTGGTGTGGAAGCCTTCGGTGATGCCGTT
>DASVAJ010000068.1:0-164494 GCA_036376415.1 Terriglobales bacterium
TCAGGTAATCGTAATTTCCTGATGCCTGGAGCCTGACGCCTGAAGCCGATTTCAGCGTGTGAATACATCTGTGACCAGTCCCTATCCTTGCGCTTGTAAACAAAATTACAACCGTCTTCACGCCAGGCTCCCGCAATCAACGTAAGTACCTGCTGAATCAACGCTTCGCGAGCCTCGAGAGTGGAAATGCGAGTGCAGAGTTACGCCACGGTGGCGGTGTTTCTGCCGACACCCTGCCTGCTTTTACCGGCTGCAGGCTCACAGGGGATGCTAAAATTCCTGCCTCAAAGGGGAGGTTGGTGCGATGAGAGTTTTCTGTCTTCGAAGCATTGCGGTGATTGGACTGCTGGGCTGCTTCGTCGCGACGTTGAGCTGCGCGCATGACCAGCAGTTGATATCGATCGAGGTTCAGCCTACGACCGAGAACTTTGGCGCCGTAGATCCTACCCTTGGTCCCGTTCAGTTGGTGGCGTATGGCCACTACATTCATCCGCCAGTAACCAAGGACATCACCAGCCAGGTCGCGTGGTCTTCCAATACGCCTGCGGTAGCAGTGGTCACATCTACAGGCGCGCTATCCCCAGGGGGAGTAGATTGCGGCAACGCGATCATCACCGCCACGGTTAAAACAAACAGCAGCGCGGGTGGCCGCTCCTCTTCCGGAGCTTTAATAACTGGCTCGATGACCGCGAACGTCACCTGTGCCGGTGCTGGCGGAGCCGGATCAGGGGGCGGCGGTTCCGGAACTTCGACGTTAACTATTCAGTTTAACGGCGCGGGCTCGGGAGTGGTGACGAGCACACCGATGGGATTGTCTTGCGTAATGGCCCCGTGTACTACCTCTTTCAACACAGGAACCACAGTCAGCATATCTGCGGCACCTAACAGCGGATCAACGTTTGGGGCGTGGAGCGGATGTGATGGTGTGTCAGGGACAACATGCAGCGTAACCATGAATAACAACCGCACGATTACGGTAACCTTCAACTAACAATTAACTTACGACCTACGCTCCCGCCGACAGCTTGTGCGCGTTGCGGTTGTTCTGCTGCGCGATCCCGTACTGGCGGATCTTGTAGAGCAGGGCCTTGTAACTGATCTGCAGTAGCGCTGCGGCCTGCTTGCGGTTCCAGTTGGTTTCGTCGAGGGCCTTGGCGATGGCCTCGGCCTCGGCTTCGTCTTTGGCGCTGCGCGCCAGCGATTTCAATCCACCGACAGACTCGGACGGGCTGCTGCTGCGGGTGGGAACGGGATCGAACTGCGCTCCCGAGCCGTCGCTGCGCGGCTGCAATTCGTTGATGGCCAGCTTCTCGTCTCCCAGCACCAGATAACGCTTGATGAAGTTGCCCAACTCGCGCAGGTTGCCCGGCCAGGAATAATTCGCGCACGCTTGCAGCAATTCCGGAGAAAGCGGCAGCGGCGGCCGCGCATACTGCTCGGAGAGCCGCGTCATGAAATGCTTCAATAGAATAGGAATTTCTTCCTTGCGTTCCCGCAGCGGCGGAATCTGCAGGGTGAACGCGTTCAGGCGGTAGTACAGGTCTTCGCGCAGGCGCTTGGTGGCCAAGGCTTCGGGAATGTTGATGTTGGTTGCAGCCAGAATGCGCACATCGACTTTAATCACCGAGCGGCTGCCCAGGCGCGAGAACTGCTGGTCCTGCAGAACGTGCAGCAACTTCGCTTGCAGCCCCGGAGGCATTTCGCCGATTTCGTCGAGCAGAATCGTACCCTTGTTACACAGCTCAAATTTGCCGGGCTTGGCGTGGGTCGCGCCGGTAAACGCGCCCGCTTCGTAGCCGAACAGTTCGCTCTCGAGAAGATCGGCGGGAACGGCGGCGCAATTGACTTTCAGAAATGTGCGATGCGCCCGCGGCGACAGCTTGTGAATCAGCCGCGCCATAACCTCTTTGCCGGTTCCGCTCTCCCCGAGCATCAGCACGGGAATATCGACGTTAGCCACCAGCGCCGCCTGCGAACGCAGCTTGCGCATGTTGGGGCTGGCCGCAACGAAAAAGGTCTCGTCGCCAAGATCCTCAACTTCTCCGGAATAGCTCTGGGCATCGACGCCCAGGCATTGGTCGATGACCTTATCCAGTTCGGCTTTCTGGAACGGCTTGGTAATGTAGTCGGTAGCGCCCAAGCGCATCGCCTGAACGACTTTCTTGGTGTCGTTCACGCAGGACAAGATGATGACCTTCACGGTGGGCTGCAGCTTGCGCAGGGCCTCGAGCGTCTCCAGGCCATCAATGCCGGGCATCAGCAGGTCGAGCAGCACCAGGTCCGGCTTCAGGCCCTTCTCCACCGACGCCAGCGCTTCCTCGCCGGTCGAGGCCGTTTCCACGTCATGATCGTCGACCTCAAGCAAGGTCTTGATGTAACGCAACATCCCCGGCTCGTCATCGACGAGCAAAATCTTGGCTCTATCGCTCATCACCGTTTCCTTCGGAGTCGCTGATTGGAGGTTTCAAGGGAATGATGAAAGAGAACTTGCAGCCCGCTCCCGGCTCGCTCTCTACCCAGATTTTGCCGCCCATGCCGTTGACCAGGCGGCGCGCAATGGCCAGCCCTAAACCCATGCCCTCGGCTTTTTCGTTCGAGGGCAGGCGGAAGAAGTCATCGAAAATTTCCAGGTGATATTCCGGGGGCACGCCCGGCCCCGTGTCGGAAACGCTGATCTTCACCGAATTGGGTTGCAGCAACGGTCTTCGCCGCCGCTCTTGCTGAACCAGAGGATTACTGGCGGCGCGGCGCTCCCACATGTAAGGTTCAGCATGCAACCAGACAGTCCCTCCTGCGGGAGTGAACTTGGATGCGTTTTCCAGCAGGTTGGAGATGACTCGCTCCACTTTGGGCGCGTCGAACGCGAACTCGATGACTTTTTCGTTGGCCAGGAAGTACAGCGCCAGCCCTTTTTCCTGAAAACGCGGCGACCACAGCCGGCACACCTCGGACAGACAGGCATTGATGTTGCCGCTGTCGAAGCGCATCTTCAGTTCCCCGGTTTCCAGAACGCTGAAGCTCAAGAAGTCCTGGATATAGCGCTGCAGGCGCTGCCCGTTCGAACGCATGTCCCGCAGCACTTCGCGCTGACGATCGTTCAGGCCGCCCAGTTTCTCGCTCTGCAGCAGTTCCACGTAGCCGTTCAGGATCGCCAGCGGGGTCTTCAAATCGTGCGCGGCAGAAGCCAGGGCGTTCGTGGTGCGCAGATAACGTTCCCGCAGCTGGCTATATTCCTGCAACTCCGGCCCTTCGGCCGCGACAGGCTGCGGCACAGCTTCGCCGGTTGCCGGAGGCGCCGCAGATGCTTGCTTAGCTGGTATGGATGACACTAAAGTCTCTCTCGCACGACGAGTTGGTGGCACTTGCTAGGGGAGGGGACGGCATTCGGGCTGGCCAGCCGCCGGATTACCGATATCGAAATGCTAGGGGAACCGCGCAGCGGGTGTCAACGAAAAATGCAAAAGATTAGTCACTTTTGGTAAATCCTTTCCAATCGAAAGTACAACTCGCAACCGCCCCTAAAGCCTGTGAATTCAGGGACAAAACCGCTCATTTACCAGTAAACACGCGGCTTTCGCCCCACCTTAAGGTATACAGATTCTTCTATTTTGCCGCAAAGCCATTTGCACCAATCGTTTGGCCCATCAGATGCGACCAACAGCCCATTCTCCGCTGAAAAGGGGGCGTGGGTCTTGGATCATCGCAAGCCGGAAGCAGAACGCCGCGAGTGGGTTCGGTTGCCGCTTGCAATCCCCGTTTTCGTCCGCAGCCGGGACCAGGCGGGGAAGGATTTCCTCGAGTTTGCCACTGCCTTGAACATTTCCGCCGGGGGCGCCTTGGTGGCGGTTCACCGTGCCCTTCGGCCAGCGGCGCAGGTTTCCCTCGAAATCCCCAGCGCCCCGCTCGCCGCCTCCGCGCCCATACCCAAGAGTTCCAAAAATCTTCGCGCCAAGATCGTGAGAGTCACCCATGCGGAGGGTTACCACCTTCTCGGCCTGAAGTTCACTCAACCTATCCTGAGCCATCCCGTGAAACCTCGCACCAGCGCGAGTAGGAAAGTTACTTCTTCGGTGTGAAAACTTTTTCCTATGTAATTTCGGCTGTTTTCGGGGTGTTTCGGAGCCATCCGCCCCTGGGTGGGCGATCAGCAATATCCTCGTAAGCTCCTCTAATTGGCCTACTTAGGTACCGAATAGCACCTTCGATTTCGATCTTAACAGGTTTGGCTGGTAGGGTGCACTTGACCAATGCGGCAAAGGAGCCGCACTCGCCCTTATGTCGAGCACTGCAACAAATTCTGTCAGTTCCCTGGTCCAGGCCATCGGCGAAATTCCGCCGGAAACGGTAGTTTTTGGCTACGGTGACGCCATGCACGCCCTTCGCGACCGCCTCGCCAAGGTAGCCGCGGCCAATGTCCCCGTCTTGATCCATGGCGAGAGCGGTACCGGCAAAGACATCATCGCGCGCATGGTCCATGCCCTGTCCCCGTGGAAGTCGGGGCCGTTTGTTAAAGTCAACTGCCCGGCGATTCCCGGAACCCTGCTCGAGAGCGAACTATTCGGCTATGAACGCGGCGCCTTCACCGGAGCGTACGGGGCCAAGCCTGGCCGCGTGGAAATGGCCCACCGCGGCACGCTGTTCCTGGATGAAATCTCCGAACTGGACATGTCCCTGCAATCGAAACTGCTGCAGTTGTTGCAGGATGGCCAGTTCTGCCGCATCGGCGCACAGGCTGACAAGAAAGTCGAGGTGCGCATCGTCTGCGCTACCAACCGCAAGCTGGAAGAGGAAATCGAAAACGGCACTTTCCGGCAGGATTTGTTCTACCGCATCAATGTTGTGAATCTCTACATGCCGCCACTGCGCGAACGGCGCAGCGACATTGAACTGCTGGTCAACTATTTCCTGGAGTATTACAACCGCAAGTACAACTGCAAGGCGCGGCCGCTTTCCCCGGAACTGATGGAAGTGCTGCAGAAGTACCACTGGCCCGGAAACATCCGCGAACTGGAGAATCTCACCAAGCGTTACGTGATCCTGGGCACCGAAGACGTGATCAGCAGCGACCTGCAGCCGCGCGACTCCGATCTGCTGACGCCGGACATCAACTTTGACGGCCCGATTTCGCTGAAGAAGCTGACGCGACAGGCGACCCGGGCGCTCGAGCGCAAGATCATTTTGAAAGTCCTGCACAACCATCACTGGAATCGCAAGCAAGCCGCGCGCACCCTGAACATCAGCTACCGCGCCCTGCTGTACAAGATCCGCGACGCCGGGCTGCCTGCAAACCGCACCCGCAAGCAGCAGGAATCGGCCAAGAGCCAGGTGGCGGCGGATTAAAGACCGCCCTTGGGCTCTTCGCTGCTGTTTGCCTTCGGCGTGTCTTTACGCGTAACCATTCAACAGCCAACCGTCAATAATCTCGAACCATGCAAACGGCATCTGCATCGTCGAGGAACCAAGCCTGGCAGGCAGGTTCTTACCTATTGACTCACTCCTAAACCCGTACTATCGTTGCTCTTCCCCACGCAACTGAGTTGAAGTGTCCTCAAAATGGGCTCATCCTCGCCTTACATTCACCGGGAGACCTGCAATGAGAATCACGCGTTGGGCAGTGGTGTTGTGCTTTCTTCTCTGTTTCGAAGGCTTATCGGCATTCGCTGACTGGCCTCCGCTGAGCCCGGACGATCTTTCCATGACCAGCGTCAAGGAACAGCCGGGCGCACCCGCGCTAATTCTTCTGCGCGAGGAAACGGATGATGACATGAATAACATGCATCAGGTTTACGAGCGCATCAAGATTCTCTCCGACGCGGGACGCGAATACGCGAACGTGGAAATTCCCTATAGTCGCCGAGGCTTCAGCATTGGAGGGATCAGCGGCCGAACCGTGCATGCGGATGGTTCCGTCGTTCCGTTCGAGGGCAAACCCTTCGACAAGACGGTAGTGAAAGGTGGTGGCATCCGCATCAACGTTAAATCGTTCACCCTCCCGGGCGTGCAAGTGGGCAGCATCATCGATTTCCGCTATAGCTTGCGTTATGACGACCATCGCCTCCTCCCGCCCGAGTGGGAGGTACAGAACGATCTTTTTCAGCGCAAAGCTTACTTCAAATTCATTCCCTTTCAGAACCATGGGAGCATGTACGTTCAGCTCGACCACGGCCAGGTGGCGAATGGCATAGCCTGGGAGCCATTGCTTGGCATTGCCAAGCAGCCGGAGGTACACCACAACGCGGCTGCCGAGGCGTCCTTCGCCAGTTCGGCCGGCCAACCGACGATGTGGATCGATCTCAACCTGGAGAACATTCCGGCCTTCGTCGAAGAACCCTATGCGCCGCCGGCCTCGATGATCAAGTGGCGCGTTTACTTTTATTACCAGGAGAAGCTGACTCCCGACGATTACTGGAAAGCGCAGGGAAAATACTGGAACAAAGATGTCGAGGGTTTTCTCGGCAGCAACCGCGGCATCGATGACGCCGTTCGCGGAATCGTAACCGCGTCGGATTCGCCGGAGCAAAAAGTCAGAAAAATTTATTCTTTCGTCGCGAAACTCGAGAACCAGGACTACATTCCAGAACGCACCAAGCAGGAAGAGAAAGTCCTGGAATTAAAGATCAACAAGGGCGCCGACGATGTGCTGGCGCACCATAGCGGCACACACGATGAGTTAAATCGGCTGTTCGTGGCCATGGTGCGGGCCGCAGGAATACCGGCCTCGCTGATCTGGGTTCCCGACCGCAGCCGGGAAGTTTTTCTCAAGCCCTACCTCAGTACGCGGCAATTCGATGCGGAAATCGCCATCGTCCAACTCGGTGGCAAGGACGTGTTTCTGGATCCGGGCACGAAGTTTTGCCCTTATGGAATTCTTGACTGGCACTATTCCGGAGTCGAAGGACTGCGACAAAGTCCCAAAGGGGCCGAGGTCGGGCAAACATCCATACCCGAGTATCGGCAATCGATCACCACGCGCATGGCCAGTGTTGCGCTGGACGAACATGGCGTGGCCACGGGCACGGTAGCCTTGGTGTTCAAAGGGGCGACCGCAATGCGTCTGCGCCAGGAAGGCGGCAAGACGGATGACGCGGGGCGCAAAAAGCTGCTGGAAGACGGCCTCAGTGACTCGGACGGAAGAAAAATCATGCGCGGCCTGCGAGACATCTTGCCCGGCAATTCCGACATCACTCTCACTTCAAAACCCGATTGGGAGAATCCCGATTCCCCGCTGGTAGCGGAATTTCATATCAGCTGCCCCTTGGCTGTGGCTGCCGGCAAGCGCCTCATGCTGGCTCAGCACCTGTTTCAGGTCAACGAGAAACCGCTGTTCCCCGCTTCCAACCGCACCAACGCCGTTTATTTTCACCTGCCCTGGCAGGAGGCCGATGAGGTACATATCAGGCTGCCTGCCGGCATGACGGTCGACAGTCTTGCGCCGGATGACACGGTGAAACTGCCGTACGCTCTCTATGTCGTGAAACAGAAGGAGGAGTCTCCCGGCCAGATCTTCTCGCGCCGTGATTTCATCATGGCTCAGGGGGTCTTCCTGGCCAACGAGTACAAGCCACTTAAAGATTTCTTCGATAAGGTCAAAGCCGACGATGACCAGACGGCGCTGGTAAAGGCAGGATCCAATGTGGCGACCACGAACTAGGACCATCCTCGGCCCCGGCGCGCTGCTTTTGACGCTGACCGTAAGCGCGTTCGCGCGCGTAAATCTGCCCGATTGGGTGCAATCCGCGGCAGCAGTCGACCCGGGAAAGTTGCCGCCTGAAACCAAAGCCGTGCTTCTTTTGGATGAGACGGATTATCGCGTAACCGGACCCGGCGAATACGTCGAGCACTCGCGAACCGTAATCAAGATTCTTCGGCCCGAAGGACGGGAATATGGCGATCCCGAGGTTCACTTCCGCAGAGGCGAAAAAATCTTGAGCCTGCACTGTTGGTCCATGGATTCCTCGGGCCAAGCCTACGAGTTGAAAGACAAGGATTTCATTGAGACGGGCCGCTTTTATCGTTTCATCCTGTACAGCGATCACATGGAACGGGTCGCCCAAGCGCCTGCCAATCGCGCCGGCACCGTGATCGCGACCGAGTACGAAGTAAAACGTCGCGAGTGGATCAATGAACTGGGTTGGACCTTTCAAGGCGAGATCCCCGTGGTTCGAAGCGTCTTCACCGTGGAGCTTCCCGCGGGCTGGGAATACCGCGCGAATTGGGCCTACGGAGCGCGGGTGGAAGCGGCGCAAACTGGTCCGAACCAATGGACGTGGACTCTAAGCAACGTGCCTGGAATCGAGCGTAATATCGAACCGCTGATGCCGCCGGCATACGTTCTGTTCGGGCGAATGAGTTTGGCATACTTCGGGCCGGGGCTGCAGAAACCTACTTCAGCGTCCTGGAAACAGGTTGGCGAATGGTATTCAGAGTTAGTCGCCGGGCGCGCGTCTCCGACCCCGGAGATTTCCGAGCAGACCCAGCAACTGATCGCCGGCAAGACGGACTTTGACTCCAAGCTGCGTGTGCTTACGCAGTTTCTGCAAAACCAAATTCGCTACGTCGCAATCTCCATCGGTATTGGAGGAGATCAGCCGCATCCTGCAGGAGATGTGTTCCGCTATCGCTATGGAGACTGCAAGGACAAAGCCACGCTGTTGAAAGCCATGCTGGAAGTGGCGGGCATTCGATCTGATCTCGTCATCATCAACAGCGATCGCGGCTTCATCAATCCGGCGGTTCCCTCCTCCTGGGGCAACCATGTGATCCTGGCGATTGAATTGCCCAAGGATGTGCCGCAGGGCAAGTACGAATCTGTGATACAAGCGCAATCCGGAAAGCGCTATCTCATTTTCGATCCCACTGACGAACATACTCCTGCCGGTTTTCTTCGTTCCGACCTGCAAAGCAGTTACGCTCTGCTGGTCACGGATTCCGGCGGCGAATTGATTCGCACTCCGCTCCTGCCGCCGGAGACCAACGTCATATCACGCACCGGCCATTTCGCGCTCACCGCCGACGGAGCGCTCTCGGGCGCCGTGTCGGTCGAGAATGGCGGCGACTTCGCCGCCGAGATGCGAAGCCTGTTGCATTCCATTGACCAACGCGAACGCGAGCAGTTGATCTCGCGGCAGATTGGCCGCTCCATTCAGGGTTTCTCACTGGAAGACGTAAATGTCGAGCACCTCGACCAGCCGCAAACTGATTTGCTGATCCAGTACAAACTCGCGACCCCTCTTTACGGGCAGGTTCGCGGTCCCCTGATGCTGGTGAGACCGCGCGTACTCGGTGATAAATCCGCACCAGTCGAACACAAACCCCGCCACTATCCCATCGAACTGGGGCAGACCGCGCGCGAAACGGATACGTACGAAATCGAGATTCCGAAAGGTTATGAGATCGACGACCTCCCCGAACCGGTCCACATCGATGTGGGCTTTGCCAGTTACCAGAGCAAGGTGCAGGTGGAGGGATCCAAGCTGCGCTACTGGCGCGAGTATGTGGTTCGCGACTTGAGCGTGCCTGCGGAGAAATACAGCGAGTGGGTGCGGTTGCAGGGCACGATCGGCGCGGACGAAAGCGCGGCCGCCGTTCTCAAAAGAACGCAGTAACCGCTGGTCCGGCTCTGCTATTGCACTTCCAGTTGCACGGCTGTGCTGCGGGTTGCGTTGCCCGAGGTTGCGTTGACGGTCACGGTATAGGTCCCTGCGGGCGTGCCCGTCGTCAGGCTGGTATTGCTGGAGTTTGAGCAGCCGGGGAAGAATGCAATCGTGGCGATGACCATGGCCAGCAAAGCCGCCAGCAACAGGCGCCGGCGCCGCGAGAGTCCTCCCACTAACGCCAACCCGCCGATCGGCAGCCAGAACGCGTAAACCGGGCCGCCGCCGTGAAACAGCCTGGCAGGAGTAGTTACGCGGGCTGTCGTGGTGATATCCAGAACCCTGGTCACTGGTCCGCTATTGAGATTCGGAACCGGGTTATTCGGAAAACTGCACGTTGCTCCGGTAGGCAGCCCGGGGCCGCACGCCAGCGAAATGGACTCGGGAAAACCGCTGTTCGACGAGGGCTGAACCGTGACCGAATAAGAAGCCTCGGCTCCGGCCGTGACCTTCTGCAGCGATGGCGTGGCTTGAATCGCAAAGTCGTTGACTTGGGCTGACCCCGTGGCCTGGCACCCAGCCTGGCAACCCGGCCCCGGAATGGTCAATTTCGCGCTATTACTCACATTCCCCGGCGGCTGCGGCGGAAATCCTGTGGCAGATGGCGGCGTGGCTGTGACCACAACTTGAACCTGGCCTACCGGGGCGATCGTGGTCGTCGACGTGCCGTTCACCGTGGTAGTCGCGGTGTTGGAAGTGGCAAGGGTTCCCAGCGTCAACGTGCAGGTGGTCGCGGTGGCGGTCGTCGTACAACAACCTGTCCCCGAGCAGGAGTTGCTGCCCAGGCCGCTGATCGACGTCAGGGTTGAGTTCGGCGTCAGCGTATCCGTGAACACCGCGCCGCTGACGGGATCGCCCTGATTGTAGATCGAATAGTTAAACGTCACGCTGCCTCCCACACCGACGGGCGAAGGACTGAAGGTCGGGTTGGCGGGCGCTGGCGTGGCGCATCCGGCCCCATTGATGGTTCCGAAAGCCGGGTTGCACGCGAAGCTCACCTTGGAGGTATCGGGAGCTAATTCGGTCACGAATGCGGCCGGCGCGCCAGGAAAACTTTGCAACGCATTTGCGCTAACCGGGAAGTTGCTGGACGCCGTCTCACCGGCGATGTAGCTATTCAGAACTGGATCGACAGCCGTGCTGGTGGCAAAATCATTGGCCGATCCCCCCAGCACACTGGTGGCGCTGGACGTTGCAGTGGTGGAACTGCCGACCACGATACGGGCGAAAAAGGCGTCTTCGGCTCCCAGCGGGCTGCCAAACGTCGTAGGCGTACCCGGGAATCCGGTTCCCGAAGTAGTCATGCCGGCAACGCGGGCATCATGATTCGCGTCGGTGGCGATGGCCAAACCAACATCTGTGCCGCCTCCGCCCAAATAGGAGAAATAGTTCAAGGGCACGGTGCCCTGGGTCGTGCCACTGGTGCTTGGCACTCCGAATTGCGCGATGAAGGCGTCGCTCGCGCCACCGCCGTACGCCGCCTGAAAGGCCGTGAGCGTTCCACTGGAGCCGCCACAGAGCGCATTCGAGAACTTGGTCGAATTCGTCGAGCCAGTGACGTAAGTGTTGGTGTTATCCGTGGCGATTCCATAGGCCACGTCGACCTGGCTGGTATCACCCGGCGCGCCCAGATAGGTCTCGTAAGAGGGCGTGTATTGCTGGGTGGTGGTGATAGGTTGATTCAAACGGGCCACCCATACGTCGGTTCCGCCCTGCGATGCGCCCTGGCAGGCATTCACGACCGGCATATCGGTGAAGCTAGTGCCGCCCGCGATGTAAACATTAAACGCGGAATCCACGGCCACGGCTCCGCCCACTGCAATTCCGTTCGCGGGGGTGCTTCCGCCGATATAGGTCGAGTACAGCAGGCTGTTCGGTCCGGCGACAGCCGCGTCAACCTTGGTGAGGAAAAACTGATTTGCCGCCCGGGGAGACGTCTGCAGCGCGCCGGGCGTGGTCGGGAACCCAGACGATGAAGTCGTGGTGCCGAATACATATGCCCGGCCTTGCGTGTCCACGGCCAGATCGCTGGCTGTGTCAATCCCGTTTCCCGATATGTAGGTTGAGTACAGATTCAGCGACCCGGTCGAATCCAACTTGGTGAGAAACGCGTGGTTTTGCACCGTTGCCGTTGCCGGCGAAAGCTGAAAGCCATTCGTGGTGGGATATTTCTGGGAATTGGTGGTTCCGGCAACGTAGACGTTGGAACCACTATCGACGGCCACGCCCGTGGGATAGTCGGTTCCCTCGCCGCCGATAAAGGTCACATAATCGAGGGTTGGCGCGGAGTTTACGCCGCTGATTCGGGCCACGAAAACGTCCGGTGCAGTACCCGCATTTGCACTGTCGGGGGTCACGGGCCATCCGGCGCTGGTGTTTGTGGTCGCGCCTGCAATGTAGACGTTTCCGGCAAAGTCCAGCGTGATCCCCGGGCAGTGCGGCACAAAGGTAGCGCCTGCGATGGCCGCGCAGCTCTCGCTGCCCGAGCCACCCAGGAAAGTCGAAAAGCTAAGCACCGGATCGATGACCAAGGTCCGGCCATGGTCGTACGCCCCCAACTCGAATGCGACGAGACCTCCGCGCAGCACGAAATTGCCGCTGACGCGATCGTTGCCATGGGATGACGCCTGGTAAATATGCGGCGCTTGAAACCGTAGTTCGCCGTCCGCGGTGGCAATCACCAGATCGCCATCGGCCGCGAGTTCCAGGCTCTTGGCGCCGGAGAAGTCGAGCGCAATCTGCTTCGGGTCTGCTCCGGGATTGACTTCGAAGTCATATTCCAGCCGGCCTTGCTTGCCATAAAAATCGAGATCGACGCCGCGGTACAGATTCGGGTATCGCACCCGCGCAAATTGCGGAATGTTGGTGTGCCACTGGGAGCGGTCATTTCCGAGGAAGTAGTTGCTGCGCCCGGGCAAGCCTTCGGCGCCGTAAGGCTCAGAGGCAGGATTCGCGCCGGCGAAGCGCATGACAACCGCAGCCGGCGCAGTCTGGTGTTCGTTTTTCCCATTCGGAGCGATCGCCAAGACTGCTTCGCCCTGCCCAAGGTAGAGGCTATAACCGCTTCCTCTGGCGTCAAATTTGACGGGAGCGGCGGCTTGACCCTGATTCCTCTCAAAAATCAGTGGAAGACGGCCAAGCACGTCAGCGGTGGAAACCGGGTGGTCGGGTGGATTGGGCGCGGGCCCTGTGGAGTCTAGTCGCAACAGGGCAAATCCGCCAGCCATCAGGCACACTAGAGCCACGGCGGCTCGCCCACGTGCCAGAACCGCTCCTACCCCACCGCGATTAACCATCAAACATTCCTCCAACTTCGGGTTTCCTGGAGATTGAGAGAAACAGCGACTGAAGCACCTGGAAGACGGTTGCGCCGGGTCCAACGCTGGGGCCGCGCCCGCCACCGGATAGACTTTAAAGCAAGTAATTACTTAAACATCTGACGGATAGGCTGTCAAGTTTCGCACCCTGCAAAGTCGAGGATTGAGAGCACAGAATGGCTGTAAGGTCTGATGCGGGGAAATTCATCCAGAGATGCCGCAGGAGTGAAAATGGCCAGTGGCTAGTATTCGGACATCGACCTGGTCTCCGGTCCATCACCCTGGCCTCCAGCCACTGGCCACTGAACACCGGCCACCCGTTACCGAAGCTATTCCCTTCGCGCCTTGGCCCTTGCATTCGGCCGTGGCTTGGTCGAGGCTTCCATCAGGACCGCTTCTGTTTGGCGCTCGCAACCTCGAAAGACAAATGCTATTGCCGCAGGGATCGGTTCTCAACAACCCGCGCGACCGGCGTGCCATGCGCCGCTTCTCCATCAATCTGCCGGCCTCGGTACGGGTTTCCGGCATTCCATTCGAGTTCGCCACCCAGACCGAGAACATCAGCGCACAAGGCCTGTTTTTCTACATGGATCGCTGGATGAGCAAGGGAACGCGAGTCGAGGTCACGATGGTTTTCCCGCCACAAGTGACTTTTGCCGAACCCCAATACGTGCGACTGCAGGCGCGAGTGGTTCGAGTCGAACCGCTGACGTTCGAGCGCGTAGGGGTGGGGGCAGTGATCGAGGACTATGAAATCCTGAGCGCTCACGGGTCGGCCATCAGCGGTGAGCATGGTCGTTCTGCATCCGCGCCGTAAGCTTTCCTTCGTGTACCTTGGCGTCCTTCTTGTTTAAGAAATGGAACACGGACACAGGAAGTTGCGCGCAGGGAGGACTGCCTACCTTTTCAGCTTTTCCATTTCCCGCCGGATTCGCGACGCTTTCCTCGCGAGAATAAACAGATAGGCGCCGTGAATCGCCCAGGTGGCCACGAAGGCGGCGATCAAGAAATGATGACGCGGGTCGGGAATCATCGCGAACCTTCGAGCAGGGACTCCATAGCCTCGGCCTCCTGGACTTCGCGTTGCGCAACCTCCAGGCGATAGCGTGTCCAGCACACCAGCCACGCCAGGCAGGCAAACGCGGCCCAGTTGATCAGCACTGTGATCCACATGCGCGGATCGAGATATCCGCCCTGCGCGATGACTGGCGATGGGTGCTGGGTGCGGAAGAACCAGATCGAGAAAAACACGAACGGCACATCAAGCGCGCCGAAAATTGCCCAAACGGCGGCAATCACCGGGGTCTTGCTGCTGGTCGAAAAGCGTCGCAGCACGAGATAACTGACGTAGATGAGCCACAACGCCAGCGTCGAATTCAGGCGAATATCGGCGGGATCCCACCAGATGCCCCATACTGGACGCGCCCAGATTGGCCCAGTCACCAGGACAACCGCGCAGAAAACCACGCCCAGTTCCGCCGTGGCCAAGGCAAGTATGTCGGCTTTTTCATTGCGGTTGACCAGGAAAACGATCGAGCTGACAAAATTGATGGCGAAGAGAATCAGCGCCGTCCAGGCGGATGAGACGTGGTAGTAAAAAATTCGCTGCACATAGCCCATGGTCTGCTCGGTGGGCGTGCCCAGCGGCCACGTCGGCGGCGCCAGGGCTTTGTAGAAGCCGAACGCCAAAAGCAGCCCGGTAACGATTGCGAGGATGGTGAACCCGCGTTTCATTCCGCTTCCAGAACCGTGTCAAACAGCAACAGACATGCGGTGGTGAACACGACATCATACGCCACCAGCAGAGCCATCCAAAACTTCGCCGACTCCTCCCCCGTGAGAATGGCTGTGGTGGCGTTCACCATGCCCAAAAGCGCGGGAATCGAGAGCGGGAAGAGGAGCAGCGGCAGCATGATTTCGCGGCTGCGCGTGCGCAAGGAGATCGCGGCGAAGAAGGTGCCATTGACCACCAGCGCCCAGGTGCTCAGCAGCGCGATGGGCAGGAGTTCCCAGCCCGGGCCCAGGGGCCGCAACTTGTAGAACGCAATAAAAAGGGGAGTCATGAGCGCCTCGAGCACGCTGACAAAAATGAAATTGCCCAGCGCTTTCGCAATGAACAGGGGGATCGCGGGTGCTGGCGATACCCGGTATGCGTCCAGCACCTGGTTGCGCAGTTCCCGCGCCCAGGTCTGGTTCAGCGCGACCACGGCCGCAAACAGAAATGCCACCCACACCAGGCCGCCGGCAATGCGGCGCGACTCCTCGGCGGTGGGATCGAAGGCGAAGCTGAAGATCACCACCACCAGCAGCGAGAAGAACAGCATGGCGTTGATGGCATCCTTCGATCGCCATTCCAGGCGAATGTCTTTGGCCAGCGTCGTGCGCGTAATGGCGAAGAGGCTCATGGCGCACCCGCCCGCAGTGCCGTAGTCCGATTGACGATGCGCCCCATCTCCATCCAGACGAATTCGTCCGCAATGGACTCCATCAGCGCCGGCTGATGGGTTACAACCAACAAGGTCTTGCCCTGATCACGCAATTGCGCCAACAGCCCTGACATTTCTCTTGCCGAACGCGCGTCGACGTTGGAAAAGGGTTCATCGAGCAGCAGCAGTCGGGGATTATTCAGCAGCGCACGCGCCAACGACATGCGCTGCCGCATGCCTTGCGAATATTGGCCGACGGGTCGCGACAGATCCGGATCGAGATGAACCGCAGCGATCGCTTCCCTGCAGCGCGCGCTATCGACTCCATACAATCCGGCGAAGTAGCCCAGATTCTCCATCCCGCTCATCTCGTCATAAAGCAGCGAGGGATGCGCCATGTATCCGATCTGCGCTTGAACACTCTTCAAATTTTTTGAGCCCAGCACGGATAAGCTTCCCCGCGTCGCTTGCGAAAGGCCGGCCGTAATTCGCAGCAGCGTTGTCTTCCCCGCGCCATTATCGCCAAGGATCACGTACAGCTTGCCTGCCGCAAACTCGCCGGTGACTCCGCGCAGCGCGGCGAATCGTCCGAACTGCTTGATGAGACCCTCGGCGACCAGGGCGGAGTTGGGTTGCGTCTCAGCCATCGCGAAGCATTCTTTATAGCATTGCAGCACCAAAATTTGGGTTTGTTTAGGATGGACCTATGCCGACGCCAACGCCGATTCAGGAGTGGGATGCAGCGCGATACGCGCAGCACGCGCGCTTCGTTTCCGACTTGGGGAAGGCGGTTTTTGATCTGCTTAATCCGCAGTCCGGAGAACGGATCCTCGATCTGGGCTGCGGGGATGGCGCGCTCACCGAAAAACTGGTCGCTGCAGGCGCAAGCGTGATCGGAGTCGATGCGTCCGGCGATATGATTTCCGCCGCGCGGGCGCGAGGAGTCGACGCCCGCGTCATGGATGCGTACGAACTGGAATTTTGCGCCGACTTTGACGCTGTCTTCTCCAACGCCGCCCTGCACTGGATGAAGCGCGATCCTGACGCCGTGATTCGAGGCGTGCGCCGGGCACTCAAGCCCGGCGGCCGCTTCGCGGCGGAAATGGGAGGGCACGGATGCGTCGCTGCAATTGTCGTGGCGTTGTGTTCGACGGTGGAGAAATACGGAGTAAGAGGTCCCGCGTCCCTGATCCCGTGGTATTTCCCCACTCCACAGGACTACGGTGCGCGACTGGAACGCGCCGCTTTCCGCGTCGAATCCATGGCCCTGATCCCCCGCCCGACACCGCTTCCCACGGGAATGCGCGCGTGGCTGGAGACGTTCGCCATGCCGTTCACGGGAAGCGTTCCTGCACAAGTGCGCGCGGCGTTCCTGGATGACGCCACCGAAAGGCTCCGCCCGGTATTGTGCGATACCAACGGAAACTGGACAGCCGACTATATGCGGCTGCGATTTCTGGCGAGGGCGGTGTAGTGCGTGGAACAACAAAAAGGCCCGCTCCAAGCGGGCTTTTTCAACTGGTCCGTTAAACCTTAGCCGACATGCTTGTCCAGAGCCTTCTTGATCTGGTCCTTGGGAACGTAGCCGACGATCTGCTCCTGGACCTGGCCGCCCTTGAACACCAGCAGGGTGGGAATGCCGCGCACGCCGTAGCGCAGGGGGGTTGACTGGTTGCGGTCAACATCCATCTTCCCGATTTTTACCTTGCCCTGGTACTCGGTAGCAATCTCCTCCACGATGGGGGCGATGGCGCGGCATGGGCCGCACCAGGCTGCCCAAAAATCCACCAGAACCGGGGTCTCCGATTTCAGCACATCCTGATCAAAATTCGCATCGGTCACTTCCATGATTCCGTTCGCTGCCATTGTCCCTCCGCCGCTCATGAATTCTCGCCTCCTCTATCGTAACACCTGTATTGGATGCTGGACGGGCGAGAAGGTCGCAAGGCGGTGGCATAGCGCTGGTCTCAAAGGCGCGGAACGTAGCACACGTAAAGGGTTTGAGATTTCCGGCGGGCACAATGGAGGGTTACTTCCGTGACATTTACACCCCCACGCCGCTCTTCTAGTATCCACTCGTGGTTTGGCAGTTCTGGGGGAGGGCTGCCGAGGCGTCCTGAACTGGGTTCAGGGCGCTTTTTTTATTTGCTAAACAGCCAGCCACGAGCGCCTATTTCCGTTCCCAGTTGTTCCCGGCGTCGTGCGTGGTCCAGGTCTCGCCATTGCTCGTGATCACGGAACCGTTGCCGGAATCGACGAACTCGATGCGGGTGATGTCGGACTGGAGTTTCTGTCCGTTAAGCGCCGGGGTGATCGCGGTCCAGTGCTGGCCGGCATCGACCGAATGATAGAGGCTGCCGGCAGAGCCACCCACCCAAACACTTAGACCCACGGCAGAGAGCGCCCGGAAACCCACATGGTCTGCGACCGGGACCGGCTGCCAGGTCTTTCCGCCGTCGCTCGAATTCTGCACCGCGCCGGTGGGTGACAGCGTCCACTGCAGCGTCGGAACCATCAGGCCCCCTGCGGGACCTCCGACAGAGGCGGCCTTGCGACGCATTTTTCTTGTTTCTTTGCGCTGCGGTACACCTCCCACAACGTAACCGGTAGAGGTCGACTCCAAGGCGGCAGCGGCCTGGGCCTGGACTTCAACCGTCTCGGCCATAGCACCCGGCAACAGTTTCAATTCCAGGGAGGGAGTGGTGGCGGCTACGGCCACTTGTTGCAGTTCGGCGGGCTTGAATCCCGTGGCCTCAGCTTTTACCGAATACAGGCCAGGCGCGGGCACGTCGAAGGCGAATCTGCCTTGGGCATCCACGGTGACCGTTTCCGTCCCAATTGGACCGACGGTGGTGACCTTGGCATTGGGCACCACGGCGCCAGAGGCGTCGAAAACAGTTCCTTCGAAGTGTGGCTTTGCATCCGCTTGCTTTGCCAGAGCGCCAGTCCTCACCGAAGCGACGTCGGATTTGTCATTGCCGACCAGGGGAACCGGCGGAGGCGCAGCCGCGGGCTGGTTTGCGCTGAGATCTTTGAGGTCCAACGCGTCGCGGCCCTGAATTGGCATTTCTGGGCTTGCATTCGCTCCAGCGGTTGCACTTTGAATCGCAGTTTTCTGCGAAAATTCCGCCACAACGGCTGGCTTGCCTGGTGGCGAGACACTCACCTGGTCCGACTTTCCAAAGGCCAGCGGCGCCTGCATCTTCGCGGTCATATGCTTGAGGTCGGGGCGGACACGTTCCGGAACCGGGCTGACCTTCTTCTCGGGCTGACTCGCGATCTCATTCACACCCTGAGCCTGCCGCATATTGTCGACTTCGGGCGGGACCGTTTCCTCCGCAACTTTGCTTTTTGCATACGAATCCACCATTGGCCCGGTTGTAGCGACTTGCATGGGCTTGCGCAGCAATTCGTGTCGCACTGCGATTACCCCGGCGACAACCACGACCAAAGCGGCCACCGCGGCCCACCGCAGCGCGAAATGCCAAGGCCTCGGGCTGGGGGTAAGTACCTTCTGCGTAGCGGCGGGTTGAGGCAAAGACAAGAAGAGAATTTGGCGGCATTCCCCGCAGTCCGCGAGGTGCGCCAGCACACGGGCGCGCTCCCCAGGAGAGAGTGCATTCTCCGCGAATGCCGACAGCACATCCGCATCGGGGTGCGGGCCCGCGGGAGCGTCCTGCAAGCGTCCAGAAACGAGCTTTTTGATGGAATCCATCTCTGGATTAACTTCCCCCTTCACCCGTCTTTGCTCCTTTCTCTGTGAACGCTCGAGCCAGCGATTCTTGCGCCAGACTGGCGCGCAAATCCAGGGCCAAATCGCGCACATCGATGCTCAGCGCCTCTTCGGCTTGGCGGCGGCTCAGGCCCTGGCGCGACAGGTTTTTCAGAATCGCTTTCCGCAAGTGCCGGGTAAGTTTCTCAACTTTGCGGCTGATGGTGGATTCGTGCACCGCAAGCGCTCGTGCAATCTCCGCCAGCGTACGGCCATCCAGAAAATACGACGCCAGCACGAACCGCTCCTCGGCACTGAGCGCGCGCAAGGCTTCGTCGGTGGCGCTTTCGAGCCCCGGGCTGGGAGGCGGATCGACACTGGGAGTGGCCGCGGCAAACTGGACTCCCTCTTCCGATTCTTCGTCCAAGCTCACCAAGCGGCGCTGCCGGCGATAAGTATTTACGAACTCCTGCGCCAGGACCGTCCGCAGCCAGCCTTCCAGCGAACCGCGGCCGGTGTAAGACTCCAGCTTTGAGACACGCTTCCCGTCGCGAGTCTTCGTGCCGTACAAATCCGCGTAGACGGAATCGGCAAGCTCTCTGGCAGTCGAATCTTCGCGCGTGATCTGCCGCGCCACCTCGTACAGCTTTTCGCGAAAGCGCGTCAGGAACACTTCCCACGCACGTTCGCTGCCTGCGGCGCATGCGCGGGCAAGAACTAAATCATCGATCCGCAGGGTTGCGCAAAAGATCTGCAGAGTCGCGCGGCCTGCGTGTTTCGTCGCGATCTCTTCCGCGATCGCGAGAAATTGCTCGGGGCTCATGCCGAATTCCGCCCCGCGGCTGTTGCGGTAAAGCTCATCCAGCACCGCATCGAGCGGGCTTTGCGCAGCGTTCGTGGCCGGGTCTGGACGCGTGGCAGGCATATCCCATTGGCGATGCTATCAACTTTTTAGACGCAAGAAGATGGTTTTTTGCCGTTCTTCAATGCAGAAACGTAGAGGGGCGTGGATGCAGCCCGGAGTCGAGCACAGCCGGGCTGCATGAGGTCAAACTGCGCTCCATCACGGACAACCGAGCACCCCCATCCGTTGGCCCTCCGGCGGATGGGGAAACGAAACGCTTTGCCGTGGAGGCCTGGGAGGATCCAATGAAAAAGCTATGGATTCTGATCGCGGTCGGATTGGCGCTGCTGCTTGCCAGTGCCATCCCCTGCCTGCTGCGCGCCGGAGAAATGACCGCCTCGGGCGGATACCAAGTCCTGGCGCCGATCCGGCATGGCAACCTCACCATCTTTCCCGTGGTTTCATCGCACGCGCACGACACCAGCCAATTCCTTACCCTCGACGAAGGCCTGCGTTCGGGCGAGGTGGTAGTGAGCGAGGCGGGCAGTGTCGCGCCGCTGGTGCGGCCAAGGCACCCGCATCCGGTTTGGCAGGAAGAGCACGTGGACGGTGCGCGCGTAAATCAGTTGGTGTTGGTCAATAACTCCAAGCGGCCACTGCTCTTGCTCGCGGGCGAGATTGTCACCGGGGGCAAGCAGGACCGCATCATCGGGAAAGACCGCCTCGTGCCGGCTGAGAGCGATCCTATTGATCTCAGTGTTTTTTGTGTTGAGCCCGGCCGGTGGGTGGGTAGTTCGGCGAACTTTCGTGGAATGGGCGCAATCGGCGGAATGGTCCAGCCCTCTGTCCGCTCGAAAGCCATGGCCAACAAAGACCAGCGGCAGGTGTGGGATGAGGTGGGCAAGAGCCGCTCCGCCATGGCCGAGACCGTGACCGTGACCGCCGCGCCAGAAATTGCGCAGACGTCTTCGTACGCGCGGGTCGTCGAGAATCGTGCGGTCAAAGAGAAGATCGACCAAGTCGCCGCTCCCCTGGAGCACGATTATCGAAGTGTCATCGCAGAGCTTCGCGACAAAAACGCTGTCGGCGTGGTCGTGGCAGTCAATGGCCAAATCATCTGGGCCGACGTTTTTGCCAGCACGCGGCTGCTGGAAAAATACTGGCCCAAGCTGGTGCGCTCTTACGCGGCAGAATCCATGGTGCAGCCGGTGAGATCAGCACCGGTAGACATGAAGGCCGCGCAAGAGTTCCTCGATCACCTGCAAGGCCGCAGAGAAGTGGTTGAAAACGAACCTGGGCTCTACCGGCACACAGAGATTTCTGGCGAGGGATTCAAAGTCTTCGAACTGGCGTCACTGCTGCCGGGCACGGGATTCGACCTTCATCTGGCGAAAATGGCCGATTAGGGAACAGCCGAACAATGGGCAGGCGAAACACGCCGCTTGCTGATCAGGTTACGTGGACGCAGCCGCCGCAACCCGGCTCTTCGGAAGGTAACGATCAACCAGCTTCTGTTGGTATTTCAAAGCCACGCGGCTTGGGTATAAGAGAGCACTGCACTGCAGCGTCAGCCAATCTGACGCTTTGAGCGGGGAAGAGAAGTTTTTGCGGCGAGCCAGCCAATGCTGCGCCACGCGACGGGCGATGGCAAAACCCATCCCGCTGCCGCCTCCTGCGATGTCATTGATAATTCCATTCAACGTGAACAACACTTTTGACAGCATCACCAGGGCCGCCGGGAACTTCACGCCTTGCAGAGCGACTTGCTCAAGCAACTCCATGGCATCCACGGCGCCCGGCAGGTAGCTCGCAGGCAGGGCTTCGACGAACGCACGCACGGTTTTTCGGACGGCCTGCGCCTGCCGCGAATTTTCGCGAATGCGCGGTTGGCTCAAAGCCAATACCTCGTTGCTGGCCGCGATTGGATCGCGCAAGCTCACCATGAGGAACAGCAGCGCCATGTGGCGGCGCTGTTCACGGCTGAGCCGCTCACGTAAAGCCCAATCAATAATGGTGAGTTCTCCGGTGCGGTTGTTGTACAGGAGATTGCCGGCGTGGGGATCGCCGTGAAATACCGCGTTCTCGCACGGCGATAAGAGAGGAACCGCCACCAGCGCTTCCAACAACTGTTCCGCCACTCGGGCGCGTCGGGAAGAGCCGAGGCGAGCGGTGGCGTTCGTAATCTTCGCGCCATATTCCTCGCTGAGCGCGGTTATCTGAGGCGTGCACAAGGGCTGAATGAGATGGGGCACGCGCACTCCTGGCATCCCGCGATACAGCGCCTCCGCTTCCAGCAAGGTTTTCTGCTCACGCGCAAAGTTCACTTCGTGCTGCAGCAACCGCCGCACCTTCTGGAACGTGTCCGGAATCAGGTGGGCGGGAAAACCGTAGGTGTGATGGCGGTCGCCAAAATACTGCGCCAGCTTCTGCAGGTAATCCATGTCCTCGGCGAAGTAAGCGGGGATGTGCGGCTTCAGGACCTTGAACACGCCGCGTTGTCGTTCACCGCTGGCGCCATCCTGCCAGGTGAAACGCACGACGGCGCTGACGCTGGCCTCGGAAAGAATCGACGGCGCAATCTCGACGCGATGTTTGTCAATGCGCGGCCCCAGCTCTCTTCGGATAATGGTTCGGATTTCTTCGGCCTCGACATCTCGGATACTGTTTTCCAGGCGCGCCAGCGCCATGCGTAATGCAGGACGCATGTGCTGGTTGCGCGCGATCACCTGTCCCAATTTTTGCAGGCCCGGCACTTTTGCAATCAAGCGCAAGAGGCGCTGTTCCGCCGAAGTATCCGCTGGAAGATCGAGTTGTTCGACCATCTTGGGGGCCAGACGACCCGGCGACAGGCGCGCTACCACGAACATCATGGAATCGCGCACCGGGCCACGCCATTTTATGTATGCGGGAGGGACAAGCCGTTCGACGGGCACGATTTCGTCGACAATCCATCGCCCCATGGTGTCCCGCATGGCTTGTCCTAACGGACTGCGCAGACCGGCTTCAACGGCGGCGACGCGTTGCTCAGCGGTTGCATTGGAAGGAAGGAACGCGATGAGCGCGGCGCGAAGCTGCTCCGCATTCAGCTCGCGAAGGTGAGCGCCGAAATCGGGAGCGCCGAACACGATACACACCTCTTGCGGCGCACGCTTTAATTCAAGCTCTCGAAAATGCCCGCTGCCCCCATGCCGCCGCCAACACACATGGTGACCAGGCCATAGCGGCCGTTGCGCCGCTTCAGTTCTCGAATGATGCTCGCCGTCAACTTTGCGCCGGTGCAGCCCAGGGGATGTCCCAACGCGATGGCTCCGCCATTGGGATTTACCCGCGCCGGATCGAGTTTCGCTTCCTGGATGACCGCAAGCGATTGCGCCGCAAATGCCTCGTTGAGTTCAATGACGTCAATGTCCGCGAGCTTCAGGCCGGCGAGTTTGAGCGCCTTCGGAATCGCGTACACGGGCCCGACTCCCATTTCCTCGGGCTTGTGACCTGCGGTGGCAAACGCCACGAAACGTGCCAGCGGCCTGATGCCAAGTTGCTTGGCGCGATCGGCGGACATGACCACCGCGGCCGCGGCCCCGTCCGAAGTCTGCGAGGAATTTCCAGCAGTCACGATTCCCTTCACATGAAACGCAGGCTTAAGCGACGCCAGCGCTTCGACAGAGGTATCGGCACGCGGCCCTTCGTCAACTTTGAAAACGATCTCCTGTTTCTTCGGCTTCGAACCATTCGGCGTAGTGAAGCTGACCGGAACGGGCACGATCTCGTCTTCAAACTTCCCTGCCTGAATTGCCGCCAGCGCTTTCTTATGGCTCTGCAACGAGAATTCATCCGAGGCTTCCCGGGTGATTCCGTAACGCTGCGCAACGCGCTCCGCCGTCAAGCCCATGGAGAGGTAAGAGTCGGGATAATGTTCGACCAGCCAGGGATTAGGGGAAATCTTATGTCCGCCCATGGGGATAAGCGACATCGATTCGGTTCCGCCGGCAACCACCACTTCAGCCCCGCCGCCGGCAATGCGCTCCGCGCCCATGGCAATCGCCTGCAGTCCAGACGAGCAGAAGCGATTGATGGTCATGGCGGAAACTTCCACGGGCAGGCCGGCGCGCAGCGAGGCGATGCGCGCCACATTCATTCCCTGCTCCGCCTCGGGCATGGCGCAGCCGAGGATCACGTCTTCGATCTCTTGGGCATCCAGTTGCGGAACCCGCTCGAGCGCACCCTGGATGGCGAGGGCAGCAAGCTCATCGGGGCGCGTTGCGCGCAGCGTACCTTTACCGGCGCGGCCCACTGCAGTGCGGACGCAAGCGACGAGCACCACTTCGCGCATGGGAGACCTCCAGACTAACTTCCAGCATAGTACGAAATCAGAGAAGGCGGGTGGTGAGTAAAGTCACCCACATGGGTGAGGCGAATCACTTGTGCAAGGCGCTACCCCAGAGTGAAACTGAATCGTTACAGCTGTCTCTCCAGAGTTGATCTATTACTCTCCGGCCACAACGCTTCGAGAGATGAACCAAAGTTGCCCTTCGAAGTAGAGGGGCTTATGCTCGTTTCCGTCATCGCGCGTCTTGCGAACGACGGATGACGCGCGACGGACGACGAAGCTGACGGCTCGCGATACTGCGGATCCTGCCGTGACATAAACAGCGTTTGCACAAGGAGTTTGTCATGAAGCGCATTCATAAAGTCGCGGTTCTCGGCGCCGGCACCATGGGCTCGCGTATTGCGGCGCATTTCGCCAATGCGGGCGTCCCCAGCTACTTGTTTGACATTGTTCCCCCCGATGCCGACGCTCCCCTGCGCAACAAGATCGCGGCCGCCGGGCTGGACGCGGCGAAGAAATCAAAACCAGCCGCCTTCTTCGAGCCCTCGCTCGCGCAATTGGTCACCATCGGCAACTTCGCAGACGACCTGAAGAAAATCGCGGAAGTCGATTGGGTCATCGAAGCGGTCGTCGAGAACCTGGAAATCAAGCGCGAGCTGTTGCGAAAGGTCGAGGCAGTACGTCGCCCCGGAACCATCGTCACCACGAACACCAGCGGCCTGCCCGTGGCCCTGATTTCGGAAGGGTTCTCGGAGGATTTTCGCCGCAGCTGGTTCGGCACTCACTTTTTCAACCCTCCGCGCTATATGCGGCTGCTGGAGATTATTCCCGCGCCGGATACGGACCAGGCTTTGATCGATGCGGTCGCGTGGTTTGCGGACGTTCGCCTGGGCAAAGGCGTCGTGTTCGCGAAAGATACGCCCAACTTCATCGCGAATCGCATTGGCACGTTCTCAGTGCTCAACGTCATGCGCCTGATGCAGGAGATGGATCTCACGATCGAGGAGGTCGACGCCCTGACTGGGCAAGCCGTAGGCTGGCCCAAGTCGGCAACCTTCCGCACCATCGATCTGGTTGGGTTGGACATTCTTGGCCATGTCGTCGGCAACATGGAGAAGACGGCAAAGGACGAGGCGCTCCCGTCGTTTCAGCTTCCGTCCTTCTTCAAGGACATGCTGGCCCGGAAGTGGCTGGGCGACAAAACCAAGGGTGGTTTTTACAAGAAGTCTAAAGGCTCGGACGGGCAGGAAGAGCGCCTGGCGCTGAATTGGAAGACGCTCGAATACCATCCGCGACAGAAACCTAAATTCCCTGCTCTGGACATGGCAAAAAACCTGGAGGAAATCGGGCCGCGTCTGCGCATGCTCCTGGGACTCGAAGGCGCAGGTCCGCAGAAAGGCGATAAGGCGGGAGCATTCTTGTGGTCGGCGCTGTGCGATCTCTGGAATTATTCGGCCAATCGCGTGCCGGAGATTTCCGACACCATCGTCGAGATTGATCGCGCCATGCGGCTCGGCTTCAATTGGGAGATCGGGCCATTCGAATTATGGGATGCAGCCGGGGTTGAAGCTACCATCGCGCGCATGAAGAAAGAAGGACGCGCGGTGGCGCAAAACGCCGAAAAACTGCTGAGCTCGGGGAAGAAATCCTGGTACACCGAAGATCGGGAGATTCCTTCCGGCCACGCGTTCTTTGATCTCCGGACCAGCCAGTATTCGCCGGTGCTGGTTCCGCCGGGCGTCTGGTCAGTTACCGTGGCCAAAAAATCGAATGGCGTAGTGAAGAAAAATTCCGGAGCATCCCTGGTGGACCTGGGCGATGGGGTTGGTTGCGTCGAATTCCACTCGAAGATGAATTCCCTGGGCGCTGACATTATTTCGCTGATCACCCAAACTCTGAAAGCGCATGGCCCCGGCGATCACTTCGACGCCTTCGTTATCACCAACGACGCGACGAATTTTTCGGTGGGCGCAAACCTGATGCTGCTGCTCATGTCAGTGCAGGAAGAAGAGTGGGATGAGGTGGATATGGCGGTGCGGCAGTTCCAGGGGATGACGCAGGCCATTAAGTTTTCGCCGAAGCCCGTCGTGGTTGCGCCGTTCGGCATGACCCTCGGCGGCGGCGCGGAGATCACGCTGCATGCTCCCGCGCGCCAGCCTCATGCGGAACTTTATGTCGGGTTGGTCGAGGTCGGCGTCGGCCTGCTTCCAGGCGGGGGCGGATGTAAAGAAATGCTGCTGCGGGCGATTGACGGCGCCGCCGCTCTGCGCCACGGCACTCGGCCATCGGTCGGACTCGCAGACTCCATCGAACTCGCCGAGACCATGAAGAAAGCATTCGAGACCATTGCGACCGCGAAGGTTGCGACCTCGGCCCACGAAGCCCAGGGCTACGGATTTCTTGCGAACAGCGACCGCATCAGCATGAATCGCGAGCGTGTGCTGGCCGACGCCAAAGCGCGCGCCCTGGAACTGGTGCGCGCCAGCTATGAGGCTCCTGTGCCGCGGACACATATTCCCGCACCCGGCGAGAGCATCCTGGCCACTTTGAAATTGGGCGTGCACATGATGCACGAGGGCGGGCACATCACCGACTACGAAGTGAAACTCGGGCACAAGATCGCCGAAGTTCTCTGCGGAGGAAATGTCACGCCCGGGACGCCGATCAGCGAGCAATACGTGCTTGATCTGGAGCGCGAGGCCTTCAAGTCGCTGTGCGGTGAACGCAAGACACAGGAAAGAATTCAGTACACACTCAAGACGGGAAAAATGCTGCGGAACTAGACCGCTGGTTTAACTCCGGTGCCAGTTGTGCCTCCGCAGGTGGAGAGATTCAAAAGACGCGCCCGGCCGTGATTGTCAGCAATGATGCGGCAAACGCCGCGCTAAATCGAGTCGTCGTAGTTCCGCTGTCGAGCCAAATAAGCAGACTCTACCCCAGCGAAGCCTTGATCACTGTGAAGGGTGAACAATGCAAAGCCAAGGCAGATCAGATCGCTACCGTTTCGAAACACCGGCTCAGAAATAAAATGGGAAGCTTATCGCGCGTGGACATCGTGGCCGTTGAGGGAGTTATCCTGGTGCAATTAGGAATGCGACGCTGATCTAATTGCCAGCCTTCCCCCGTCCCACGCGGCCGAGAATACGACGCACTTTCTTGGGCGAGACGCCCAGCCTTGCGGCTACCCGCGAAATCTTTCGCCCTTCACGCTCCCATACTTTAGGAATAATCATTTCCGCGAATTCGTCGCTGATCTGCTGGAACGTTTTGTCGCCCACTGATCCTTGCGACCAGGCACGTAAGGTGGGATTCACGGATCCGCCGCGCAGCACTTTCGCTTTGAGCGACTGCAGGTCTTCCCATGCGGAGTCGGCGTGATCGCCTTTGCTGAGCGTAATTGCCTGATCGTAGCAACGGCGGGCGGCGTCGATGTCGTCGAAGAAACGATTGCAGTGAGTCAGGCCCTGCCAGATGTAGGTGTGCGCCAGCAGGCGGCGGTTCTGGGTATGTTTTGCGAGTTCCACCGCTTCCTGGGCGTAATCCTGGGCGAGGCGGGCGTGATTGCCGGGTTCGGTGCTTTCGCCGATGCCTTCTTCGACGCGCGCATTTTCGATCATGCAGCGCACCATGCGCGCCCGCGCCATCAGAATGTCATCCTTCTTTTCTTCGCCCAGGTGATAAGCGGTCTTTGCCGCGGCCTCCGCTTGTTCCAAGTCTCCATTGTCCAAATGAAGATAGGCGTAGTTCAGGTTGACGCTGCCCAGGCCGTGATGATGCTTGTATTGCTGGTAGATGGTCGCAGCCTCGGCCAGTTCCGCCAGCGCCTCTTTTCGCAACTGCTCGAAACGGCTGCGATAGGACAACTTGACCTCGCCGTTGGGCGAGCGTCCGCGCACCGCCGCCTTGCGACGCCGCTCCGCTTCCGCGTCGATCTTGCGCCGCAGTTGCAGGGCAATCAGCCGCTTCACGTACGCCATGTTATTAAGCGAGCGCGCAACATTACGGTGCTGCGTGTCGCGGCGCTTGTAATAGGCGATCGCCGTGGTGAAGCTGTCAATCGCGTGCTGGTATCGCCCCTGGCGGCGCGCGATTCTTCCGTACGAAGAGAAAATGTTGCCCACAGTCAGATAATCATCGGTCTTACTGAGAACCGCTTCGGCTTGTTGCAGAATCTCGATGGCCTGCTTGGCATGTCCTTTCTGGAAGTACAGCCAGCTTTCCAGCACGCGCGAAACCGCAGCCATGGGCTCATGACCAAGTTCGAGCGCGATGTCGCGGCCTTTGACCGCCAGGGCCAGCGCCTCATCATACTCGCCCTTCATGCGCAAGCAGCGGCCCTTCCAGAAGCAGGCAATCGCCTCCAGTTCCCTGTCGTCCGTTTCGCCTACGAGACTCAGAACTGCGTCGAAATTGCGAATAGCTTCCTCTTTGGATTCTTCCGACATTGCGGCCATGCCTTCGGCCATGCGCAGGTAAAGATAATCCAGCAGGGGGAGTTGCGGGCGAAGCGGCTTCGCGAACCGGGCGAGAATCTCTTTGACAATGAGGGGACGCCGGAAGCCCAAATCCACCCACTGGGCAAGATACCCGGCAAAGCGCCCGGCGTTAAGCTGTCGAGGATCGAAGTGAGTGAAAAGCTGACGATGTTGTTCCAGCAGCGCCATGCCGCGCTCAACCCGGCGGCAGACAAGGTCCTGCTTGAGTTGCGCGAGAAACTCTCCGGAGATTTCGGCAGACATTGCAGACCCCTCGCCGGGCCACCACGGCCCGGTGCTCCGCCTTTAACACGGCCGCGGCAACGCTACGCCGGCGAGCTCAGTCGTTCGCCACCAGCCAGCCGTGATCGCCTTTGGCCAGCGCAAGGGAAGCTCTTTCCGGGGCGCCGTGATAAAAGCGCGCGCCGTACTTGTCGATGAGCTTTGCGCGATCCCACCCGTTAAAGGACTGTACGCCGGCGCTGGAGGCATCAAAATTCTCGCCGATCGCATTGGTCTCCCACTTCCACGAGTACTCAACCGTGGCGCGCTCCGGGCCGTGCATATCGATCTTCGAGACTTCGACCAGTTTGCGCGCTGCCAGGGGAATCACGTACATGATGTTTCCGTCATCTTCCTTGGTCTGCTTCACGCCGGGAAGTTGCTGCACCAGGTCGTGCCCTTTGTCGGTGAACGCGACGGGAATTCTGGAGCCTTTAGCCTTGCCAATCTTCACCACCCCGGCTTTTTCCAGCAGCCGATAACGCGGATCCCGCGGCCCCTCGTCCCAACTGTCTTTCACGTTGCCGATCTCGAAACTCACGGTGACCGGCGCCTGTGCAGCAATCGTGCTATTGATGACCGTGGTGGCTTCCGGGGTTGTGAGTACCTTACGGCTTTCGGCCAGATAATATGCGGCGACACCCACGAATACGACGATCAGTCCGACAATCAACAGCAGAGGCAGGGCTGATCCCTGTTTCTTTTCCAGTTCGATTTCCTGCTCGAACATAACCGCCTCCCCAGGCCAGGGTCGCTCTGGCCTACATAGTGGATTGTGGGGCAAAAGAGACGGAACTCGATGTGATTCTGCTCACATAACAGCGTGCGCGGACCACCAGGAGAGCTCTCCTTTCGCTCCGCTCCGGCAGCCTAAAACTGAGTTGCTGCCGTCGTCAACCCCTGTTTTTCATTTGAAAGGAAGGCAGCGAATCCCGTCAGTCGATGTAGTTGTAGGCGGCCAGGGTCAGGAATTCGGGGAACTCCTCGCTGGTCATCATCTTTTCGAAGATCTGGGCAGCCTCCGCCACGCGGGCACCCTTGAGCTTGCCTTGCTGGTCGGAAATGACGCTGCGAACCATATCGGGGGTGATCTTGCGCCCATCGCTCAGTGACGCCCCATGCCTGACCCATTGCCAAACCTGGGCGCGGCAGATTTCCGCCGTCGCGGCATCTTCCATCAAGTTGTAGATTGGCACGCACCCCGAACCGCGCAGCCATGACTCCAAGTATTGCAGTCCCACGTCTATATTCCAGCGAAGTCCCGGCTCCGTAATGGGCCCTTCGGGCACCGTCAGCAGATCTTTCGCGGTGATCCTCATCCAGTCATGAGGAATTCGGATCTGGTTCGGATCTTTCATGTGGGCGTCGAAAATCTCTTTGGCCACCGGCACCAGGCCGGGATGGGCGACCCACGTACCATCATGCCCGGCACGAACTTCGCGCAGCTTGTCTTGACGCACTTTTCCGAGCGCGGTTTCGTTCGCCACAGGATCATTCTTGATGGGAATCTGCGCCGCCATTCCTCCCATGGCGTGAATACCGCGACGATGACAGGTCTGGATGAGCAACTGGACATAAGAGTTCAGAAAGTGCTTCTCCATGGTCACGGTCGAGCGGTCGGGCAGCACGAAGTCAGGACAATTCCTGAACTTTTTGATGAAGCTGAAAATGTAGTCCCAGCGGCCGCAGTTCAACCCGGCGGAATGGTCGCGCAGTTCGTAAAGAATTTCATCCATCTCGAATGCGCCAAGAATGGTTTCAATCAGCACCGTGGCCCGAATGGTTCCCCGTGGAATGCCGAGTTCATCTTGCGCGAAACAGAAAACGTCGTTCCACAGCCGGGCTTCGAGGTGGCTTTCGAGCTTGGGCAAATAAAAGTACGGGCCCGTTCCGGAGTCGAGCAACTGCCGCGCATTGTGAAACAAATAAAGCCCGAAGTCGAACAGCGATGCCGATATCGGCTTGCCGTCAACCGTGAAGTGTCTCTCCTCTAAGTGCCAGCCCCGAGGGCGGACCATCAGCACCGCAGTTTTCTGGTTGAGTCTGTATCGTTTTCCTTCCGGGCTCTCGTAAGTGATCGTGCGTTCCACCGCGTCGCGCAGATTGGCCTGCCCCTCGATGCAATTCTGCCAGGTGGGCGAGTTCGAGTCCTCAAAATCCGCCATGAATACGTTCGCGCCGGAATTCAGCGCGTTGATGATCATCTTGCGCTCGACCGGCCCGGTGATTTCGACGCGCCGGTCCTGCAGGTCGTGAGGAATGGAGGCAACTTGCCACCCGCCTGCGCGAATGGCGGCGGTTTCGGGGAGAAAATCGGGCATCTGTCCCAGATCGAGGCGGCGTTGCCGGGCGCGGCGGCGGGCCAGCAGTTCCTGGCGGCGCGGCTCGAATTTGCGCGCCATGGCCGTGATGAATCTGCTCGCGCCGGGAGTAAGGATTTCGGTTTCAACATCATTGCGGGGTATGGTCGAGGTTGCCATGAGCTTCATGCTAATCGCCTCCCGAAGCGGACGCAGGCGAAGTGGGACAAACTGGACTACTTGGCCGACGTGGACGACTGCGCTTGGTCTGCGCCGCTGAACGCGCTCTACTGTCGGCAGGCCGGAATGCCGGAGAAGGACAGCACGATGATACACCCATTAAGCGCGACGGAAATGACCAAGCAGTGGCACACCCATCCGCGGTGGATCGGGACCAAGCGACCTTATACCAGCCAGCAAGTTGCCAAGTTGCGGGGATCCATTCACGTGGAATACACGCTGGCGCGGCTGGGCGCAGAGCGGCTGTGGTATCTGCTCCATCACGAAGAGTACGTGCCCGCGCTGGGCGCGCTTACCGGCAACCAGGCGGTGCAGCAGGTTCAGGCGGGACTCAAAGCGATTTACATGAGCGGCTGGCAGGTGGCGGCCGACGCCAATAATGCCGGGCAAATGTATCCCGACCAGAGCTTGTATCCAGCCGACAGCGTTCCCAACGTAGTGCGCCGCGTCAACAACGCGCTGATGCGCGCCGATCAAGTCCATCATATGGATGGAAAGAACGGAATGTACTGGATGGCGCCGATCGTGGCTGATGCCGAGGCTGGATTCGGCGGCACCCTGAACGCTTTTGAATTGATGAAAGCGATGATTGAAGCCGGAGCGGCCTGCGTTCATTTTGAAGATCAGCTCTCGTCGGCAAAGAAATGCGGACATCTGGGCGGCAAAGTCCTGGTGCCGACCAGTGAAGCGATTCAGAAACTGGTTGCGGCCCGGCTTGCGGCCGATGTGCTGGGAGTGCCAACCCTCATCATGGCGCGCACGGATGCAAACAGCGCGCACCTTCTGACCAGCGACATCGATCCCCGCGACCGCGAGTTCTTGACGGGAGAAAGAACGCCCGAAGGCTTCTTCCAGATTCGCGGCGGCCTCGATTCCGCCATCGCCCGGGGCCTGGCCTACGCGCCGTACGCCGATTTGATCTGGTGTGAAACATCCGAGCCGGATATCGACGAGGCGCGCCGCTTCGCGGAGGCGATTCACGCAAAATATCCCGGCAAACTGCTGGCCTATAACTGCTCACCTTCTTTCAATTGGAAGAAGAAGCTCAACGACGCGACCATCGCCAACTTCCAGTCCGAACTGGCCAAAATGGGATACAAGTTCCAGTTCGTAACGTTGGCGGGATTTCACGCGCTCAACCTCAGCATGTTCGAACTGGCGCGCGGCTACAAAGATACCGGCATGACGGCTTATGCACGCCTGCAGGAAAAAGAATTCAGCCGTGAAGCCGAGTATGGCTATCAGGCGGTGAAACACCAGCGGTTCGTCGGCACCGGGTACTTCGACGCGCTCACGCAAGTGATCGCGGGAGGCGTCGCGTCGACCACCGCCCTGAACGGATCGACCGAACAGGCGCAGTTTGCCGACATTCAACGCCAGCCGAAACCGAAGCACGGGCCCGACGCCGGTTGCCAGCCCATTCTCGGCGAGTGTCCGACGGTTCCGCTGGTTTCAGAAATCATGCCGGCGCATGAAGAGTCGCTTTTGCCCAGCGGCGACTAGCTCAGTTCTCTCTCACTGACGATGGTGCCGCCTGGTTCCTGGGCGGCACCTTTTTTTTCGTTTTTGGGCGTCGGCTACGTCCAGAATCACTGCTTTTTCAGCAGAAAATCGATTATCATGACTGGCTCCTCAGGAGACCTCATGAGCCGATTTCTGTCTGCAGTCATCTTCTGCTCGATATTGGCGCCCACGTTTTTCGGTGCTAGCGCGAGAGCTCAAGCCGGGGCAGAGAAACAGCCTGACGGCATCATCCTTTCAATTGGCAATGGCTTTTTAAAAATTCAGTTTCGCGGGGACAATGTGGTGCGCATCGCCTTCGCCACGGACCGGTCATTTTTTGATCGGAAAAGCCTGGCCGTTCTGCCCCCGCCCACGCCTTATACCGGATGGGCGATGAAAAGGGATGAGCATTCCCTGACTCTCGACACCGCAAAAATTAAGGTCCGGGTAGATACGGCTTCAGGCGCTGTGAGTCTCCTCGACTCAGCGGGCCAGCCAATTGTCGCCGAGAAGCAGGGCGGCCGCGTCATCACTCCCGCCGAAGTCATGGGCGAGCAGACATTTCATGTACAGCAACAGTGGCAGCCAAATTCGAATGAATCGCTCTATGGACTGGGTGAGAATCAGCTTGGGTTGCTCGACATCAAGGGCTACGACCTGGATCTTTGGCAACACAACGGAACCGATGCCATTCCCTTCCTGGTCTCCAGCCGCGGCTATGGAATTCTTTGGGACAACCCTTCCTACACGCGCTTCGGCGATCTGCGTCCGTTTGAGCCGGTACCCGCGGCGCAGCTCATCGACGCCAACGGCAAAGCCGGCGGCCTCACCGGCTCGTATTATTCCGGAGCGCATTTTGAAAAGCTGATTGCAACACGCAGGGATGCGAAGGTCGATATCTACATCCCGGGCGAGACGCAGAATCCCAACCACATCATTCATCCGGACTTGGCCGAAGGCGATGCGAGCGTCCGCTGGGAAGGCACCCTGGTTGCGCCAGCAACCGGCGACTATCTTTTCCAGGGATTCTCGAACGACGGCATCAAGTTCTGGATCGATGACCGACTGCTCATGAACCATTGGCGCCAGTCGTGGCTGCCATGGAAAGATTTAACCCGGATTCCCCTCGAAGCCGGCCATCGCTATCACTTGAAATTGGAATGGTCGAAGGATCAGGGCGGAATCGCTGCGATGAGTCTCGCGTGGAAAACGCCATCACACCAGACCTCAACTTCATTGTGGTCGGAGGTCGGCGACGGCGTGGATTATTACTTCGTCTACGGCCCCAAGATCGACAACGTAATCGCCGGCTATCGGCAGATCACCGGACAAGCGCCGATGATTCCGGCCTGGGCATTCGGCTTGTGGCAGAGCCGTCAACGATACAAGACCTCGCAGGAGAGCCTGGAGGTGGTCGACGGCTTCCGCTCGCGCCATATCCCCTTCGACAATATCGTGCAGGACTGGTTTTACTGGAAAGAGGCGGAGTGGGGCTCGCATCAATTCGACCCCGAGCGTTTTCCCGATCCGCAGGCTTGGATCAATTCCATTCACGATAAACATTCTCACTTAATGATTTCAGTTTGGGGAAAGTTCTACCCGGGCACCGCGAACTTCGAAGCCATGCACTCGCGCGGCTTCCTTTATGAACCGAACCTGAAAGAGGGCCTACGCGACTGGCTGGGACATGCTTACACCTTTTATGATGCGTTGAATCCTGACGCGCGCAAGCTTTTCTGGTCGCAGGTGAATCGCGACCTATTCTCGAAGCATGTCGACGCGTGGTGGATGGATGCGACTGAACCGGATCTCATGCCCACACCAACGCTCGAAGGCCAGCACACCAACATGAATCCAACCTACTTGGGCACGGGCGCTCGCGTGTTGAACGCATATCCGCTGATGAACAGCGAAGGCGTCTACGATGGCCAGCGGGAAGTTACTCCGAACCAGCGGGTCTTTATTCTTACGCGATCGGCCTACGCCGGACAGCAGCGGTACGCTGCCGCGACATGGTCCGGCGATACCTCGTCGACCTGGACGGCGATGCGGACGCAGATTCCTGCCGGCCTGGGCTTCAGCATTTCCGGCATTCCCTATTGGACTATGGACGTCGGCGGCTTTTCGGTTCCGGCGCGTTTTTCCACGCCGACTTCAAAGCCCGAAGATGCGGAAGAATGGCGGGAGTTGAACGCGCGCTGGTTTGAGTTCGGCACGTTCGTGCCGTTCCTGCGCGCACATGGCGAGTATCCCAATCGCGAGATGTGGTTTATGGGAGAGGAGTCGAGCCCCGCGTATCGGGCGGAGCTGAAATTCGACCGGCTGCGCTACCGGCTGCTGCCGTATGTATATTCGCTCGCAGGAGATGTTACCCAGAACGGAAGCACGATGATGCGTCCGCTGGTAATGGATTTTCCCAAAGATCCCGAAGCCCGCGATATCAGCGATGAGTATATGTTCGGACCGGCATTCCTGGTGGCGCCGGTAACAACCTACAAAGCGCGCAGCCGATCGGTTTACTTGCCGCGCGGCAGTTGGTACGACCTCTGGTCGGGGGCGGTCGTGGACAAACCGGTCGCGAGCGGAGCGCCGGTGGATGCGTCTGCCCCTTATGACGCAATTCCCATCCACGTGCGCGCGGGTTCGATTATTCCCTTCGGTCCAGAAATTCAATACACCAGCGAAAAAGCAGACCCGATTACGGTGTTCGTTTATGCCGGCGCGAACGGAAGCTTCGATTTATATGAGGATGACGGCCTCACTTACAACTACGAAAAAGGGCAATTCTCGCGAATTCCGATTCGCTGGGATGACGCCAGGCAGACGCTCACCATCGGCAAGCGCGAAGGCTCGTTCCCGGAGATGCTGGCGGAGCGGACGTTCCATATCGTGCTGGTTTCACGTGCGCACCCAGTCGCCCTTTCGCTCGACGAAGCGCCTCAATCGATCACGAAACATTACAACGGCGAAGAGCTTGTTGTGAACCTGCAAGCTGAATGTTGCAAGTGATGGTTTGTCCCTCATGCCTGAAGCCTGAGCCTGAGGCCTGATGCCGGCGTTCTTGCACTCTGGACTTTTTTCCCTACAATCGATATGTTCAGGTCGCTGTGCGAAAGCTTCCCCAAGTCGAAGAAGCCAAGGCACTGATGAACCAAGCCGTGGAATGGTCAGTTTTCAAATGGCTGTTTGAAAAGCGGCGAGTGCGGGAAACCGCGGACGAAGCCAACGCCGCCCTCGACCAACTGAATCACGACATCAAATCACGCTGGAAGCGCGAGATTGCCGAGGCCTATCACAACCTTGCCAGGCACGGACGCGGGACGCGAGCGCACAACGAGGCGGCGGACGTCGACCCCGAAATCCTGCTATTCGCGAAGCAAGTCAAGGATGCCGATGACGCCGCTCATCGCGCCCGAATGACGGCCGAACATACCTTCGACGAAGCCGAGCGGCGATTGAGCACTGAGCTGGCGCGCGAAGGTTGCAGGCAGGCCATCCACTCCTGGGAACTGCACGAGAAAGCGATTCGCCTCGCAGAGGCTGCCCTCGCGTCCAAAGTGAGGCGCTAGCCTGGCGGATCACATCGGCCGGCACTGTTCCTCTCGGACTGGAACGGCAAGATACGATGTTGGGCCGGAGTATCCACGCTTTCCAGTGAGATGGGCGCGTTCGAAACGGGATCAGCTACAACGGTTCGCGCCATCCCATCCGCGTACCGCCACCATCCCTTCAAGGTACGCTCGCGGGCGCGGACTTCGAGCATCTGCCATGCGCTGGTCACGTTTGCCGAGTCGGGCGACTTTACCGACCAACTGCGCGGATCACCTCGCAACCCCTGGCGCAGGGCTTTTAGAGCGCTTTCTTTTGCACTCCAAAACAGCGCGGTAAGCCACCATCGCTCCGAACCAGCTGATCCAGCCAGGAAGTTCTGCTCTTCCGCGGTGAAATAGTCGGCAATGAAAACATCGCTGCGGGGCTCGGCGAGTTCCACGTCGCAACCCATTTCTGCTTTTGCCGGTCCAATACAGCACGCCGCGCGGTGTGCCCGGTGGCTCAAGGAAATGTTCACGGGGGCCCGCACGTTGCTGAAAAAAGCTTCCGGAGCGCCGCAGGCTGCCGGAATAATCTCGACCTTAGCCAGCACCGAAGGAACCGCAATGAAGTCGAAGAAAAGCGCCAAGGCTTGCTTGCCCGTCCAGCGGCCCAGGCGCCAATCATCGCGCCGCTTGGCGAAGCGGAAGTGGCTGAGTTGCACCTGCTCTCGCGGGCTGAGCCAGTCATCCTGCGCAGGAACATCGGCAATCGTCTGTTCGAACCAGTAGAGATCCACTGCCGCATCCTTTCATGCCGCTTGTTCCATCCCCCGTTCCGATTTTTCGCAGCGCTCTTCCTCTTTTGCGATTCCGCGCTCCACCGCGTCGATGAGGTAAGGACGCAGTTGCTCCGGCGGGATGATGCAATCGAGAGCGCCCACCGCCAACGCCCGCTGCACGCTGTGCACGCGATCGAACTCAGCAGCCATTTCGCCAAGTTTTTCCGAGTGCACCACTTTGAAGAGTTCATCCCACTGGGAGCGCAGGCGCGCCTTCTCCGCCCCTTCGGCTTTGGCCAGTGCCTGGCCCAATTCCTGCAGGCGCGGATCCTTGCGCGCTTTGGTTTCCAGCTCGCTGGCAAATACCACCGCAGCTGCGGGAGCGCCGCCAATTACGGATGCGTAGCTGCCTTCGAGAGCCGCCACTTCGAGTTGCTCATTCAACGTCCGCGAGAAGACCACGTAGGCGCCGCCGTGATACCGTGAAATCACGCAGAAAACCATTGGTCCCTGGAAGTTCACCACCGCCCGGCCGATCTCCGCGCCATATTCCAGTTGCAGCCGGCGCATGGATTCAGGGGAGCCGTCAAAGCCGGACAGGTTGGCCAGCAGGACCAGGGGGCGGTTGTTGCTGGCGGCATTGATTGCACGCGCAACTTTCTTCGAGGATTGCGGGAATAGCGTGCCCGAGGTCCATTGATCCGGACCGTCGGCGGGAGCGAAGCCAAAGCGTGGCAGCGGGCGCGATTCGATGCCGATTAAGCAAACCGGATATCCGCCCAGGTGCGCATCCCAAACCACGGCGGTTTCCGCCGCCCGCATGCCCGCCCAGCGCTCCAGCGGGGCATGGTCCTGATCGATGGCCGCCATCATCACCTTGCGAATATCGAAAGACTTTTTCCGCCCTGGGTTGGTTTCATCAGAAACAATGTCGCCCACGCAGGCAAAGCCTTCTTCGCCGGCCAAGTTGCCGTGAGGAAAGGTGCGAACATCCCGATCGATGGCATCCCGGGTCGCGGCTTTCCGCGGGAATCTTTCGCCGGGCGCCACATAGGTGTGATCGTAGTGGCGCATGAGAATATGGCAGGCTTCATCAATGTCCCGCGCCCAATACTGCGCCTGGCCATTGATGCCCATGATGCGGTCGTAGCCGCCAATCCCCTGGTTGTCCTCGGCGGAAATTCCCCCGGAGTAGTCGAGAGCCCGCTTTCCGGTCAGCACCATCGCGGCTTTCGGAGTCATGACCAGAATGCCGCGCGTATGCATCAGCATGGTGGCTTCCGCGTTCCAGTACGGCTGCGCACCGACATTGATGCCGTTGATGAGAAGGTTCACTTCGCCGCCGCCCTGGGTAAATTCCACCAAACGCCGCAACACGCGCGCGATCCAATCCATGTTCTCCACGCCGCTTTCCATCGAGATCTTCGCGCCGGCTGAAATGGGGAACCACTCCAGCGGAACCTTCATTTCTTCGGCCAGGTCAAGCGCGGCCATAATGCGCCGGCATTCCGGCTCAGCCAGGGCGCCCAGGTCCTTGCTCGGATCTCCCAGCAGCAGCACCCGCGTCACTCCTTCGGGATACTTCGCGGTGTAGTTGCGAATTACGCCCGCAATGATGTTGGCCTTGTTCTGTCCGTAAGGCCGCTCGATGGGAACCAGGCGGCCTTCGAGAGCGAGATCATGTTCCACGAAGTCTCCCGGCGGGAAGTCCGCGCGCGTGCCCTTACCATCCGGGGTGAGCATCTTGATGATCTCGTACGGGTAGATCATGCCGCGCTGGCGCATGCGAATGACCTTCTGTTCGTACTCGCCGAGCGGCTTCATGGGCTGCAATTGATCGGCGGGGCGGAAGGTGATCAGCATGCCTTTACCGGCGGGGCTGGAGATGCGCACCATCATGTCGCGCAGCTCTCCCGTAGCCGGATTCGGAATGCGGGCGCGGACCGCAACCTGCTCCAGGCCCAGCCCTTCCACCTGCGGCAAAAGCCGGTTTACCAGGTCGCGCAGTTCACCGCGCTGAAGATTGAGCGGCGGCCACACATACAGAAATATGCGATTCCATTGCAGGCGCTGGTAAGGCGTCCTGCGGGATTGAAACAGCCGCATGCCGGCGATGGTTTCCGCCAGCATGCGTTCGAGGTGAGGCAACTGCAGGATGCGTCCCGACTTGTCGCGCACCGGCGTTACATCGCGTACTTCCGCGCAGCCTATGAGGCGCTCGTCCTTGGGATTCTCCCGCGCAATCGCGTGCAGCAGGTAGACGTCTTCTACCGAGGGCAGGCGCTCGATTTTGAAGTTGCTTAGCCGCCAGAGATGCAGGCGCTTCGCCATTAAAGGATGAATGCCGCGAAACAGCGTGTCCTCTTGGTAGGCGTTCCCTGCCGCGGGGCGGAAGGTAAAGTGCTGCATCCCGCCTTCGCCTTCAGCATGGGCGGGGCCGGCAATTTCCACGGTAATGCGCCGCATGGATGCGTGGAATTCGGCGTGCTCCAGGATAGAACGAACTTCAGTCTGGACGGCTTCAGCATCCCCGAGCGGCCCGGAGCGCCAGACATTGAAGTCGATCACCACATCATCCGTCCCGGGAACGGCGGCGACGAAGGGGCGGATTGCATGCGCAGCGGCGGCCAGTTCGGAATAGTCGGTGTGGGTTGCAAAAACGTGGATGCGTTTTCCCTCCAGCTCATACCTGGCGGATGCATAGCATCGTCCATCAGCACAGAATGAGCGGAGATTCTCCAGCTTGCGGATGCGGTAGTAACGCGAGATGATCGCCTCGAGCATCAACATTCGCATTCGGCTGCCGGCATCGACAAAACGGCTGGAGAGCCAGCTCACCAGCGGCTGCGGGCATTCGACCAGCGCGCCAAGGCGCTGGTCGCGATCCGGACCATCCGGGTAAGCGGCGAGGTAGGCAAGATGTTCTTCCATCTCCTCATAAACTTTTTGCCGCGCCTCCTCAAACCACCAGCGGTCGAAATAACGATAACGAGCTTCCCGCGCCAGGTCGGCAATCGAGGGGAAGGTTCCGCTGCTCAGTGAAATCAGGCGATCGAGAAGGTCGCGAAATGCGGCGTCTCCGCCGCCCGCCAAAATTGGCGCGCTCTGAACGCGTCTTTCCAGAATGCCCAAAGCCAGGGGCACCTGTTGCTCGATGCTCTGATGGGATTTGTAGATCCAGAACAGGGCGTCTTCGAGTTGAGGCGTGCGCTCCAGATTGGGGATTCCGTAGTGCGCCAGGGCGCGTCGTAAAGCCTGCGCAAAATCTTCGGGCAGGCTTTCGCCGGCCGTATCCAGCATGCGCAAATAGGAAAACAAGTACGCTTCCGTGCTAGGTTCCTCTCTGCTGGCGCGATTTACTTCGGGCTCGCGCTGGAACAGAGAACAGATGTCGGCGAAAATATTGAGGATTTCATCTTCGCTATTTGCGTCGCGCGTCTCGGCCCAGCCTGCCTTCCACTCGGCTAGCAGCCGGGTGCTGAGCTTCGGATCAACATCAAACCCCAGCACAAATTGGCGCAGTTGGCTCAAACTGCTGTAGCCAGCGGATGGCGCACTCATCTGGGAGTTGGCGGCCATGGATTCGCCGAAAATGACAGGCGACTGCGAGCCCGCGGCATCGTCAGTGGCGGCCACAGAATCGATTTGCAGCAGTGGAGCGCCAGTATCCACTTGCACGTTGGGCATGGTCATGACCTGCCGAACTTTGCCGGCGAACGGCGCCGAAAGCTGCATCTCCATCTTCATGGCTTCGAGCACGGCCAGGCGGTCGCCGGCGCGAACGCTGTCTCCCGGCTTTACGCAAATTGCCACCACCACCGACGGCGAGGGCGCGCGGACAATGCCTCCATCCTCGCGGTCAACGCGATGCGAAACACCATCGACTTCAATGCGGTAACTCAAACCCGAGGCGACGGACACAATGTGAAAGCGCCTCCCGAATACCGTGAGCCAATGTTCGAAACGGTTGAGCTTATCCACTTCCGCATCGATCTTCGAGCCATTCACCTCAATGCGAAATTGCCGCGGGCCAAGACGGCAGACCTTCAGCGAATAGGACCGGCCGCGATAATGCAGTTCAGCGGTTTTGCCGGTGACACACTTCACTTGCGGCCGGCCGCGTAACGCGGAGACATAGAATTGCGTGCGCTCAACTGCCAGTTGCGACTCGTAGGCCTCGATGGCCGCCTGCACCAGCGCCACGTCGGCGTAGCGATGGGAAACGTGAGTGCCGTCGAGGGCCAGTCGATCCAGCCAGCCGATGTGAACCTCGCCGCGCTCGAGTTCCTGGCGACCGAGAAGATCGGTCAGAAAAGCTTTATTGCTCGTGCCGCCTTTGATCACCAGCGTGGTATTGGCAATGGCGCGCCGCAGCCTGGAAAGGGCTTCTCTCCGCGTGCTGCCCTGCGCGATTACCTTGGCAATCATGGAATCGAACTCTGAAGGAACCGTATCGCCTTCCACCACGCCGGTATCCACACGAACGCCGGGGCCGGTCTGGATGCGAAAGCGCTCAATCGTGCCCGGCGCGGCGGCGAAACCGTTTTCGGGATCTTCCGCATAGAGCCGGACTTCAATTGCATGGCCGCAAGTTCGGGGAGGCTCTTCCTCCAGGTGGCCGCCTCGGGCCACATGGATCTGCAGCTTCACCAGGTCGACTCCGGTGGTGCACTCAGTGACCGGGTGCTCCACCTGCAGACGGGTGTTCATCTCCATGAATGAGAATCGTCCGGTTTGCGGCTGAAAGAGAAACTCAACGGTACCGGCATTCCGATATCCGCAGGCCTGGGCCAGTTGAACCGCCGCCTGGCGCAACGCTTGATCCTGCCCTGGAGAGAGCGCCGGAGAAGGCGCTTCCTCGAGGATTTTCTGGTGTCGCCTTTGAATCGTGCAATCGCGCACGCCCACGGCCCAGGTCGCGCCGAAGTTATCGGCGATGACTTGAACCTCGACATGGCGCGAGCCGTCGATGAGTTGCTCAAGAAACACCGTGGGATCGCCGAAGGCTTTGAATGCTTCCGCGCGCGCGCTTTCAAAAGCCTGGGGTAACAGGTGTTCTGCGCGAACGCAGCGAATGCCGTGGCCTCCGCCCCCGGCCGTGGCTTTGACGAGCAGCGGAATACCGAGCCGCGCGGCGTGCTGCATGGCTTCGTCAACTGTGGCTACGGGCCCGCGGCTCCATGGCGCCACGGGTATTCGCAGCTGTTCGGCAAGCAATTTGGAAGCGATCTTGTCGCCCACCCGGCGCATGACGTCGCCGTCCGGACCGATGAAAACGATCCCCATCTTCCGGCACAAGTCGGCGAAATCCGCATGCTCGGCAACGAAGCCCCATCCCACCCACACCGCCTCGGCCCGGCAAGCCGCCAGCGCCCTTTCGAGCGTGGGATAGTCGACGTAAGCGCATTTCGATTGCCCGGTTTTTGCATCCGGCACATGGGCTGGGCCCAGGCACACGGCTTCATCCGCCTCGCGCACGAACATGGTGCGCCGGTCCGGCTCGGTAAAAAGCGCGATGGTGCGCAGTTCTGTTCCGTGCTCGTGATTGAATTCGCGAGCGGCGTGAATGAAACGCATCGCCGGCTCGCCACGATTCACAATGGCTACGCGTTGGAATTCGTAATTCATCTGCCCCTCGATCGACGTGGATTGGACGTTCGGCTAGGCTGCGACTCCTTCCAGCGACATCGCGTCATGCAGCGCTTTCACCCGGTCTGCATCCAGCGCCCCCGGAACCGCTACCGTGCGATAACCCTCAAGCCGCAAGTAGCAGTTCCCTTGCTCATCGATTATTTCGGCGTCAAAGCCGCGCTCGGCCTTCGGAAGCACGACCGCATACACCCTCGCGCCCGGCGGCGTTTCACTCAGCAGGGAGACTCGGTCAATGTGCTGCGGCAATCCCATGCGGGATTCAATACCCATCTCCCAGATGCCGGCAGTTTGAAAACACAGTTCCATCAGGCGCGGTGCGATTCGCGCCGGCAGGTCAGCCGGCCGATGATTCGCGGGCAGACCGCTGGACATTAGCCCGACCATGCGCTTGCCATCCCACCACGCGCGTTCCACCACCTGATAGGCCGGACCATGGAAGTAGAGGCGGTAAATATCAGCAGCTTCGACAATGTTCCCCTCGGGTCTGCCGATTGGCCGCACGCTGCCGGCTGGGTTTGCGTCCCTTCTCAGGCACACCCGCGCGCTGAAGTGGGTTGTAATCTGGGGCTCAGTTTGATTTGGCATCATGCGACGGCCCGTCAACTTGCAGCCCGCGGTGATTCCTGCCGGGGACGGATGCACCACGGCCTCAACCGTCACTGTGCGCGGCTGGTTGCGATAGAACTTGAATGGCGCCAGGAAATTCACGTCTTCGATCGACTCGATGTGCCAGCCGGGAAGCAGGCAAGTCGAAGCTTCGGCGAACGCCTCGATTCCCATCACCCCGGGCAGAACCGGGATGCCCTCAATCTGGTGGTCGTACAGGAACGGCTGAATTTTCGGGTCAAGCGTGGTTTCAATCGTCAGCGGCTGGAAAATTCCCGTTTTAACCACTTTCTCCAGCATGGGACCGGGGCTTGGACTTTCAAACTTCGAGTCCAACCCGCCAGTTTCGTCCCATTCCTTCAGTAGAACTCCGAGCCGGTTCCCGATGACAACTTCACCGCGGGTTCCTCCGCCTGTCAGTTCACGGCGGATGATCGGAACGCCGGCTTCGGGCGGCAGCATGTCGATTCCCGCCATCTCCATGACTTTCGGAATCGACCCGCGCGATGCCATGCCGATCCCGCTCCATGCCGTCCAGTCAATCGCGATGCCGCGAGTCGATGGCCGCATGGTGCGGAAGCTTGAGGTGATTCTGCACAACAAGTCATTGGCCGAGCTGTAGTCGGTCTGCCCGGGATTGCCGAACCTCCCGGCGATCGAACTGAATGCCACGGTTGCATTTACAGGCATGTCGCCGATCGCGTGCAGCAGGTTGAAAAAGCCGTCGGCCTTGACGTCGAACACGAGATCGAACTCGCGCAGATCTTTCTCCGACAGCGGCCGGCTGCGCTCCATACCCGCGGCGTGCAGCAGAACATCAATGTGCCCGCTGCGTTCGCGGAGCTGGCGAATCACGTTCGCAACCGCATCGGCATCGCGCAGGTCCACGCTGAAGTAATACGCCGTTCCGCCCGCGGCGCGTACCGCTTCAATCGCCGCCGCCGCTGCCTGCAACCGCTCGATGGCAGCCAGTTCCCTTTCCACCAGCGCCGGAGTCGCGCGCTCTTTTCTCGCCTGGATGCGCGCGATGAGTTCGCGCTTGAGCCCTTCCTTGTCGGTGGCGAAGCGCTTCAAGTCGGGATTGTTCGGATCGGGTTCGGGCACCAGATCGAGCAGATAGAAGGTTCCGCCAGATGCGGCAGCCAGATCGGCGGTGATTGCCGAAACGATGCTGCCTGCCGCGCCCGTGACAATAAAGACTGACTGCGCATCGAGCACCATGCCGGACTGGCCGTCGGCGGCGGGTTGCTCCTGCAGACCGATGGTCCAGCGAACCTCATCTCTGTAGCCGATCTCGACGGCGCCAGGATCGCGCAGTGTTTCGTCGATCAGCAGTTTTGCGATCTCCTGCGGCTTGCGCTCCGCTTCGAAATCAACTGCTTTGACGTGAGCTTCGGGCCGTTCCCGTTTGTAAGTTTTGGCGAATCCGATCACCGCGCCACCGAGCGGCGCGACTGCTCCGGCGTCGTCGTAGCCATGCTGGCCGCCCAACCTCGTTGCCGTCACCAGGAACGTGTCCGGTTTGGCAATGTGCTCGTATAACGCACGCATGGTCGTAAAGAGGGCCTTCACTCGCAGGCCGACGGCTTCGTGCCACGCCGCCCATGTCATGCCGCCGAGCGCACCCTCGTTGTCCAGCGCCGGCAGCCAGTAAACTCCGTGTATCGGGCCAGCAGCTTCCCATGTCTGCAACTGCTTCGCGAGAGTCTCCGGATCGGAATCGCGCTCAAGGCGAAGCACTTCCACTTTCTTTGCCTGGAGAGCTTCGGCCAATGAGTCGGCCACGCCGCCTTTATCCGGCATCATCACGATCCGGCTGCCCAGCTGGAGCGTTACGTCTGTGGCTTTGCAAAAGCTCAGCGGCGGACGCAGCACCGGCACGGGCACGCGGCGCGGGACACGATTCGCTGCATCGAAACTGGCTAATGGCGGGCGGTTGCCCTTGGCTGCTTCAGCAGAAACTGCGGCCGCAGATGCAGCCGGTTTCCTGGAGGCTTGTGTTTCTGCTGGCTCTGCCTTTGGCTGAATCGCGCGTTCCTGCGCGAATTTGATCACGTGCGCCAGCGTCGGAAAATCGCGCAGCTTGAGATTTTGATCGCGCGGAATGTTGTACGCAGCCCGGATCGCTGCGAACATCTCCGCCTGCTTCACCGTGTCGATGCCAAGATCGGCTTCGAGGTCGAGATCAGGGTCGAGCATCTCTTTCGGATAACCGGTTTTCTCAGCCGCAATATCGAGCACCTTGTCCTTGATGGAATCAGTGTTGAAGCGAGCCGTTATCGCCGCCGAGACCTGAGCAGGCGCCCGATTGCCGTTCGAATCTTCAGGACGGGCCTCGGGAAGAACCGGCGGTTTCGGGGCCGCATTCAGAACCGGGGGAACTTCGGCAAGGTCTCGCCGCCGCTCGTGCACGAACCGAATTACATGGCCGAGTGTCGGATAATCACGCAGCTTGCGGTTTTCATCGCGAGGAATCTTGTAAATTTCGCGAATGGCCGCAAACATCTCCGCCTGTTTTACGGTGTCCACGCCCAGATCAGCCTCGAGATCGAGGTCGAGGTCAAGCATGTCCTTGGGATAGCCGGTCTTCTCGACCGCGAGCGCCAGAATGCGTTCTTTGACTGCGTCGCTTGCCTCCGGGGTAAGCTCGGCCGCCGGCTTGTTGGCCTCGCGGGCGAGAGTATCCTGCGTAATGGCGGCAGGCGCAGTTATGGGCTGCGACAACGCAACCGGAGAACTTGCCAGATCTGGACGTTGCGCGTGCACGAAACCGATAACGTGCGCCAGCGTGGGGTAGTCGCGCAGCTTGCGAGTCTCATCGCGCGGGATGTTGTATATCTCGCGTATGGCTGCGAACATCTCCGCCTGCTTGACGGTGTCGACGCCCAGGTCGGCTTCGAGATCAAGATCAAGGTCAAGCATGTCTTTGGGATACCCGGTTTTCTCAACTGCCAGCGCGAGGATGCGCTCTTTCACCGGGTCGTCGGCATCGCTTGACGCTATGGCGTGCGCCACACCGGCTGGTGCAACCGCTTCTGCCACTTTCTCCGTTGCCTGCTTGAGCTCGGGCTGCGGCAGTGGTTGAGATGCCGCGACCTCGGACAAGGCCAGGTCCGGCCGCTTCTCCAGCACAAACCGCACCACGTGCGCTAGCGTGGGATAGTCGCGCAGTTTGCGATTCTCATCGCGCGGAATGCTGTAAATCTCGCGAATGGCAGCGAACATTTCTGCCTGCTTGACCGTGTCCACGCCGAGGTCGGCTTCCAAGTCCAGGTCAAAGTCGAGCATCTCCCTGGGATAGCCGGTTTTCTCGACCGCGAGCGCGAGGATGCGTTCCTTCACTGACGTCTCACCGCTGGCGGGTTGAGCCGCAACCGGATTGGCAGCAATTGCGGCTGTCGGCGCCGACTCTGGTGCGGGAACAGCAACTGCTGCGGCCTTCGCAGGAATGGCCATCGGCGCAGCAGGCGCGGCAACCGCATCAGCAGGTGTTGGCACGCGCGAAGCGTTTCCGGCTGTCTTCGCGGCAGAGCCCTCGACCCTCTGCACAGGCGCTGCGGCATCGCGAATTCGCAGCGTCCGGCGAACCACTTCCAACTCTGGCGCAGAATGGCCGCCTACGCGGCTGAGCCATGCGCTCCAAGTTGTCGGATCCGCGATGCGATATTCGTAGCCCAGGGCGTTTACGCTGCGATGTGCGCCATCTTGCGTCGGCACCCAGCGCATGAGAGTCATGCTGATTTGCGAGCCAAATCCGGCCCCGAGGCGCAAAGCATATTCGATCGGATAAATGCCGCCTTGGGACAAATTCAGCGTCCCAAGTTCCGGATCCACTTCCTTGAAGTTAGCCACCGGGGGCACCACGCCCGTCTCCAGTGCCTTGACCGCCAACACATCTTCAATTCCGGCGCCCATGGCGTGTCCGGTGAAGCCTTTGCTATTGGCGATGACGACTTTGTCAGCGGTTTCGCCAAAGACTCGGCGCAGGGCGTGAATCTCAGCTGCCGCGCTGCCCCCACGCGCCGGAGTGTAAGTTTCATGCGAGACAAACATGGTGCGCGATGCGATCTCGTGACGCTGGATTCCACTGTTTGCCTCAGCTTTCACAACCAGGTCTTCCATGACCTGGCTGATGTGATGAACGTCGAGGCGAGTACCGTGATAGGCACTGTTCGCCGTGACCGCGCTCAAGAGCTGGCAAATGGGCTGGATGCCGCGTTCGCGAGCGGCCTCCGCGCTCTCGACGACAATTCCCGCCGCACCCATGCCGAGGATCATTCCGTGACGACGGCGGTCAAACGGCAGCGCCGCCTCTTCGACCGCATCGTCCGTCGCTGCCGCTCCGGTTGCCAGGAATCCCGCGCCCATCCAGTCGATCAGGTTGTCGCCGGTGATGTCGTCCGCAGTTACCACAATCACTCGCCGGCACCGCCCGGCGCGGATCCAATCTTCGGCGATTGCCACCGCTTGCGTGGTGCTGGCGCAGGCCGCGTTCAATGCGGTGTTCGGGCCGCGAGCCCCGATGTACTCGGCAAACTGCGAGTGGCCCATCGAGAGCACGCGGAAAAGATAACGCCGGTCAAATACGTAAGGGGTTTTCTCCAGCACATCGCAGAGCTCTTCGATCCGCCGATCCATTTCCTGTGCCAGCGTTGAATCGCCATTGCTATCGCTCACGCGAGCTCGCAAGTTCTCGAGCAGCGCCAATTGCTCACGCCGGGCACGGTCCGCGTGGTAGCGGTTCAATTCATCGGCAAACGAATCGAGGCCGGGAAACGCCGAGCCAAAGATAATTCCCGTGTCGTCGCGCAACGACTCAGGCAACATCCAGCGGTCGGGCAGCTGCGTTCCCTTGGTCGTCGTCTTATAGCGCAAAACCAGAGGAATGCCCGCATCGCGGAGGGCATCGAGTCCTACCGCGATAGCGAGCTGCGTGTCGCGATCCAGCGCGGCGCGGCGATCCGCCGAAATGCCAAACTCGGTTTCCAGGTCGAATGCGCCGCCGCGTCCCGCGAGTTTGATCACATCGCCAACATTGCTGATGGTCTCGAATGTTCCGCCATTGTCGTTCTTCACCAAGCGCGTGATGTGCTTGTCGAGAATTGCGTGGCGGAAACGGCTGGGGATGGCGTCGATGAATTGTTCGCCGCGCAGCAGCCGGGCGATGTTCCCGTCGTCGAAGATGTGCTCGGTGCCGGGAAGCCCGAGCGCCGCTCCGGTAATGGCCACCGGCTCGGTCACCGGGGCAGACTTGTCGCCCTGGTAAATCTTCCAGCCCCGCTCGAGCACTTCGGCGAACATGCGGCCAAGTTCGACATAATGATTCGCGTCCGCCGAGGATGTCTTCTCGCCCGCGTAGGGATCGACTTCGACGTCGGCGGCAGAGCGGACCGGCACCACATCAGGCCGAGACACCGGTTCCGGGCCCTTGGCTTGAACCTGCGCAGCAGTATCGAGTTCGGCAGGTCTCTCCTCAAGCCCTTTTCCCAGGCCCGCCGCATACAGGCAGCACAATGCCTGATTGAACGCAGGAACGTCGCCCAGCTTGGGATGATTGGTGAACATCGCGACTATATCGCCGTAGCCGCCCAGAACATCCTCCGCAAATCCCTGCAGAGCTTTCTTGGGCCCGACCTCGACGAACACGCGGGCGCCGGCACCATACAGCGTGTGCAGCCCCTTAATGAACTGCACCGGCGATGCCACCTGCCGCGCCAGAATGTCGAGCATCTTCGGAACAACATCGTCGCCAGCGGGATAAAACTCGCCGTCCGTGTTGGCCACAACCGGCAAGCGCGGCGGCGCCACACGCAAGCGCTCCAGCACTCTCCGCAGCGGCCCGCTTGCGGGCGCTACGATTGAGGTGTGGAACGCATGGCTGACGGGCAGCGCCGCGACTTCCAAGCCCGCCTTCACGAAAGTCTCCATCGCCTGCTCAACCGCCTTGCTGGCGCCCCCAATCACGGCCTGGCGGTTGCTGTTGATGTTCGCGATCACCACGTAGCCTTCAACTGTTTTCAAGATTCTTTCGATTTCCGCGATGGGAGCGAAGACCGCGGCCATGCGGCCGTTATCGGACAGTGCCACTCGCGTCATTTCGCGGCCGCGGGCGCTGACGGCTTCGAGCGCATCGGCAAAGGGTAGCCCTTCCGCGGCAACCAATGCGCCGTATTCTCCGAGGCTGTGTCCCATGGTGAAGTCCGGCGTAATTCCGTAGGCGGCCAGCAGCTTAGTAAGAGCGAAGTCGGCCGCCAGCACCGCCGGCTGTGTAATGGCCGTTTGCTTCAATGCCTCTTCAGCCCCCGCCACGGCTGAAGCATCGGTTTTGTCCACAAAGATGTATTCGCTCAGCGTCTTGCCTAGCAAAGGCTTCATCACGCGATCGGCTTCGGCGAAGGTCTCGGTGACAATGGGTTCGCCGAGAAGAGGCTGCAGCATGTTCACGTACTGCGAGCCTTGCCCGGGGTAGAGGAACGCCACCTTCCCCGCCTTGCCCTGGCCGCGGTAGACGCCTTGCGCGCGCAGCGCCTTCCAGATGGCCGGCTGATTGGCAGCCAGCGCCTTCAAAGCGTTGCCGCCCTTCTCCGCGAGTTCTGCCGCATTCAGAAAATCAATGGCGAGCCGCTCGGGTGCGCGAAGATCAGCTTCTGCAGGAGCAGATGGTCTGGGGGCGTGGCCGGCCTTCGCCTCTGTCACGACCTTCTTGAGACGTTCCGTCAACGCCATTTCTGTGTTGCCGCCGATCACCAGCGCGCCGCGCAGGGGTGCTTTGCACACACTAGGAGATCCTGGCGCCTTCAGGCTTATCGCCGCGGTGCTTGCCGAGAGAGACGGGGCAGTTACTGCGATCGAGCGCTTGCCGTTTCCATTCAGCCGGTGCGGAATGTACTCCTCGAGCACCGCGTGAAAGTTGGTGCCGCCAAATCCGAAAGCGCTTAGCCCGCCGCGGCGGACGCTGTCGTTCGGAACCGTCCACGGCTTTAACTCCGTGTTGACGTAGAGCGGCGAATGCGCGAAGTCGATATCCGGATTGGGACGAGCGCAATTCACGCTTGGCGGAAGGACTTTGTTGTGCAGCGACAGAGTCAGCTTAAGCAGCCCGGCGGCGCCCGCGCCCGCTTTCAGATGTCCGAAGTTCGATTTGACCGATCCGATCGCAACCGAGTGCTTCGCGAGGTTGTACGCACTGAGCACTTCCGCCATGCTCTGCACTTCCACCACGTCGCCGACGCGCGTGGATGTGCCATGCCCCTCGATGTAGCTTGCACTCGCGGGAGAAACGCCCGCGTTCTCCCATGCGCGCTCGACGGCCAGCTTCTGGCCGACAGGATTCGGGGCGGTGATGCCCTTGCCTTTTCCATCGCTCGAGCCCCCCATCCCGCGAAGGACGGCGTAGATGTTGTCGCCATCGCGTTCAGCGTCGGCCAAGCGCTTCATCAGGAACAGCGCCGCGCCTTCGCCCATGACGAAGCCATCGGCGCCTTCCGCGTACGGACGAGTGCCCGTCGCCGACAACGCGCCGATCTTGCAGAATTTCACGAAGCTAGAAGCTCCCATGTTGCGGTCGATGCCGCCGGTAAGCGCCACGTCAAAGTGGTTCTGCACCAGGCCTTCGACGGCCGAACTGATCGCCGCCATTGCAGATGCGCAAGCCGCGTCACACACATAATTGGGGCCGTGGAAGTTGAAGAGATTGGCGATGCGTCCCGCGATGCAGTTCGAGAGTTCCCCCGGCATGCAGTCTTCGGTGATTTCGGGAAGATACCTGGCCATGCGGTCGTGCAGTTCGCGCGTGATGTCCTGGCGCAGCGATTCCGGCAACGAAGCGAAGGTGGAAACTTCAGAAAGCTCGCGCGCGTATTCAGGAAAATAAATGCGCAGCGCCGTCATGTAGTGCTTTTCCCCGGCCATGGCATTGCCGAGAATCACTGCCGTACGACTGGGATCGAGCGGACGCTTGGGGTAGCCGTAATCTTCGAGCGCCTGACGGGTGCAGGCGATCGCCCACTTCTGCGCTCCGTCCATGCCCGCCACCACGCGCGGCGGCACCGGAAGATGCCACTTAATCGGATCCCACTCGAACTCCTGCACCCATCCGCCGATCTTGGAGTAGGTTTTGTCAGGCGCGCTCGGATCGGGATCGTAGTACAGCGCGGGATCCCAGCGGCCGGCATCCACCTCGGTCACGCTATAGCGGCCACTCTTGATGTTCTCCCAGAATGTGGAGACGTTCGGTGCATCGGGCAGAACTGCTCCAAGGCCAACGATGGCGATGGCGCGATGGGAAGTGCTTTCCATGACTGCGCTCCTCGTGCGGAGTTATAAATTCGATTTCCTTCGTGTTCCTTGGTGTCCTCTGTGGTTTCTTCTCCAGAGGCCGCAAAGAAACGGCTATGAACCTGGCTAAGAACTCATGCGGCCGCTTTTTCGCGCTTGGCGGCCCGCCCGTACAGCGCGTCGGCGACTAAATCCATGTCGGCGACCAATCCGGCTTGCGCGCGATGAATTGCAGCCACGCCGAGGCTCGCTTCGAAGGCGGGCAGTTCGGCGTCACTTACGCCTCCGGCGCCCATGATCCAGCGCACGCCATCGGCAGCCACCTTCAACGCAGCTTCGCGGGCAAAAACGCGGCTGATCGCGCATAACGTGCTCGCGTCAAAACGGCGATTCGCCTTTTCGTTCAGCTTGTTTTCCTTCATCAGCGCGGCCCTGCGGGCCAGAGCGCCGGCGCTCTCGGCATAAGCGATCAGTTCTCCCAGCCGCAGCAGAATGTGCTGAAAACGCGTCAAGCGAGCTACGCGGGCTCTTTCCATAACTTCGGCCAGCGCGTGCAGCGCTAAGGCGGCGGGGCTTGCGCCGACATCCGCATGCTTCGTATGCAGCTCTTCGAGCTTCTTCGCCTGCTGGTGGTAATGCTGGCCACGCGTCTTCAGGTGCATCTGCCAACGATTGCGTGAAATCGTCATCTCCATGATTTCGGAGGTGCCTTCATAGATGGTGGTAATACGCACGTCCCGCTTAATCTTTTCCACCATGTACTCATGCGTGTAACCATATCCACCGAGGGCTTGAATGCTTGCTTCCGCGGCGGCATTTCCGGCTTCGGTTGCCATGTACTTGGCGATCGCACCTTCGGTGTTGAGGCTGCCCTCCTTGCCGGCGTCGATGCGCTCGGCTGTTTCCTCGATATAGGCTCGTGCCGCCTCCAGGCGCACCGCGCCCGGGACGATCAGCTTGTGCGTGTAGCCCTGTTTTTCCGAAAGCGGCGCGCCCGCCTGAATGCGCTTGCTGGAATAGGGAATGGCGCGATCGAGTGCCGACCAGCCCGCGCCCAGGCCGAACGCGGCCACCATCAGCCGCGTGTAACCGAACACCGCCTGCGCCTGCAGCAGGCCTTGACCTTCGACTCCGCCCACCAGCCGTTCGAGGGGAACGAACACGTTGTCGAGCGCCAAGGCGGCCGTATTGCTGAGGCGAATGCCATGCTTGTCTTCCGGTTCATCGTGGGTGAAGCCCTTCATCTGCTTGTCAAGAATGAACCAACTCGGGCCCCCGGATGTGTTGGCCAGGATGGTGTAGGCATCGGCGATTCCACCGTTGCTGATCCACTGCTTGTTGCCGCTGATTTTGTAGCCGACGATCTTGCCATCTTCCAAGACGCGTTCTGCCACGGTGCGCAGCGCGCCCAGATCGCTGCCGGCATCCGGCTCGGTCGCGCCATAGGCAAAAAGAATGCCTTCTTCCGCAATACGGCTCAGCCAGATCTTCTTCTGCTCCCGAGTAGCGCCGACGCTGATGGGATCGCTGCCCAGAAATGTCGCCAGCACCGATGTGGCGACCCCGAGATCAATCCGCGCCATCTCCTCGCATACCAGATAGACGTCGAACGTATTCCCGCCCATGCCGCCGTATTCCTCGGGAACGAAGAGCAGTTGAATGCCAACTTTGTCCGGGCTGCACAGGTGATGCACCACATCGAGCGGACATTCGTCCTTCTCGTCGAGGTCGATCAGGATTTCATCGCTGAGCCGCTTTTTAGCGAACTCGCGCAGCGACCTCAAACTCAGCTTCAGCGTCTTGGCGTCAATCATGTCGGTCCTCACTTGGAAACGGCGTGCAGTTCGCGTACTTTGGCGGTCATCTCAGGCAGGAACTCGAGAATGTCATCGACGATTCCGACGTCGGCTACCTGAAAGATCGGCGCTTTGGGATTTTTGTTGATGGCGATGATGAACGGATTGCCTTTCAGTCCCGCCAGGTGTTGGAAGGAACCGCTGATGCCGCAGGCGATGTACACCTTGGGCTTTACCGTCTTGCCCGATGAACCTACCTGGCGCGACTTCTCCAGCCAGTTGGCATCCACTACCGGCCGGGAGCACGAAACGGCCGCGCCCAGCGCTTCCGCCAGTTCTTCAGCGATGGCGACGTTGTCCTTCTCCTGGATGCCGCGGCCGATGGAGACAAGGACCGCGTGCTTGGTGATATCGACAGCACCGGCTTCTGCGGGAATGGTTTCAAGGTAGCGGCGGCCAGCCGTTAAGGTCCCGGCTTCGCCGGACTTGTCTACGACGGTGCAGCTTATGGGAGCTGCTTCGGAAGCCTTGAACGCGCCCGGGCGGATGGTGAGCACCGCGCCGGACGAAATGTCGCAGTGCACGCGCGCGCTTACCGCGCCGCCGAACTCCTGGCGGACGACTTTCAGCGTCGTGCCTTCAATGCCGTCGATCGCCAGCACGTCGGAAACAAACGAGGCGTTCAGCTTGATCGAAAGCCCCGGAGCCAGGTCGATGCCAAAGTGCTCGTGGGCCGCCAGGACGATGCTGCCCGCGGGCACGATCCTCGCCAGCGCCTGGCGGACCAACTCGGCATTGGGATACGCGAGCGCCTCATTCGATACGGTCCAAATCTCGCCGAACAGGCTGCGCAGCGAGGCGCAGACTGCGTCCAACTCGGCGCCGTGACCGGCGACGATGGCAGTGGGCGGGGTAGCGGGGTGAATTTTTTTGGCGGCAGCCGCGAATTCAGCCGCGGTATCGTCCGCGACGCCGTTTTTGTGCGTGACGTAAGCAAAAAGTCGTGCCATTATTTCAACCCTCCGTTGGCTGCGATCAGCTCCAGAACCTTATCGATGTTTTCTTCGCGGCCGCCTTCGAGTATTTCGGCGCTCTTGCCCACCGCCGGAATGAAGTAGTCGACGCGCTTCACTTTTGCTCCCGCAAAGCCGACGGAATCGCAGTCGATACCCAGGTCCGCAGCCCCATAGGTCGGGACCGGAATCGAAGCGACGGCCCGGATGCCTCGCATACCCACATATCGCGGCTCGTTGATCCCGGTCTGAATCGAAAGCACGCAGGGCAGGTCAATCTCGCTGATTTCCCGGTTTCCGCCTTCAATTTCGCGGCTGATCTTCAACCTGCGTCCTTCGAGAACCTCGATCGAGGTCACCAGGGAAGCGAACGGCCAATCGAGCATGGCCGCCAACATTCCGCCGATCCGCGCCGCTCCATCCTCCGCCTGTACGCCGGTGAGGATCAGGTCGTAGCTGCCTTTGTTTACGAACGTTTTCAGGATGGTCGCGATCCCGCGCCCGTCCGACCCCCTGAAAGCTTCATCCGCGATGAGCACGCCGTGGTTTGCGCCCATGGCCATCTCGCGGCGAAGAATCTCTTCGTCTTCCTCGGCCCCAACCGTCGCCACGGTGACGTTTCCTCCGGCCCGCGAGGCGATCTGCAACGCTTCTTCCACCGCGTAGTTGTCTGGCTCATTGATGGAATAGACCAACTCGTCGCGCTCGATGTCATTCCCCGCGCGGTTGATTCGAATTTCGTTTTCCGATGTGTCCGGCACTCTTCGCGCGCAAACTAGAATTTGCATGATCACCTCCGGGTGACGTATTCCTGCTGAGCTCCTGTCGAGCCTTCCGGACGGGCCTGGAGACCCGTGCCTGCGCACACTGGTTCCTCCCGCGCCATCTGGCGCGCCGCCAGCTCGGCGAGATCAATGGCGCTCATCTTTCCTTCCAGGCCGGCAACCTTGATCGCGTCCTCGATGTTGGTCATGCAGAACGGGCACGCGGTCACGATCACGTTCGCGCCCGCTTCTGCCGCCATGCGCACACGCTTGACGCCGATGCGCTCGTATTCTTTCGGTTCGTAGAAGAGCATCAAGCCTCCCCCGCCGCAGCAAAAGGAACGGTCGCGCGAGCGCGCCATCTCGACGCGCTTCAGGCCCGGAATGGCGTCGAGCACAGCGCGGGGATCGTCGTAAATCCCGTTATGCCGCCCGAGGTAGCAGGGATCGTGGTAGGTGTAAACATCGGCCGCATTCGCCACGGGATGGAATTGGATCTTGCCCGAGTCAACCGCGCTGGCGATCACCTGGCTGATATGGCTCACCGGGGGAAGATTCTTGTAGTCGCGCTTCAGCGCGTTGTATGCATGGGGATCAGCCGTGACGATGCGCTTAGCCCCGGAAGCCTTGATAGCCTCGGCGTTCTGGTCGCGCAGCACCAGGAACAGGGTCTCTTCACCGAAGCGGCGGACTTCATGGCCGCTGTCCTTTTCCGCCGCACCCAAAATCCCGAAATTTTCTCCGAGGTGGTCGAGTATTTTCGCTGTCGCGCGCGCGATGAATTGCATGCGGTCGTCATACGACGTAACACTGTCGACGAAATACACCGTTTCGGCGCCGCCGGTTTTGCCGAGGGTCGCAACCCGGCAGGTTTGCTGAAAATCCTTGGCATTGATCCAGTCCGCGCGTTTCTTCTCCATCTTCCCGTAGGGGTTACCGCGGCTTTCAAGCGCCTTCAGCGGCTTCTGCAGCGACTGGGGAACGTTGCCGTCATCCACCATGCCGCGCCGCAGATCGACGATTTTGTCGATGTACTCAATCAGCAGCGGGCATTCTTCCTCGCACGCGCCGCAGGTGGTGCACGACCAGATTTCATCCTCGGAATAAAGGTTCCCGATCAGCGCCTTGCCATTTTGCGGCTTTCCAAGCAGAGGATGGCTCTTGAACGCGTACTCCCTGGCTTGGATAGTGAGAAATCGCGGCGAGAGCGGCCGCCCGGCCGCATTCGCGGGGCAGTTGTCCGAGCAGCGGCCACAGTCGGCGCAGGAATAGAAGTCGAGCATGTGCTTCCAGGTGAAGTCCTGGAAGGTCTTCACGCCGAAGGACTTCACTTCCCCCAGATCCGCGTCCGCCACGCCCCACTTCACCGGCTTCAGTTCATGGCGATCCAGTTTGGCGAAATAAATATTGAAAAGCGACGTGAGCACGTGGAAGTGCTTGCCCAGCGGCAGGAAGCACAAAAACGTGAAGAAGGTCAGTTCGTGCGCGAAATAGCAGGCGAGATGAATCTTCTGGAGAACCGGAAATGCCACTCCGGTCAGAAGCGCCCCGAAGATCGACCCCAGTGTGAACGGCGCCAATTGCTCTTGTTGCCCGCTGAAGACAACCTCCGTCGCTTCAAACAGGCTCTCTGAAACCATCAGGAGGGCGATGAATCCCAGCACAAAAATCGCTTCGACGGTATGGTCCTTACCGTACCTTGGGGGCACGGCATAGCGAACAGGCTTGAACCCAAGCCGCCGGACGGCCGCAACCACCACACTGAGAAATACCAGCGTGGCTGCGTAATCTTTCGTGGTGTGGTAGAGATGGGCAGGCAGGGCGAGGACCGCGGGCAAAGAAAAGTGCATGCCCATGCCGAGCAGAACCAGCGCGGTCGAGCGAATTGAGAGGACCAGAAATCCGGCGAAGATGACAATGTGCAGAACGCCGGCGCCCCAGTAGCGTGGATGCTTCCACTGTGCCAGCCAGTATTTCAGGACCTGTTCAACCCGCGCCAGCGGGCGGTCAAATCGAAAATCTCGCTCCGCGCTCAGCAGCGGATGAATTCGTCCTGCAATCTCGTACGCAAACAGCGCCATGCCTGCCAGCGGAATGATGCTAAACAGGATCCATCCGTGGACGAACCAGTAGTAGGCTTGTGCCGGCGACTGCAGGTGCTCAACCATGAAGCTCGATAACTCCTGGGCAAATTAGCCGAGCCAGTTTGTGTCTGCGGTTGGCGCTCTCACGCGATCATGCGCGCGTGAACCTTTTCCTCCTCGATGGCCGGATTCGGCTGTGGTTCCGGTAGGACCGAAGGGGGAGGGAGCGTGACAACAGCAGAAATTCCATTACCTGGGACAGGCGCAGCCACCGAACCTGCTTTAGCGCGGGGCCGTGTTGGCCTGCTCTTCTTTCGCGCGCGGGCGCGTGGCGGCGTGATGCCCGCAGCGTCCCGCAATTCCATAAAGCTTTCTTTCAAAAGCGATTCCAGGCGGCGCAAGTCCGGCGCCGCGTGCACATCTCCGCTGAAGCCGAAGTGAATGGTGCCGTCGTAGCTCAGAATGGCGCAGTTGACGGCCATTTCTCCCCCGATCGGCACATACGGATACCAGCGCAGCATCTTGCGTCCGAGCAGATAAAGCGGGAATTGCGGCCCCGGCACATTGGTGCAGACCAGGTTGAAGGGCGTGATCGGCAACTGGCTGACGAACGGCCCGGCCATGGCCTGCAACGCGGTCGGGAACATGCCGATCATTCCACCCGCCAAGCTGACCAATTCCGCAGCGTGCGCGTGTTTCAGAAATTCCGTTCGGCGGTGGACCGCGGCAAGCAATTTCCGGGGTTCGCGGATGTCGAGGGGAACGGTTACCGGCACCAGGGAAATGCGGTTGCCCAAGTCGCCTGCATTCTCATTCCCGCGCAGGTTCACCGGAACCATCATGCGGAAGAGGCGCCCTCGGACGGAATCGCCATGGTGCTCCACGTAACGGCGCACCGTCGCCGTCACAATCGCCAGGATCACGTCATTGACACTGGTTCCGAAAACTTTGCGAATGACTTTCACTTCCTCCAGCGGCACATCCGCCCAGACGAACTTCTGCGGGCCTCGGTAGGGAACGTTAAAGCGCAGGCGCTCGGTAAAGGCGGTGATCTCCGGGAGCAACTCGGACAATTCTTCGGTGGGAACGATCTGCCCGCCGTTGGCGGCCGCTCTTTCTGCCATGCTCAATAAATCGGCCAGGGCGGAGAGCGTTCGTTTGACAAAATCAGAATAGGAATCGACCAGCCCGCTGGTCAGCGACGTGAACGGATCGTGCGGACGCGGCACCTTGAGGCTGAACTTTTTCGGCGGCAGTTGCGGCGCGTCGGGGCTGGCATCGAGCAGGAGGTTCATGATGCCTACGCCCGCAATGCCGTCGGCCAGGCAGTGGTGCAGGCGGAAAATGACCGCGGTGCGGTTCGCCTTCAATCCGTGAACCAGGGTCACGTCCCAAAGCGGGTGCTGCCGGTCCATCACCTGGCTGAAGATTTTCCCGGCAACATCCTTCAGTTCCGACTCGGTGCCGTGCTTCAATGCCACTTCGCGCACGTGCCGGCGTAAATCGAATTCGGGGTCGTACTCCCAAGTGGGCAGCCCGAGGCCAAGCGGCGCGGAAACCACCCGCTTCAGATAGCGAGGCAGCAGCGGCAGCTTGCTCTCGACAAACCGCAAGCAGTCCTCGAACACCATCTCGCCGTCGAAAATACAGACGCTCGCCACATTCAGGGGCATGCCCTCGCGCTCGAGGTGGAGAAACACAGTGTCGCCCCACGAAAGCCGTTCACTCTGCTGATGGTTCTGCATAAACCGCGCTCCTACTGCGTTTTCCGGTTCACGCGACCAGCGAAAGCCGCGACGACAGCCTCGCCAATTTCAGTGCTCGATAGAGATCGACTCCGAGCCCGCGAACCCTCACCTTGACTCCCTTGTCTTCTGCGGTCCGCGTGAACTCGTCAATGGCGCGCACTTCTCCCGCGCTCAACCGATGCACGGACGAAAAATCCAAAACCACCTCGCGCTCGCCGTTCTCGAGCATCGCAATCGCTTGCTCCAACTCGGCCGCTAGCGCCCCGTCTTCCAGGCTCACCAGGATGGCAATGGTTGCCATGTCCAACCTCCCTACGCGATGCGCTGGCCGGCGCCGGCCTCTCGCGCTTGTGTTCGTCCCCGATATGCTTTCCAGAACAAATCTGCCAGTTCGCTGATCAGCGGCATGCGCGGATTCGAACGCCACGACGGATCGCCGTACGCCGTCCGCGCCAGTTCCGGCACCGCCTCTTCGAAGTCTTCTTCGGAGATTCCCAGCTCTGCAATCGACCGGGGGACTTGCAATCGGTCGAGCAGCTTCTCGACTGCCGCAATCAGCTTGCCGACTTTCTCTTCGACGGTCTGGCCGCCGAAACCGAGCAGGTCCGCAACCGTCGCGTATTTGGTGTGCGCAACGTATCCCTGCGTGTATGGCGAAGGCATGAACTTCGCGGGCACGGCGGCGTTATAGGCCAGGACATGCGGCAACATCAGCGCGTTGGCGCGGCCATGCGCCACGCCGAAGCGAGCTCCAAACGCGTGCGCCAAAGCATGATTCACGCCCACCGAGGCATTCGAAAAAGCCATGGCCGCAATGCAGGCGGCGTTGTGCATCATGGTGCGCGCTTCTTCGTCGGCGGGATTGTCGTACGCGATCGGCAGATACTTGAAGGTCAGCCGGATGGCCTGCATTGCATTTGCGTCGGTGTAAGGCGACGCATAGTTCGACACCCCAGCCTCGAGCGCATGCGTCAGGCAATCGATGCCGGTGTCCGCGGTCAGTCCCTTGGGCATCGAAAGCACAAACTGCGGATCCACCACCGCGACGTCGGGGGTCAGGCAATAATCCGCGAGCGTGACCTTGCGCCGATGTTCTTTGTCCGTCAGAACCGCGAACGGCGTGACCTCGCTTCCGGTGCCGCTGGTGGTCGGAATGGCGATCAATCGCGCGTGGTTTAGCTTTTCCGTCGGATACTCGACCACGCGCTTGCGCAAATCGAGAAACGGCGCCGCCAGTTCCTCGAAGTCGGCGTTGGGCGACTCATACTTCAGCTTCATGATCTTGGCCGCATCGATGATCGAACCACCGCCGAGAGCGATGATCTGGTCGGCCTTGTAGAAGTTCAGCGTCTCCACACCCTGCAGGACCACTTTGATCTCCGGCTCGGCATCCGGAATCACCAGCACATGCGCATGGGTCTCCGCGGGAATGGCGCGCCGGACCGTCTCCACGTGCCCCATGCGCTCGAGGGCGGCGTTGCTCACGATGATGGTGGTCCGCGAAGGGAACTGGCGCAGGTTCTCGACCGCATTCATGTTGAAGTAAATCTGGTTGGGCACACGGAACCACATATGGTTTTGCGTCCTCCGCGCCAGGCGTTTGATGTTGAGGTAGTGATAGATGTTGACGTTATCCGTGGTGCTGTTGCCGCCGCCGGTGCCGCAGCCGAACGCGAAGGTTGGGACCAGATCGTTGTAAACCGCCCCCAGCGCGCCAATGGACCCGGGCGAATTCACGATGATGCGTCCGGCATTGATCAGTTCCCCGAACTTCTGGATGATGGCGTCGTTGCGCGAGAAGATGACCGCTGTGTGCCCCAGGCCTCCCGCATGGTTGACGTCAACGCAGACCTCCAATGCTTCTTCTGTAGATCGCGCACGATAGACCGCCAGCACCGGGAATAGTTTCTCGACGGAGAGGGGATGATCGCGGCCTACGCCTTGAATGGGAGCAATCAGCAGCTTGGTGTTGGGCGCGACCGGCATGCCGATAAACCGGGCAATGTCCGCCGCCTTCTGGCCGACCGCCATGGGGTGCATGAAACCGGTCTGCGGATCGATCACGGTGCGCGACAGCAGCTTGGTTTCTTTCTCGTTGCAGAGGTGCGCGCCCAGATCGGTGAATTTTTTCAGTGCCGCGTCGTAGATTTCGTCGTCGATGACAACCGTCTGCTCCGACGCGCAAATCGTGCCGTTATCAAAAGTTTTCGAGATGATAATGTCGACCACGGCGGAATTCAGGTTCGCGGTTTTCTCGAGATAGACGGGAGTATTCCCCGCCCCCACTCCCAGCGCCGGCTTGCCGGAACTGTACGCAGCTTTCACGGCGTTGGGACCGCCGGTCGCATCGATCAGCGCCACGTCCTTGTGGTGCATGAGGTAGGCGTTGTCTTCAAGTGTGTGCGGCCCCAGGCAGGCGAATATCCCTTCCGGCGCGCCATGCTGCAACGCCGCCTCGTACATGATCCGCACCGCTTCCCCTGAGCAGCGGACAGCTTTGGGGTGAGAGCTGAAAATGACCGCATTTCGCGTTTTCGCGGCCATGATGCACTTGAACAGCGCCGTCGACGTGGGATTCGTGATGGGAGTAATGGAGAAAATGACGCCGATGGGTTCGGCCAGTTCGACCAGGTTGCGCTCGGGAATCTCGCGGATCACGCCAACCGTGCGCTTGTCTTTCACGTAGTTGTAGGCGAATTCCGTGGCCACCATGTTCTTGATGACCTTGTCTTCCAGAACCCCGAGAGAGGTTTCCTGAACGGCGAGGTTGGCGAGGTGCTGGGCATTTTCGAGCCCAGCCAGGACCATGGCTTTGACGATGCGATCCACGTCTTGCTGGGTGAATTGCGTCATCACGGCGGCCGCGGTCTTGGCTTGCCGCACCAGGTTGTCGAGGTATTCCGTTCGACTTGGGCCGACATCGTCGGCGGAAGGCGGGTTCTGGACCCGCTCTTCTACTGCCTCTTTCCCACTCATTGCTGCCCCCTGTCAGCTCGCCAGAGGGCCCGCCACCTGCCAGAAGCATCTGGATTGATCAGCACTCACCACGCGGTGAGCGCCCGGATTCCGCACATCCTGCCCGGCTACGCGTAATCAATGGGATGCGTGTCGAACCAGTGTTCATCGCGCACCCGGTCGATTTCGCGCGCAGCTGCGGACATCACGCTTGCAGTGAGTGGCCGGCTTTCCCAAGCCAGCCCCGCGCAGAACCCAATTGCGCCACCTACCAAGCCGAAGATCAGCGGCCGGCTCCGCGCCTGACGCTGATGTTCGCAGCAACCAGCAACCATACCGATCAACGCGCCGATGGCTGCCGGCTTCACAGCTCTTCGAACCGAGCTATAGAAAAATGGCGTGAGAGATCTTCCATCAAGGAATGCTTCGCGGCCGGCACGAGCTCCCTCCAGCCCGGAATGCCAAACCTTCTTGCCGTACTCCAACTCCGACTTAGACCACTCCTGAACCGTCATAACTGCGCCTCGCGCAGGTTATTGCAAAGACTGCACGATAACTACACCATTGGGGGGTAGCCGAATCCGTGCATTACGTCACCGTTGATCGTGATGCGGGTCACTTCCGAATACCATGGACGCGCCAAAAACCGCCATGCATCCCGGCCGCTTTGTTCCGAGCTCGCCCTTTGTAAACACCTGGATCTAAAAATCAGAGGCCAATTGTCGTGCTTGACTTTCCTTTGACATTTAAAGCGCACCCGTCTTCCCAGCCTGCTGCTGTCGAAGCCTGTGCAAAACGCATCTATGTTTCCTTGAAAAGAAATGCGAACCCGCCACCTGCTCCGCGGCGCAACATTGCCCCCCGCTTCCCAGCGTTCCCCCTTTGTGGCATGCTGCTGGCTGCCATCGCGCTGGCAAGCGCTGCCGCGGGCCAGGTGCCAGTCCGTCAGAAAGAAGGCGTCACGCACGGTTTTTTATCGCTGCGCAGTCTTGACGACAAGAAACTCGCAGAGGGCGAGAGCACCGAGACCACTCAGGGCGATGTTGTGACCGATCACCTGGTGCTCCGCTTTGCCGACGGCTCGCTGTACGAGGACATCACGGAGTTCTCGCAGAAAACCACATTCCGGCTGCTGCGAGATCACTTTATCCAGAAGGGACCATCCTTCAAGCAACCGATGGAGACATGGATCGATGTCGCCAGCGGCGAAGTAGTGGTTCATTACAAAAGCAAGGATGGCAAAGACCACGAACTGAAACAGAAGCTGACGCTGCCGCCCGACCTTGCCAACGGGCTGTTATTTACTGCGGTAAAAGACATAAGCCCGAAGACTCCCCTCACCACCTTGTCGTACCTCGCGACCACACCCAAACCGCGCGTGGTGAAAGTGGAAATTTCTCCTGAAGGGGAGAAACGCCTCGCCCCTGGCAGTGACGACAAAGCCGAGGTCTATGACGTGAAATTTAAGATTGGAGGCGTAGCGGGATGGGTCGCTCACCTGGCTAACAAGGAACCTCCGGACACGCACGTGTGGGTGCTCCGCAGCGGCGCTCCCACATTCATTAAATCTGAGGGTCCGCTCTATAACGGCGGGCCGATCTGGCGCATTGAAGTGGTCAGCCCCCCCGGAAACCACTAGCCTGCCAGCCTCGCCCAAATCGGTCTTCGCACCGCAATGCAAGCCATGTAGCTGGCATATGTTGGCGCTTTTCTAAACACCAGGCGAGGGTTTCTCCTTGATTCATGCGGGGCAAACCTCTCGAGGAATGGCAGCGGTTATGTGAGCAGGCGGCATCGGAACAGGATCCGGTCCGACTGGTGGAACTAGTGGAGCGGATCAACCACCTGTTGCGGGATAAACAAGAAAAGAGCGCGGAATTTCATAAGGACCAGGGCGAGCGCGCTGCCTAAAATCGCTCGGCATCCATCACGGCAAGTTCCGTCAGGCTTCCAGGGAAGTATCTTCACACGGCACGGTCGCCATCACCGTCGTACCGTTCTCAGAAGAGAAGATTTGCAGCGTTCCTCCCAGGTGCCGCAGCCGCTCGCTCATTCCGCGAAGACCGACACCGAAGTGGGTGTATCTCGGTGTCCCGCTTTCCAGCACTCCTGATGGAAGCCCGGTGCCGTTATCCTGAATTTCCAGAACCGCCATGCCTTCTTTCACGAACAGCCGCACGCGTGCGTCCCGGCTGCCCGAGTGGCGATGGACGTTGGTGAGGCTCTCCTGCAAAACGCGGAACATGGCTAGTTCCGCATCGCGAGACAAGCGCTCAAACTCGCTGGAGATTTCGAGGTTCGTGCGAATGCCGCTGCGCTGAGTGAATCCATCCACGTACCAGGGAATCGCGGACCTCAGTCCCATCTCTTCCAGCATGGGCGGATACATCAGGTAAGAAATGGTGCGCACTTCCTTGATGGAGTCCTCGGTCAGGCGGCTGCACTCGGCCAGTTGCCGGCCGACGGCGGGCTCGCGCAGCCCAATGCTGGCGGACAGAGTATCCAGGCGCATTTTCACCGCAGCCAGGTATTGACCCAGGCTATCGTGCAATTCGCGGCCAAGCCGGCGGCGCTCTTCGTCCTGGGTGCGCAGCAGGTGCAGGGAAAGCTCGCGCAACGATTTTTCCGAGTCGCTCAATCGGCATTCGGCGAGCTTGCGCTCGGTGATATCGCGTATGAACCCGATGAAAAGGTGTTTTTCCCCGCTCCTCACTTCCCCAAAGGAGACCTCCACCGGGAACTCCTCGCCCGATTTGCGGCGGCCCACCAATTCCGCCGCCGACCAGTTGAGATGGCGCATTCCAGTGCGCATATAGGTTTGCAGGCTTTCGGAATGCTTCTGGCGCAAGCTCTGCGGCATGAGATTGGTTAATGGCTGGCCGATCAATTCGGAGGGCTCGAAGCCGAAAATCCGGCTCGTGGCCGGGTTCACGAACTGAATTCGGCTGTCCTCATCGATGCTGACGATCGCGTCGGTAGCCGTCTCCGCCACCGTGCGGTAACGCTCCTCGCTTTCGCGGAGTTGCTGGGCGGCCTGCATTCTTTCGGTCACGTCACGCGTGACCTTGGCAAACCCCATCAGCTTGCCGTTATGATCGCGGATGGCGGTGATGGTCACGTTCGCCCAGAACCTCGATCCGTCCTTGCGCACGCGCCAACCTTCGTCCTCGATTCGCCCTTGTTCCGCGGCAATGTCCAACTCGATCTCTGGCTTGCCCGCCCGCAGATCTTCCGGCGGATAAAAACGCGAAAAGTGCTGGCCGATGATTTCCGGCGCGCTGTAGCCTTTAATCCGTTCTGCACCGGAATTCCAGCTGGTGACGCGGCCCTCCGGATCGAGCATGAATATGGCATAGTCCTGGACCGTCTCGACCAGCCATCGAAAACGCTGCTCGCTGTTCTGCAGCGCAATGGCAGCACGCTGCTTGTCCGTCAGATCACGAAGAATGACTCCGTATCCATAAAGAGAACCACCGGCCTCGCGCAGCGGCATGATGGTCATCTTCGCCCAGAAGCGGGTGCCGTTCTCCCGCACTTTCCAGCTTTCATCCTCAAAGACGCCTTCCCGCTCTGCGACTTGGAGCTGGCGTTGCGGCCTGCCGACCCGCAAGTCCTCCGGCGCATAAAAACGCGAGAAATGCCTGCCCATGACTTGTTCATGGCGAAGTCCGGTGACTAGTTCTGCGCCCTTGTTCCAGGTGCTTACGCAGCCGTCGAGGTCGAGCATCAGCACTGCGTGATCTTCGACCGCATCCGCCAGAAGACGAAAACTGTCATTTTGCATCTTTGCCGCGTCAGCCGGTGGGTTCAGGTTTTGGGAGACGGAGCGTTGCGGCGCCTTGGTGGTATCGCCGTTGGCCGATTCGCGGTTCACGACAACCCCGGAGTGCTCTGCGCAGATCCGCAGAAAAGCCTCGGTGCGTTTGTTGCCAGAGAACTCGTCCATGGGGTAAGCACACCGCAGGGAAAAGGAATGCTTTCGCGCCAGATCGTTCCACAACTGCTCGAGCCGAATCGCCGCCTCACAGTCTCCCTGGGCGACTAAGAGGCCTACCAGTTCCCCAAAGACCACCACGCGGGGCTGGGGCGCGGCGGCTTTTTGCGCCACGCTTACAATCGTGCTGCTTACCAATTCCGTGAACCGCTCGGCATCGATGGTGCGATTGCGATAGATTTCCTCGAGCGTCTCTTCCGCATTGAGTACCACGTAGCGCCCTTCCCGACGAGCGCGGCCGGGGTCCAGTCCCGACTCTCTCAGTTGCAACTCCAAGCCTTCGCGATGCTCAGCGGTGGCAATCACCACGGCGGCATCGCCAAACACCAGGGCGGTTCCCACCATGCGCGCGATGTCGTCGATCAAAAACTCATCGTTGGCGTGAAACTGGACAACGTGCGTATTCGGTTTGCCCTGGCGGCCGACATCAGGTTCGAGAGATCTTGGGATTTCAGTCGTACTCATAGCCCAAACCGCAAAGAACTCAGCTCAGATAAGTAAAAGAGGTGGTTTCGCTACTTCTACGGATATGACTTTAGGGGCCGCGCGCGCTGGTTGTCGATACAGGAAATTCTGTAGCTTTTCTCAAGCGTGAGTCTCACATGGAACGCGGCCAACGTTGATCTCCGCCAGATTACCGGAACCGCCGTATGGAATTCTCCTTGCGAGAACCGCACAATCAAGAGGGGTGGAACCCTGCACGGCTCAATCCAAAATACCGACGCTGCCGCCAATACCAACGCTACCGCGACCACAAACGGCAGCGGCGCGCAACAACCTTGCGCGACGGCCGCAGGGGCGCCGGATCGCGAGCCGCCTAAGGACGAAACCGCTCAGGAAGTCGAAGTCCTCCAGGCTTCTATCAAGCTGGGAACGGTTGCCCAAATCGTCGTTGCCGTGATCGCGGTGGTCGGGCTTATTTACCTTCTAAAACTCGTCTTGATCACGACCCTGGCTTCCCTGCTGCTAGCCTACTTGCTGGAACCTCTGGTCCGCGGCCTCTCGGTTCTGAGAGTTCCCCGGTGGGCGGGGGCGCTTACCGCCGTCGTGCTGGCCATTGCGGTCACCCTGGGTGCTGCCTACTTCTCCCTTAACAGCGCGGTGGAGTTTGCCGATCAGCTACCCACGTACTCTTCCAAGATTCGGGAGGTGCTGGGGAAGATTCGCGCCAAGGCGGGCGAAATTGAAAGCAGCACGCGCTCGGCGGTCGAGCCGCCAACCCATGGCAAGCAGCCTGTTACCGTCAAAGTCCAGCAGCCGGCCGGCTTCACCAAGCTGATATCGGAAAATGGCGGCACCATCATGGACATCCTGATGGCCGTCGGTTTTGTCCCCTTTTTGGTTTACTTTATGCTGATGTCCAAGGACCACTTTCACGTGGCGACGGTCCGGCTCTTTCCCAAAGAGCACCGCATGCTGGCCCACCGTACGGTAGCGAACATTTCTGCCATGATTCGCAGCTACATTGTGGCCAATGTTTTCCTGGGGCTGCTCAACAGCGGCATTTTTGTCGTGATCTTCTGGGTTTTCGGCATTCACTACTTCTATTTCATTGGTCCGATCAGCGGCTTCGCCACCCTGATTCCGTACTTGGGGGTGTTCCTCGCGCCCATTCCTCCCCTGGCCGGCGGCATCGACATCCTGAGCAAGACTGGAGTGATCACGATCCTGGTGGCCATCATCGGCTTGCACATCATTACCATCAACTTCATCTACCCGAAGATCGTGGGCAGGCGTTTGCGGCTGAACCCGCTGGTGGTGAGTCTCTCGTTGCTGTTCTGGGCTTGGATTTGGGGGGCAGCGGGGTTGATCCTGGCTATTCCTATTCTGGGGGCAGCCAAAATTATCTGCGATCACGTCGACACCTTGCGCGGACTCGGCTCCTGGCTCGGCGAGGCCGCAGTGATTTAGCGGCCGGCACCTGTTTGCAAGTACACAAACCTTTTTCAAACCCCTACAGTGAACGTCCGATTGTCTGTTTCATTCCGGGGCACGGATACTGGCTTCGTTCCGCTTCCAAGGAGAACTCCATGCCAGAACGTTCAACCATTCAGCGGGCCCGAGAAGATGCCCGCGAAGGGAAATCTCCGTCTACCCAGGCGGGAGAATTCGTGAAAGAAGAGTTTCACCACATTCGGGAAGGCAAACACGGGGCGCGTTCGTCGAAGCAGGCGATTGCCATCGGGCTGTCGAAGGCCCGCCGGGCCGGCGTAAAGCTCGGAACCCCGAAGCAGGGATCCCCTTCGCTTCGCCGCAAAGCGGCACAGGACAGCAGAGCAGGCCAACAGCGGCACAGGAAAACTTCGTCAAAACGCTCGCGCGCAACTTCGCGCGCACTGAAGCGCGAATCCAAGAGCAGTGGGAGCCGCCAGGCCATCTCGCGCCAGGCCCGGGCGAGCGCCGCACGACGCGGCAAGCGGGCGCGCAGTGCCGCGGCTCACAAGGCTGCGCGCACTCGCAAAGCTGCCTGATGCAGCTCTGAAAATTTAGCCGAAGTTCATTTTCATACAGGAGACGACAAATGGAAATCAATTCCCTGCAAGAACTCTACCTTGAGCAACTGAAAGATCTGTACGACGCCGAACACCAGATCATCAAGGCGCTTCCCAAGATGATCGACAAAACCGAATCGGAAGAACTGAAAGACGCTTTGAACGAGCACCTGGAAGTCACGCGAGAACAGGCCAGCCGCATTGAGAGGATCTTCAGCGAGATGGGCGAAAAGGCGAAAGCCGAGAAGTGCAAAGGCATGCAGGGCGTGATCGCCGAAGGCGACGACCTGATCGGGGAGATCGATGATCCCAAGGTCCGCGATGCCGCCATCATCGCTGCTGCCCAGCGCGTTGAGCATTACGAGATGGCCGGCTATGGCACGGCGCGCACCTACGCCCAGCTGCTGGGAGAGGAAGAAGCCGCCGACCTGCTGCAAGAAACGCTTGACGAGGAAAAGGAAGCCGACCAGAAGCTCACGGAGTTGGCCAGCGAACTCAACGTGGAGGCCGAAGAAGGTGGCGAGGAAGAAGCGGCCCAAGAGTCTCGGACCGCAAAATCGGGAAGGACCGCCAGGAGCACATCGTCGTCTTCCACCAGCAGAAGGAAGAAACGAGTTGCATAGTTTCCTGCTGAACCTGTGTGCCACCTTTCGCAAACCGGCGAAAGGTGGCACCCCCGCCTGGTCGCATCTTTTTCAAATCGCTCTAGCCAGCACCAGGATGATGAGGATCAACAGAATCAGACCCAGCCCGCCACTCGGGTAATAGCCCCAGCCGCGGCTATAGGGCCAGGTCGGCAATGCGCCCAGCAGCAGCAGAATCAAAATAATGAACAGGATTGTGTACATGGTCTCCTCCGATCGCGAGAATTCCTGAACTGCAACTCACTGAAATTCGATCCGTCAACTTACAAGTACGCCGCCCCTGTCGCCTGAGCACGGCAATACCCCTGAAAGGTACCCCGTTTGGGACGGGCGGACTATCCGGTGGGCTCGGTAAATCTGCTCCGCAATTCCGCATTTCACGCCGCGAGACGATGTAGGCGGGCGAACTCTGGCGCTTGCTCGCTGGTCCCACTTACAACCCTTTCCCGCGAGCCGTTCATCGGAATCCTGTACGCAATTCATAGCTGTGCGGAGATGGCGATGCCCGCCGAAAGAAAATTCGCAGAAAACGATCCCCTGCACCACACCACCAGGCTCAAGCGCATGTTGACGGAAATCATCGACCACGCGCGCGAGGACGTAGCCAAAATTTCCGACCCCAAGGCCAAAGCACTTTTCGAGAAAACGGCGGATAGGTTGAGCAAGCTTAGAAAAGAATACGAGGATTACGAGAGAGACGATGAAGGCGGGTTGAGGCAAGCCAGCTGAGTCCCAGGAGATTTTCACAGGAGGCAACAATGCCAGCAAAAAAGAAGTCGCGCGGCCGCAAATACGGAAAAGCCGCACAAAAAACGGTTGCCAGCGCCATGCGGCGCAAAAAGCATGGAACCCTGCGTTCCGGAAAAGGCGGCAAAGGCGGCAAGGTGAAGAGCCGCAAGCAGGCCATCGCCATCGGCCTTTCGGAAGCGCGGAAGAAGGGTGCGAAAGTGCCGCGCAAGAAAGCGGCGTAGGGTTACCTGGTTTTTGCCTTTCTCAAAGCTAGCGCAAACGCGGCGGGCGGATCAGAGCACAACTGATCGAGCAGTCAACGCAGGTGCACAGGAGCATCCGCAGTTTTCTTTGCGCTAGCGCCCACCTTCCTCACCCGTGGGGCCTGGTACTTCGGCTTGATCTCGTGGCAGCCGCTCTCGCAGTACACTCCACCTTCGGCGGACTCGGGCGGCGGCATGGGCGAGTTCACGGCAATTTCACGTTCGCGATCGACGTATGCGTCAACCTCCGCCCAGAGCTTCTGATGATCCTCTTTGGAGAGCCACTTCTTGACGTTCAGCAAGTAGTTTTCGAACCGCGCAACCGGATCGCGCCGGCGCCAGTACTCGAACATCGGCTTCGGAACGTAATCGGCGGAATCGTGAATGGCATGGCCCTTCATGCGCATCATCTTGGCTTCAATGAGCGTGGGCCCTTCGCCGCGGTGGGCGCGTTCGACGGCATCACGCGCCGCGTCGTAAACCTGGCATGCGTCGGTGCCGTCGACGATCACGCTTGGAACCCCATAGGCAATCCCGCGTTCCGCCAGGTCCGTCACGCGGTACTGCATCTCCGACGGCGTGGAGTAGGCCCAGAGATTGCTCTCGATGAATAGCACCAGTCCAAGGTTCTGCACGGCGGCGAAGTTGATGCCCTCGTAGGACACCCCGGTCGACTGGCCGCCATCGCCGATGTAGGTGATGACGGCAACATTGCGTCCCTGCAAGCGCGCACCCAGCGCCACCCCCGCCATCACCGGAATCAGATCGCCCAGCATGGAAATGGGGGAGACCACGTTGCGTTCGTAAATGTCTCCGAAGTGCGAGGTGCCGTCGCGCCCCCGGGTCGGCGAATCTGCCTTCGCCATGTACTGCATCATGATGTCGCGAGGCTCAAACCCGCGCACCAGAAGAGAGCCCTGGTTGCGGATCATGGGCGCCAGCCAGTCATCTTTTTCGAGCGCGTAGGCCGATGCGCAGGAGCAGGCTTCCTGGCCCAATCCGAAGTAAACGCCGCCGACGACTTTACCCTGCTTGTAAAGGTTCTCCAGCACCTGCTCGGTTTTGCGGTTGAGCACCATCCAGCGGTAAAGCTCGATGCATTGCTCTTGGGACAAATACTTCGAATCGCGAATCGGCGGCGCGGGCGCGCTCAGGTCGCCGGACACTTCGTAGCAACAGACGTCGCCTTTGCGCACCTGCCGCACCATGAAGTTCGGCTTCTCTAATCGGTAATCGGCGATGGTGTACGTACGCTGCTGGGGAAGCGCCGGCCGGCCGCGCCCGTTCTGCGAGCCATTACGAGCATTAGCGATGGCTAGAGACGAGTTGCGGTTTTTGGAACTGGACCTCGAGTTGGCTTTTCGCTTCTTCATGGGCTGGGCAAATTTATCCTACAGCGCCGCAACCGTTGCGGGCAAAAGCAGATCAGGACCAGGCGACGTCATCGTCGCCACGAATCTTGCGCAGGTTCTCGGGAGGGCGCATCGGAACGCCCAGATTATCACCGAGCAGCGCGTCCAGGCTTTCGACCCAGAGTATCTGCCGCTGAAATACACTGCCAAAATTACCGGAGAGTGCGTGTGCCACATCTGGCATCGGCAACTCGCGATCCAGTTCGTTCGCCATGGAAGTGACCGGCTTCGACGTGATGCCGCATGGAACGATGAGGTTGAAGAAGCTGAGGTCGGTGTTCACGTTGAGAGCGATGCCGTGAGAGGTGACTCCGCGCGACACATGGATGCCTAGCGCGGCAATCTTGGCTTCCTGCGGCGAGGCTGTCGCGCGCTGCTCGACCTGGACGGGCGTGGAGACCCCTCCCCACATGGATGGCGCTTCTGTCCATACGCCGGTCAGTCCAGGAATTCTCTTGCTTGGAATTCCGAAATCTGCGCAGGTGCGAATCAAAACTTCTTCGAGACCGCGCACGAATTCGATTACACCCATGGTCTTGGGAGCGGTGGCGGGTGAGGGAAATCCGCGCAAGTCGAATATGGGATACCCGACCAGTTGCCCCGGACCGTGAAATGTGACGTCGCCGCCGCGGTCGCACTCGAAGACTTCAACTCCGTGCCGCGCCAGCGACTCCGGCGAAGCCACGATGTTCTGCGCCTTTGCATTTCGGCCAAGGGTGATCACGGGCGGGTGCTCGAGCAGCAGCAGCACATCGCCGGCACGGCCCTCTTTCCGCAACGCCACTAACTTCTCCTGCAGACGAAGACCGGTGGCGTAATCGAGGGTGCCGAGTTGGAGAACGGAGATCAAGATCTCACCAGATCACAGAGATACCAAGCGTCGCAGAGAAGAGTTAAAAAGATTCTCCGTAAATTCTAAGCGTTAATTGCCAGTCCATACACGCTGTTGGATGCGTCCAGCATTGCCTCTGCCAAGGTCGGATGCGCATGGATGGTCCACATCAAATCCTCAACCGTGGCTTCCAATTCCATCGCAGTCACAGCTTCGGCGATCAACTCGGTCGCCTGTGGCCCGATGATGTGCACACCCAGGATCTCGCCGTATTCGTTGTCGGAAACAATCTTGATAAAGCCCTCGTGCTCGCCCACGATTGACGCCCGCGAATTCGCCGTGAATGGGAACTTGCCGACCTTCACGTCGTAGCCCTGCTCGCGCGCCTTGGCCTCGGTCAAGCCCACGCTGCCGATCTCGGGATGACAGAAGGTCACATTGGGAATCCGCAGCAGGTTGATCGGCTTATCTTCCTTGCCCGCGATCTTGGACACCGCCACAATCCCTTCCATCGCGCCCACATGCGCCAGTTGCGGCGTGCCCAGCACAATGTCGCCGATGGCATACACCCCCGGTTCGGCCGTCTGCATCCATTCATTCGTCTTCACAAAGCCGCGTTCAGACTGAATGCGCGTTTTCTCGATGCCGGCGTTGTCGGTGTTGGGTTTGCGCCCGATGGCGATCAGAATTTTTTCCGCTTCGATCTTCTGCTGCTTGCCTTCCGCCGAGAAGGTAACGGCCACGCCGGTCTTGCTCTTTTCGACTTTTTCCACTTTGGCGCCGACATGCGCCTGAATCCCCCGCTTGCGATAGACGCGGGCCAGTTCCTTCGAAACGTCTTCATCCTCGAGCGGCACCATGCGCGGCAGCATTTCGAGAATAGTGACATCCGTATCGAAAGATCGGAAGATGGACGCGAACTCCACCCCCACCGCGCCTGCGCCTACCACAACCAGCGACTTCGGCACCGTGCCCAGCTTCAGGATCTCGATGTTGGTTAAAACCCGCTCATCCGGCGAGAGGCCGGTAATCATGCGCGCTTCCGAACCAGTGGCAAGAATCACGTTCTTGGCTTTCAGTTGGCTGGTTTTGTTGCCGTCCTTCACCTCGACCGTATGCACGCCATTCTGCGCCGCTCCGGTGAGCTTGCCGTAGCCGCGAACCGTCTCGACCTTATTCTTGCGCATCAGGAACTCAAGCCCCTTGGCATGCTTGTTGACGATTTTCGCCTTGCGGTCGAGCACCGCCTCCCAGTTCAGTTTCCGCGAACCCACTCCCTCAATGCCATATTCCTTAGCTTCCTTCAGATGGTCCCAAAGCTCGGCGTTGAACAGCAGCGCCTTGGTGGGAATGCAGCCGACGTGCAGACACGTTCCCCCGAGGTAAGGGTCCTTTTCGATCAACGCGGTTTTCAGCCCATATTGCCCGGCGCGAATGGCGGCGGTGTAACCGGCAGGCCCGCTGCCGATGATGGCTATGTCGTAAAGAGTTTCCGGCAAATTCGTGCTCCTCCATAAGAGTGGATGCCCGCAGGCAAACCAACGATTCTAACAGCGCCGAGTTGAGCGCCGAGAAGCCGAGGGTGCCCCAGCCTGAATTTTGCGTCCTTTGCGAAATTCAGGGTGGGACTTTGACTTTTGTACGCAACCGGCATCTTCGAAAGGGAGCACTAGGTTAAGGTTCTGAAACTTCACTGAATGCGATGGAACTTCATCGGCCGGCAAACCGTATCATCGAGCAGGAGTGGACTGCCAGCGAGAGGAGGTCGAGCCATGCATCTGCTTGCATTCTTCTTTCCCCCAATCTTCGGCTTCGGGTTTGTCCTGTATTTCCTGCCGGCGATCATCGCCTTCGCCCGCAGCAAGCGCGACGCCCTATCCATCTTCGTCCTCAACCTTTTTCTCGGATGGACGGCGGTCGGCTGGATTATTGCGCTGGTCTGGGCGCTGAAGCAGGATGTGCCGGTGGTGATACGGTGAGGCAAACCGCTCGTCTGCGCACGTTATGATGTTTCCGATGCACGGTGCCGCTCAAGGTGCAGTTTGCCCGCAGTGTGGCTCGACTAACACTGGCTCATTCTTTTGCAAGAACTGCAGCGCGACACTTCGACCTGTTATTCCATTGATTCCACCAGCGGATCCTCAGATCGGCCTGAAACTACCCATATGGAAGCGAATCGTTCGCGGACTCATCAAGACGATTGCTGCGTTAGCAGGAATGATCGTCATTTTCGACAATCGTGCCAACGGACTCGCCGGAATCCTCCTGATTGGATCTGTCGCAGTCCTTCTTCTATCCTTTTTGGGCTGGCGACTCCTTGATCTGGGTGAGGACGACCTGTTCTGGCCAAAGAGAGCTACTACGGAGATCAAAAAAACTCGCTGAACGGAGTCGGGCCTGACACGACGGTTGATAAATCCCCGCTAGCACTCATTGTTCCGTTCACTCCAGCAGCTTCGCCGCGTCCTTCGCATAGTACGTCAGGATGATGCTCGCTCCCGCCCTGCGGATTGAAATCAGCGATTCCATCATCACCCGCTCGCGGTCTACCCAGTTGTTGCGGGCAGCCGCCTCGATCATGGCGTACTCGCCGGAAACCTGGTAGGCCGCGATGGGCAGATCGAAGCGCTCCCGCGCCGCCGCGATCACGTCGAGGTACGGCATGGCCGGCTTGATCATGACCATGTCCGCGCCTTCTTCGACATCGAGCGCGATCTCGCGCATGGCTTCGCGGAGGTTCGCTCCATCCATCTGATAGGAGCGCCGGTCGCCAAATTGCGGCGCGGAATCGGCGGCTTCGCGGAATGGACCGTAAAACGCGGAAGCGAACTTGGCCGCGTAGGAAAGGATCGGAGTGGTCTCGAAGCCGGCTGCGTCCAGCGCCTTGCGAATCGCCGCCACCCGGCCATCCATCATGTCGGAAGGCGCAATAATGTCGATGCCCGCGCGCGACAGCGAAACCGAGGTGCGCGCCAGCAACTCCAGCGTGGCGTCGTTCACGATTTCGTATTGCGTCTCGGCGGCCTTAGCCATTTTGGCCGCGGCAGCTTCAATCGCCTTGGTCTTTTCTCCAGCTTTAATCGCCTGAACTCTTGCGACCGCGTTTCTAGCGGCCGCTCCCAGCGATTGGGCCGGATGAGCAGCCTTCACGATGCCGCAATGCCCGTGCGACATGTACTCGCACAGGCAAACATCGCCCAGCAACAACATCTCAGGAACTTCGCTCTTGATGGCCCGCGCCGCCCGCTGCACGATGCCATCGTCCTCCCAGGCGCCGGTCGCGATCTCATCCTTCTTCTCCGGCAAGCCAAACAGAATCAATGCGGGGACGCCCAGCGCATGCGCTTCTTCCGCCTCGCGCACCGCCTGGTCCACCGAGAGGTTGTACACGCCCGGCATGGAGCGTACTTCCTTGCGCACGCCTTCCCCGGGGCAAACGAACAGGGGATACACGAGCGACGCAGGGCTGAGGTGAGTCTCGCGGACAAGGGAACGCAGAGTGCTTGTGCGGCGCAGGCGCCGCATGCGGTTGTTGGGGAAAGCCATGACTGAATTCTAACAGCCAGACCTGGCGGGTTCTCCCGGAGCACCTAGTCCGCGGACGCCGCCTGCACCTTGCGAAAACTGGGGCGAGTTCGCAAATACTCCTGAACCTGCAGCGCGATGTCTCCGAGCAACACCGAGAAGCCGATGCAAATCCACACGATGGTCTCGGTGGCAGCCAGGCTGTTGTCCCAGCCGCCCAGTCCAGAGATAACCCGAACTTCCAGAAAGACTATGGCCACCGCAAAGCTGCGGGTCATCCACTGGCGGTGTTGCTGGATCGTGCCGGCGCGGATGAACGCGAAGGCAATGCCCGTGGTGATCATCAGCAAAGCCGCATCCACCGCCGCCGCGATGCTGAAGGAGCGCGGCCCGCCCATGCGCTCTTCAAAATACTGGATATAGGTGCCCAGCGGCGCAACCACAAATGCGCCCACAACATAAATTCTTCCGATTACTCGATGCACCTTGGCGAAGCGCTGGCGCAGGCGGTCGGAAAATTGCATCGGGCCGAGCAGGATTGCGCATGCACCGGCCAAACCATGCGGCAGCAGCCACCAGCGGAACGGATGGTAGTGCTGCCACGCCGGATCTTTCGGGTGAATGAGAAAGCTCTCGTTATGAACGAGGACATAGGCCAGCATCAATCCGATGAGGGTGAAAACCGCATATTTAGGGCGCACAACGGAGGCCGGGCGCACGGCTACCGAGATTGTTGCCATGAAACCAACTCCTGGATTGTCGAAAGTCTCAGGCCCATCAGACGGACAGGCACGCTACCAAACGCACGATCAAGGAAGCCTGAACAATGGGCATTAAAGTACCATGGAACCGTGCCGGAAACCATGAAAAACACCAGCGCGCAGGTGCTGGAATTTGAACCCTTGCGCGACCTGGTGCGCGGCTATACAGCCTCGGATCTGGGCCGGGCGCATCTTGCGGCTTTGGCGCCCTCGACTGATTTCGCCTGGATTGAGCGTCAGCACCAACTCACCAGCGAGATTCGCGAGTTTCGCCGGGTGGGAGGAAGCTTCAATTTTTCCGGCCTGTCGGAAATCTCTTCCCTCCTCGATAAGTCGCGGATTTCCGGCGCCGCGCTCGAAACCCTGGAGATTCTCAGCGTGGTCACAGTGGTGGATCGCGCGGCGGAGTGGCGCGAGATCGCCAACAATCCGCCGCAAGGCATGAAGGCGGACTGGTCCGCGGTTCGCCAGCTTTCGTCGGGCATCGCCGAGTTCACCGATTTCCTGCGCAGCTTCCGCAACAAAATTCTGCCCGACGGCACGCTGGATGATCGCGCCTCGCCGGAACTGGCCGGCATTCGCCGCGAGATTGAAAAACAGCGTCGAGCGATCCAGGAGTCCCTGCGCGGGTACCTGCGCCGCCTCACCGAAGGTGGAAGCGTGCAGGAAGAGGTGGTCACGATTCGCGGCGAGCGCTTCGTCATTCCTGTCAAGTCGGAGCAGAAACGCCGTGTGCAGGGAGTGGTCCACGGAGCCAGTTCGAGCGGGCAAACAGTGTTCATCGAGCCGCTCGAAACCATCGAGCAAAACAATGAATTAGTTCGCCTGCTCGAAGACGAACAGGGCGAAATCCGCCGCATCCTGCTCGAAATGACCCGGCGCATCGGCGAGTGCTCACACCAGATCGCCGCCGCCGTTGAAACCCTCGCCGAACTCGAACTGCAGTTCGCGAAAGCCCGCTTCGCCCACGACTACGATTGCGTAGCCCCCAGTCTATATCCGGCCATGTGGGGACAGGCGGCCTCGCCCGTCCGGGCCGAGCGAAGCTCGGCAGACCCCGTACCGGACCTGCGGCTGATCCTTCGCGACGCCCGCCATCCCCTGCTCGAACGAAATCTGAAAGCGCAACGCGGCACAGTCGTCCCCGTCAGCATTGAACTCGACGAAGGCCGCCGCGAACTCATCATCACCGGCCCCAACACCGGCGGCAAGACCGTTGCCTTGAAGACCGCAGGCCTGCTCGCACTCATGGCACAGTCGGGGATTCCGGTGCCCGCGAGCCGCATGGAGGCGCCAGTCTTCGACTGTGTGCTCGCGGACATTGGCGATTACCAGTCGATCGAGCAGAATCTCTCGACTTTCTCAGCGCACATCAAGAACATCGATTCCATCTCGCGCGGCGCGACTTCCCGTTCGCTGGTGTTGCTCGATGAGCTCGGGTCAGCCACCGACCCGGAGGAAGGGGCTGCTCTCGCCGTGGCCATCGCCGAGCACTTTCTGCGCATTGGTTGCTTCACCATCATTTCCACGCACCATACTTCGCTCAAAGTATTCGGCGCGAACTCGGCTGGAGTGGTGAATGCCGCCGTGGGCTTCGACGAAGCGACCCTGCAGCCCACCTATGAGCTGCGGATCGGCGTTCCCGGAGCCTCCGCCGGCATCAACATCGCGCAGCGGCTAGGCCTCAATCCGGCCGTAATTCATGCCGCCCGTTCCCGGCTGAGCACGCAGGCGCGCGACGTCTCCCAATTTCTCGATCGCCTGCATGCCGAATTGCGCGCGGCCGAAGCGGAGCGCCTGCGCCTGCGCGAGAAGGAGAAAGAACTGGAGCACGAGCGTTCCCGCCTGGCGACCGAGAGTAAACGCGAGCAGCAGGATAAAGTCAGAGAACTGGAGAAAAAGCTGGAAGCGCTGTTCCGCGACTTCGAGTATCACGCGCGCGAAGCAGTGAATGCCGTGCAGGATCGCGCCGCCGCTCAGAAACTTTCCCGGGATGCCGAGCGCCGCATCGCAAAATTGCGCCGCGACTTTCGCGAGCAGTTCGATTCCACGGTGGTCGCCCACAGCACGGGCGCGGATCGCGGGGATCCCAACGCCCAGCCGCGCCTGGTGCAGCAGGTCTCTGAAGGCGATTACGTCAAGCTCAAATCGGTCGGCAGAAATGCCCGGGTGGCGCGACGCCTGGATGATAATCACTTTGAAGTCGAAGTTGGCGCGTTGAAGATGCGAATCGCTCGCGAAGATATTGCCGAGGTGGTTTCGCGCGCCGCCGAAACGCCGGTCAAAGCAGCGCGCGCTAGGGGAATTTCCGTGTCGCTGGAACGAGAAGCCGAGAATGTGCCGACGGAGATCAATGTCATCGGCCACACTGTGGACGATGCCACGCGTGAAGTGGAGAAGTTCGTCGACCGTGCGTTCCTCGCCGGGCTTCCGCGAGTCCGTATCGTGCACGGCAGCGGCATGGGAATTCTCCGCAAAGCCTTGCGCCAGTTTCTGCAGCAGCATCCGCACGTGGAGTCTGTCGCCGAGCCGCCGCAGAATGAAGGCGGCGGAGGCGCAACCGTAGCGGAGTTGAAAGTCTGATTGCATTCCTTCGTGTGCCTTCCTGTCCTTAGTGGTTAATCTACCGACCACCAAGGGCGCGAAGATTCACGAAGAAAACACCAACACTTCAATGCTGAAAATTCGCCTCGCAACCCGCGAAGATGTTCCCCAACTGCTGGCGCTAATCCGGCAACTGGCCGCCTATGAGCGCAAAGCCGACCAGGTTGTCACCACCGAGGCAGACCTTCTCCGCGACGGCTTTGGCCGGCAACCGAAGTTTCGCGCGTTACTCGCCGAATGGAATGGCGAGCCGGCGGGTTATGCATCCACCTTTTATTTCTACTCGACCTATCAGGGCCGGCCAGCCGTTTTCATCGAAGATTTGTTCGTGCTCGAAAAGTTTCGCGGCAAGGGAATTGGCAAGTCATTGCTGGCTGCCGTCGCCAGGCTCGCAGCGAACGAAGGCTGTTTCGGACTGCGTTGGGAAGTTCTGGAATGGAATCGTCCGGCAATCGACTGGTATGAAAAGCTTGGGGCAACCTTCCTGCATGAGCGCAAGGTAGTGGCATTCGACGGCGAAGCTATGCGCCATCTCGCACAAGAGTCGGACTGGTGACCCCCGGGTATTGCCGTACCCGCCGAAATGTTACTCTGTCCCACGCCGGATGAAATCCAGAAATTTGACGCTGGGGCTGTCGCTGTTGCTCGCCGCGCTGCTGGCCGCATGCGGAAGTCCCGGCGTACCCATACCGCCTTCCCTGGAATTGCCGCGGCCAGTCACCAATCTGCGAGCTTCGCGTAAAGGCGACACCGTAACTCTTACCTGGTCAACGCCCACCAAGACCACCGATCAACACAATATCCGGCACCCAGGCACAACCCAAATCTGCCGGGACTCTGAGCCCATGAAGCAGTGCGTGAAGGTTGCCGAGATTCCGTTTGCCAAGCCGGCGCCTCACCAAACCCAAACCCCAGCCGTCGAGTCATATACCGATAGCATTCCCGTGAATTTGCAGACGCACAATCCGCTTGCCGGTGTGTTTTATGCCGTGAGCGTGGAGAATTCCTATCGCCGAAGCGCCGGGTTATCGAACCAGGCAGAGGTGCCGGTCGCGCCCACATTGCCGCCGCCCGCAAACTTCCGCGCGCAACTGAACGCTGACGGAGTTCACCTCAGCTGGGATGCGCTCACTCATCTGCCTGAGCTTCAAGGCCTCGGGTTTTTGTATCGCGTCTACCGGCACGAATTGGCCGGCAAAACACAGGTGGTCGCAGCTGAAGTCCCCGCCGCAAACTCGTCGCCGGCGGCCGTCGATTCCAGCTTCGAGTGGGAAAAGACGTACGAATATCGGGTGACAGTCGTGACCTTGGTTGCTCAGTCAAACGGCACTGAGCAGCAGATCGAGGGAGACGACAGTCCGGTCATCACCGTTGTCGCTCACGACACTTTTCCGCCTGCTACGCCCAGCGGGCTGCAGGCGGTATTCTCCGGCCCTGGACAGAAGCCGTTCATCGACCTGGTCTGGAATGCCAATACGGAAGCCGATTTCGCGGGATACAACGTCTATCGCAGCGAGGAAGGTGCCACGGCAGCCAAAATCAATTCGGAATTAGTTAAGTCCCCGGCATTTCGCGATACGAACGTCGTTGCCGGGCACACGTATTTGTATTCCGTTTCTGCTGTGGATGTGCGCGGGAACGAGAGCCCAAAATCGGAGGAAACGAGCGAGACGGTTCCTGCCCAGTAATTAACGAATCCAGCTCCAGATCAGCCCTGCGGCGGCGGCGGTAACTGCGGCGGTAGTAAGCCAGCCCAGGGCGCGTAACCAGCGGCCGTTCGAGTACTCGCCCATGATCTGCCGGTTGCTGACCGCCAGCATGATTACCAGCATAAGTGGAGGAGTAAGTAAGCCCATCACCACGGACGCCCACACCAGGGCCCGCATCGGATTGATTCCCGAAAGGCCGATGGCAATCGCCACCGCGGTCGAAAGAAAGATGACGGCGTAGAATTCCGGCGCGCCCTCTGGGGCTTTCCTCAGCCCATGACTCCAGCCGAAAATTTCCGCCAAGGCATGAGCCGGGCCCGTTGTCAGCACCGGCACCGCCAATATGCCCACGCCAATAATCCCCATGGCGAACAGCAAGCTCGCCGCTCGCCCCGCCAGAGGCCGCAGGGCTTCTGCTGCCTGGGCCGCGCTGGCAATATGGGTCTGGCCTGACTGGAACAGGGTCGCCGCCGTGCACAGAATGACGAAGTACATGATGAAGTTGGAAAAGAACATTCCGGCATTCGCGTCCCACGCCGTAGAACGAAGTTCTTCTCGCGAAGACCGGCGTCCGATAATGGTTTCCTGCTCCACCCTCTGACTCGATTCCCAGAAATACATGTAAGGCGAAAGCCTGGTGCCGATCAGGGCGACCAGCATCAAAAGGTACTCGCGCGTAAAGTGCAAGTGCGGCACCACGGTGGCACGCAGGAATTCTGCGGCACGAGGATGAGCCAGAAAAGCGGCTCCCACGTAGGCAAACAAGGCCAGCGTCAAGCCGGCAAAGATCTTCTGCAGAAGCTGGTATGAACCCCATACCTGCACGATGAGAATGACGCCGGCAATCCCAATCGTAATGCCCGTGACCGGCACAGGAAGCAGCATACGCAGCGATGCCGCAATCGCGCCTATGTCGGCTCCGGCCTCGAGAATGTTGGCGACTAACACTCCCCAAACCAGCGAGTGCAACAACCACCTGGGGTAGAAGTCCCGCACGATTCCCGCGAGCCCTTTTCCTGTCACCACACTCAGCTTGGAGCAGAGATAGACGGTGGCCGCCATCATGGGAAAGGTAAGCGGGGCCGTCCACAAAAAACCGAATCCGAATGCGGCCCCGGCCTGGGCGTAGGTTCCAACCGCGCAGGGGTCGTCATTGGCGGCGCCGGTAATCAGACCCGGAAAAATTGATCCCAGCAGCCAACGCATGCACCCGCGCGGCCTGGGCGGCTCTTCGACCAGTACTGGGCCGGGATATGCTTTAGGATTGGCGTGCAAATGAACTGTTCCAGCGGGCCAGATTTGAAAACACCGAAAACGAGCTCCCGGCGTCTCTAGGATGCTGCGCGGAGAAGCCGGGTTTGTATGCTGCTGAATCCTTTTGGTTTCTACAGTTCTGATACCCTGAGGCCCGCGGAAAGCACTGGAATCGTAATCAATGAAATACTGCAGGTTTGATTCTCAGAACGTCGCTCGTTACGGTTCGATAGAGACAGTTGCCGGCCGTGAAGCGATCGTCGCCATTTTTCTGGATTCGCCGTGGTCCGACCACAATCGCACACAGGCAATCTCACCCATTCCCTTCGAACAAGCCACATTGCTCGCTCCGGTTGAGCCCTCGAAGGTTGTGTGCGTCGGACGCAACTATCGCGAGCACGCCGCCGAACTCGGCCACGATGTCCCCAAAGAGCCGCTGATCTTTCTGAAGCCGCCTTCTTCGTTGCTGTCGCCCGGAGGAACAATCCTTCGCCCCAGGATTTCAACTCGGGTGGATCACGAAGGAGAGTTGGGGGTGGTGATGGGCAAGCGCTGCCGCAATCTGCGCCCCGAGGAAGATGTGCGCAGCTATATTCTGGGGTACACCTGCGTGAACGATGTCACCGCCCGCGATTTGCAGAACAAGGAGAGCCAGTGGGCCCGCGCCAAAGGTTGTGACACGTTCTGCCCCGTGGGTCCGGTGGTCACCGATGCGGTCGACCCGTGGCAGGGGGTTAGGGTCGAGACCCGGGTGAATGGCGAACTGCGGCAGAACGGCAACACCCGCGACTTCATCTTCCCGCTGGACGTCATTATTCGCTACGTCGCCGATGCCATGACGCTGCTTCCCGGCGACCTTATCGCAACCGGCACTCCCAAGGGAGTCGGCCCGCTCCAAGCCAACGACGTGGTGGAAGTGACGGTTGGAGGCGTAGGCACCTTGCGAAATTGCGTCGCAGATTCTTGAAGTCTTGGCGGCCGCGGCCGAGGCGCACCAACCGCCTCGCGCTTCTTCCAATTCCCTGTGGGACAGGCGACCCGCCTGTCCTGGTAATGCGAAGCTCGGCAATTCTTGCAGTGGCGGATCTGCGCTCGATAGACAGGCGGGCCGGCGCTGCCACATTGATAGTTGCAGGGTGCATCTGTGGCCGTAGTCTACCGGTGCGCGAACGTGTTATGAAGACCCTGGAGGCATGCGGAAACATCATACGCACCGCCATATATAATGGCCCGCACCAATGTCTCTCACCTCTGGCGCGAAACTTGGTCCCTACGAAATTCAGTCTCCACTGGGCGCAGGTGGCATGGGCGAAGTCTACCGCGCGCGCGATACCCGGCTGGGCCGCGACGTTGCGCTGAAGATTCTTCCCGAGTCCTTCGCCCGCGATGAGGAACGGCTGCGGCGGTTTCAGCAGGAAGCACACTCGGTCGCGGCGCTCAACCATCCCAATATCCTCGCGGTTTTCGACATCGGCCAGCATAACGGCTCTCCGTTCCTGGTTTCGGAACTGCTGGAAGGAGAGACGCTGCGCGCGGTTCTGGATCGCGGGCCCCTGCCGCAACGCAAGGCCATCGACTACGGAGTGCAGGTCGCGCAAGGACTTGCGTCGGCGCACGAGAAAGCGGTCGTGCATCGGGATGTAAAGCCGGAAAACATCTTTGTCACCAAAGATGGCCGGATCAAGATCCTGGATTTCGGTCTGGCCAAGCTCGCACAAAAAGCCAGCGCGGCCAGCGCTGATTCCGACGGCGCGACCCTGACCAGTTCGCATACCGCCGCCGGCCTGGTCATGGGCACAGCGGGATACATGGCCCCAGAGCAGGTGCGCGGCGAACCCGCCGATCCGCGCACCGACATCTTTGCGTTCGGCGCCCTGTTGTACGAAATGCTTTCCGGCAAGAGAGCGTTCCGCCGCGATACTCCCGCGGAAACCATGACAGCTATTCTGCGAGAGGATCCGCCGGAATTCACCGCCTCCGGTCATCAAGTCTCGCCCGCGCTGGACCGCATCGTGCGACGGTGCCTGGAAAAAAATCCGGAACAGCGCTTTCAATCGGCCAAGGATTTGTCCTTCGCCCTGGGCGCCTTGTCGGGAACGGATTCGAGCGCTGCTGTCCGGATCGCCACCACGACAAAGCGGCTTCCACTCTTTTCCTGGGCTATCGCCGCCGTCGCGCTGATCATAGGAGCAACCGTCACCTGGTTCTTTCTCAACCGCCCAACGCCGGAACAGCCCATGCAATTTGCCATTCCGGAGAGCGGCGAAGTTAGTCACATGGCACTCTCGCCGGACGGCAACATGCTCGTATTTGTTTCGCCGGATGAGAACACCGAGTTGCCGATGCTCTACGTTCAGCGCATTGGCTCACCCGAGGTCCGGGAACTGGCCGGAACGGAAGGGGCTAGCTACCCGTTCTGGTCTCCTGACGGCGCGTCCATCGCGTTTTTTGCCAAAGGCAAGCTTCAAAAAATCGCGGTTAGCGGTGGCACTCCGCAGTTTCTTGCTAACGCTCTGGCGGGGCGCGGCGGCAGTTGGGGTTCGCGCGGCGTCCTCGTTTATGCGCCCGATGCTGGCGGGCCGCTGTGGCGCGTGGATGCGGACGGCACCGGCGCCCGCTCGCTTACCGATCGCCTCGTCGACAGGTTTGAAGATACACACCGCTGGCCCGTCTTCCTGTCCGATGGCGACCACTTTTTGTATTGGGGAGGAAATTTTGGCAATCCCAAAGCTGATACCTCCAGCGGCATCTTTGTGACTTCCCTGGAGGTGAAGGAGAAACGGCTTGTGGTTCCGTGCCATTCCAGCTTCGGGTTCAGCGAACACCGACTCTTTCTCGCCAACGAGGCTCAGCAACTCGTCAGCATGGACTTTGATCCGTCCAAAGCAGCGGTCTCTGGGAGCGCCGAGGTAGTCGCCAAGAGCGTAGCCTTTCAGCCGTCTGTGATCTGGGCAGCGCTCACCGTCGCTCACAATGGAACTCTGGTTTACAACACCTCCACTGGCGCCACTAAGTCCGTACTCACTTGGATGGATCGTTCAGGTAAGGAACTCGGGCAAGTGGGGAAACCGGCGGTCCAGTGCAATCCGGCGATTTCGCCTGATGGCACGCGTATCGCCCTGGATATTAGCGACCAAAAAGCCAACGCCGTCGAAGTATGGATCGAACGCGTGGACGGCACCGGCAGCAGCCGTTTCACCTTCGATGGCTCCGAAGATGTTGTGCCCGTCTGGTCCCGCGATGGCATCAGTGTCGCCTACCGCAGGAACTCGGGCGACGGACCCGCGGTGATGGTGAAGAAAGCGACCGGGCTGGAATCAGCTCAGGTTTTGCTGAGCGTATCCAATACCGATGATTCCCTCCCGAATGCGTGGTCATCCGATGATAAGCAGATCCTGTTTATCCGCGGCGGCAACATGGGATCCTACTTCCAAATCATTCCGGCGGCCGGAGGAAAACCGGAGCGGCTCCTCCCTGGGCAAGCACATCAGACTAATGGTCAAATTTCCCCTGATGGAAAATGGCTGGCCTATGCTTCCGATGAATCCGGCGATTGGGAGATCTATGTCACCACTTTCCCCGGCGCAGCCGGCAAGTGGCAGGTCTCGCGCGGTGGCGGAACTGAGCCGCGCTGGCGCGGCGATGGCAAGGAGATTTTTTATCTTGCGCCCGGAGGAATGATGACGGCGGCATCCGTGAGCACACAGGGCACCTTCTCGACAGGCATGCCGGTTTCTCTTTTTCAGTTTCATGGCCGGGCCGCCATATCGTCGACGGATACGTTCAGCTACGACGTGAGCAAAGACGGTAAGCGCTTCCTGGTGAACCGATACGTCAAGCCGGAGCAGATCCCGCCACTCACCATCGTGCTCCGCGCGGGAGCGAGCGCTGCCCAATGATCCAGTCTTCTGAAACCTCCAAGCGCCGGCGCTAGTCCAACAGCCATCATGAAAGCCATTCAAGTCAAGCAACCCGGCGGTCAGGAAGCCCTCGAACTGGTCGACCTGCCCGTGCCGCAACCGAAGCCGAATGAAGCGCTTGTGAAGATCGCGGCCATTGGCGTGAACTTCATTGACGTCTACTTGCGTGAAGGCCGCTACAAAACCACACTGCCGTTTATTAACGGGCAGGAAGCATCCGGCACGGTTGCCGCGATTGGCTCCGGGGTGAAATCGCTCAAGCCGGGAGATCGCGTCGCCTACACCGGCGTGCTTGGCAGTTACGCGGAGTACGCCGCTGTGCCCGCCGACCGGCTGGTGGCCATTCCGCCGGGAGTGGACGACCGTCGGGCTGCAGCGACCCTGCTGCAGGGTTTAACCGCGCAGTATCTCTGTTATGACACGTTCCCGTTGAAGAAAGGCCAGACCGCCCTGGTTCACGCTGCCGCCGGCGGAGTCGGCTTGCTGCTGGTGCAGATGGCGCACAACCTCGGGGCGCGGGTAATCGGCACCGTTTCCAGCGAGGAAAAGGCCAGGCTGGCGCGGGCGGCGGGCGCGGATGAAATCATTTTCTACACGCAGACGGATTTTGAAACAGAAACCAGGCGGCTGACCGGCGGCCAGGGCCTGGACGTTATTTACGATTCCGTGGGAAAAACAACTTTCGAGAAGGGCCTGAATCTGTTGCGTCCCCGGGGAATGATGGTGCTGTTCGGAGGCTCCAGCGGCGCCGTCCCACCATTTGATCCAATCATTTTGACGCAAAAGGGTTCTCTTTTTCTCACCCGGCCCTCGCTGTCACACTACATCATTACGCGCGAGGAACTTTCGGCGCGGGCGGAAGCGGTATTTGGAATGATCGCGGCAGGAAAGGTCAATCTGCGCATCGAGCACACCTACAGACTGGCGGATGCCCGACAAGCGCATCGCGATCTGGAAGGCCGCAAAACAACCGGAAAGCTGTTGCTGATTCCTTAACCCCTGGGCGTTGCCTGATGGTCGAGGCGCACACCCTGATTCGTATTAACGCTTGATCCGCACTTCAACGCGCGCGCCCTCCGGAAGCGTGCCGTCCAACAGTTCGATTTTCCCCTGGCGAACTACGCCTTGGAATTCTTGCGGCGCACCGGATGGCGCCGGTTGCGGAGCACGAAAGGAGGGACGCCCGGATCCCTTGTCCATGGCCGCATTCGCCAGTTGGTCCGCCTCGCGGTTGTGCCCGCGTAAAACATGCTCGATGTCGAACCACTGCAACTGCCTGATTAACTGGCTGGCCCGCCCGTGCAAATCGCGCAGAGTCGGCTCTTTCACCCGGTAAATCCCCTTGATCTGACGGACCAGCAGCTCTGAATCGCTGATCACTTTGAGAGCTCGCGGCTCGTGCTCAACCGCGTATTCCAGCGCAGCGATGAGCGCCTGATACTCGGCGAAATTATTCGTCTGATGGCCGAGATATTGGCTGAGGGCGGCGACCTTGTGGCCTTGCGCATCGTGAATCACAACCCCATAGCCGGCTGGACCGGGATTGCCGCGCGCGCCGCCATCGGTGTGGGCGGTGAGGTAATGTTCGGGCGTCTTCATCATTTAAGCACTGCAATCTGTGGCTGTTATCTTCCGGCCGCTAATCGCGTTGCCAGCCTCGGCGGCAGATTCGCCGCAAAAATCCGGTCCTGCGCCGATCTCAAATCATACGGCACCCGGTAAAACGTTACGAGGCGCTGCTCCGAGTCAAACAACGCGAAAGCGGCCCGCCAGTCGCCATCGCGCGGCTGCCCAATCGAACCGGGATTGATCATATAACTGGCCCCGGTTTGCAACTGGAACTCCCACTTTTCCCGGCTGCCAATGGTGGTGTACTCCGGGTAAAGATTTTCCACCAATCCTGCTCGCAAATAGAAAATTCCCTGGATATGCGTGTGGCCGAAGAAGGTTACGCTGGCGTCGCTGCCGGCAAGGGTCTGCAATGAGTCTTCTATCGTGACCACGTAACGGTCTTCGTCTTCGGGAGCGCCGTGGACGAACTGAACTCCGGGACAATCCGCAACCGTAAGTGGCCCTTTCGGCAGAGCCCGCAGCCAGTCGAGGTGATCCTGGGTGAGATGATCGCGGTTCCACAAGGCGGCGAGCGCCGCGATGGGATTGAAGGTCTCAACGTTATCGAGACCCGCAACCACGCGGTCATGGTTGCCGCGAACCACCGATCCCCCCAGTTCCCGGACCTTGCTGGTGACCTCATTCGGGCTGGCGCCATAGCCGACAATATCGCCCAGGTTGAAGATCGCGTCGAAGGATGGAAGCGAGTCGATGCAAGCCTGCAATGCTTCGAGATTGCTATGAATGTCGCTCAGTAGAAGTATGCGCAATGGTCACCGGAATTGGGATTATAAAGCGCGCTGCATCACCGGACATCTGGCCCAATGCCCCGCACTCACCTCCACCAGCGGCGGCAACTCCCGCGCGCACTCGGGCGCGCGAAAATCGCAGCGCGGCTCGAAGGGACAACCCGGCGGCAAATCCTGCAATGGCGGCACCACGCCTTCGATCGTTTGCAAGGCAGAATTGCGCTCACTTTTCAGGGTCGGCATCGCCTTGAGCAGGCCGCGAGTATAGGGATGCGCGGGCGCGCGAAAAATCTCTTCTTTGGCAGCAACCTCGACCAGGGTGCCGGCGTACATGACCGCGACCCGGTCGGCAACTTGGGAGACCACCGCCAGATCGTGGGAGATGAACAGCATGGTGAGGCCGAACTTCTCCCGCAGGCCCGCCAGCAATTCGAGAATTTGCGCCTGAATGGTGACGTCCAGGGCAGTGGTTGGCTCATCAGCAATCAGCAGCTTCGGCCGGTTGACGATAGCCATGGCAATCATGACCCGCTGCCGCTGGCCCCCGGAAAGCTGGTGCGGATAGTCGCGAGCGCGCCGGGAGGGGTCGGGAATGGCCACGTCATTCAAAGCCTCCACCGCGCGCTCCCAAGCTTCCCTCTTCGAAACTTTGGCGTGCGCGAGCACCGCTTCAGCAACCTGTTCACCCACGCGCATCACCGGATTGAGCGCCGTCATGGGCTCCTGAAAAATCATGGATATTTGAGAACCGCGCAGCGCGCGCATTTTGTCGGAATGGAGTTGCAGAAGATTCGCTGCCGCACCGTTCCCTGCGAACTTGATTTCGCCGCTCACAGCCGCCTGTGGGGGAAGCAAGCGCATGATCGCGAGCGAAGTCACCGACTTCCCCGACCCCGACTCGCCCACCAGGCCCAGAACACTCCCGCCCGCAAGACTGAAGCTGACATTGCGCACCGCTGCTACCGGGCGCGGGCTGGCAGGAAACTGCACCGTCACATTGGCGACTTCGAGCAGCACAGCATTGATGTTAGCAGCCGTGCAATTTACGGGTGGATTGACCAGACCGGCAGTCCCCCGGTACCTTGGTTCAAAGTGCCCGAACGCGTTGGGCTCACGTGGCGCGATTTGCGAGCTTTGGCAACGACAAAAGGGGAGTAGATTGAAGTTTTCCGTTCGCGGTGTTGCGGTCATTGTCCTGGGCGTCTGCGTCCTTGTGGGAGCGGGTTGCGGTTCTGCTCCAAATCCCGCGCAGAACAAGATCACTACCCCGTCGTGCACCGCAGGGTCGACCTTCGTGCCGGCGAGCGTGCCGCTGATCCAGTTGAGCTGCGACTCCTTCACGAACTCCACCAGCCAGCACCGCACGGAGGTGGAACCGGGCAGCTTCGCCTTCGGCAACACCATCATCGCCAGTTTTCAGGTGGGGCGAATTTTCGGCGGCGGCGCTTCCGACATCGGCTATGCAATTTCGACCGATGCCGGCGCGACCTGGCAAAACGGGCTGCTGCCGCGTATCACAACCTTTCAGGGCGCGGGAACCTACTCCGCGGTGAGCGACACCTCGGTCATTTATGACAGCGCGCACGGCGTATGGCTGATCGCATCATTGCCGATTTCGGCCGGCAGCGTTCCCGTCGCGGTAAGCCGCTCGACCGATGGCGGCGCGACCTGGAGCAGCCCGGTCATCGTGGCTCACGGCGTCAACCTCGATAAGAACTGGATTACTTGCGATGCTTCGCCTGCCAGCCCGCATTATGGCAACTGCTACATGGAGTGGGATGACAACAGCACCAACAATCTCGTGTACATGAGCACCTCAAGCGATGGCGGCCAGACCTGGTCGCCGGCAAGCGCTGTCAGCGGAGCCAATGGCCTGGGAGGCCAACCACTGGCCCAGCCCAACGGGAATGTGATTGTCCCATTTCTGACCAATGGATCGCATATCGAATCGTTCTCCTCGACCAACGGCGGCGCGACCTGGAGCACGCCGGTTCAAGTCGCAGTCGTGAATCAGAAAACCGTGGCCGGCAGCCTGCGCAGCGACGCGCTACCGTCTGCCCAAATGGATGCCGCAGGAACAATCTACGTAGTCTGGCAGGACTGTAGCTTCAGCGCCGGCTGCTCCTCGAATGATCTGGTGATGAGCACTTCTGTGGATGGGACCACCTGGACTGCGCCAGCCAGAATCCCCATCGATCCCCTGACCAGCACGGTCGATCATTTCATCCCCGGGCTGGGCATCGATCCAGGCACTAGCGGCAGCGGCGCGCAACTTGGGCTCACCTACTATTACTATTCCCAGGCCAATTGCACGGCCTCGACCTGCGCACTCTACGTCGGATTCATTTCCTCTTCAGACGGAGGCAATACCTGGAGTGCTCCCACTACACTGGCCGGTCCAATGTCGGTCAATTGGTTGCCATCGACATTCTCGGGTCAGATGGTTGGGGATTACATCGCAACCTCGTTTGCGGGCGGAAAAGCTTATGGCTTTTTTGCCGTTGCCAAGGCGAACTCCGGCACCGCTTTTGACGAGGCCATCTACACGACCCAGGCTGGATTCGATGTTGCCGCCGCGACCGCCATGAGCAGTTCAGCGGGAGAGCGGCCGGTTGCTGCCGGCCGGATTCCGACTTCCAGGCGAACGCTTCCTTTCCCCGTGCGCCGATAAAGCAACTTACGATTGCGCCCCGGTGCTCTTCATGTCGCTGATCCTCGGTCGTGCCCTTCTTCGTGCGCGTTGTGTCCTCTACTCCGTTTGCAAGTTGGCTTGGCGGGTACAGGGTTTGAATGGCTCTACCCAGGCTCGTGCTGCCCGTGACCGAGCAACCGCTCGTGGGCGCATTCGTTCCGGCCGAGACAACCGTCATCGCCTGCCGCAAGCCATAAAAGTTTTCATTGGGCAGGTTCCTGGCAACGTGAGCTGAAAAGTTTGTAATGCTGGCCGATCATACGGATGACGGCAGCAAATCGGTATGATTGGCTCCGATCACGAACATTAGTTCTTTTCGTCTAAGTTTATGAATTCAAAGCTGCTTGAAATCCTTGCGTTTGCCGGCGGAAAGGACTACTTTAGAGCGTTTCAAGTTGCAAGAACGTTTTTTGTCATTAAATAAACGTTTTTCCCGTTCGACGGACTGCATTATGACGACCCTGAAGAAGAACGGCAGCAAGCCTGATTCTGTAGTTACCCTCAAGCAGGTCGCGCAACGAGTTCAGCTTTCCCCGGGAACGGTTTCCGCAGTCTTGAATGACTCCCCGTCCGCGAAGCACATTCCGGAGACCACCCGGAACCGCATCATTACCGCGGCGCGCGAGCTGAAATACCGCCCCAATTTCATGGCGCGGTCCTTGCGCAACAAGCGAACCTATACCATCGGCGTCATTCCCACCGACATCAGCGACGGATACTCCGGCCAGGTCATCGCCGGCATTGAGGATTACGTCCGGCAGAAAGATTACTTCTTCATTACCGGGATCCATCACCATGATCTCGACCTGTTCAACAAGTACTCGCGGCTGCTGCTGGAACGCGGCGCGGAAGGGATCATTACGGTAGACCTCAACCTGCAGCACTCGATCGCGCTGCCGGTGGTGGCAGTGGCTGGCCATCGCCAGGAAGAGGGCGCAACCAATGTCGTGATGGACCAGCGCCTGGCAGCGCGGCTGGCGCTCGATCACCTGGTATCGCTGGGACATCGCGATATCGCCGTGATGATCGGCCATCCTGAAAGCGCCGACGCCGTCGATCGTTGGACGGCGATTTCCGAGGTAGCCCAGGAACTGGGTGTCCCGATCCGGCCAGAACTGACGGTGCAATTGTCCGGAGAAGAATCTGGCCCTGCGCTCGGCTACCCTTACGCCAAAGTCCTCCTCGAGCGGAAGCAGCGATTTACCGCATTATTCGCTTACAACGACGCCTCCGCGATCGGCGCCATTCGTGCCATCCGCGAAGCCGGCCTCAACGTGCCCGCCGACATTTCCGTGGTTGGCTTCGACGACATTGAAGGCGCGGCATTTCATTTCCCCAGCCTGACTACGGTGCGCCAACCGCTGCACCGAATGGGCGCGATCGCGGCCAAGACGCTGATTGACCGCCTCGAGGGTCTTGCGGACTGGCCCAGTCAGATCGCAGTTGAGCCCGAACTGGTCGTCCGCGAATCCACCGCGAAAGCCAAGGTCTAGTGCCTACATCGAAGTCGCCTCTGAGCCTGGCCGCAGCTGTCAAGAGTGAGCCCCTTGAGGATCTTCGCCGAAGGGTTGAGCGCGAACTGCGATCCAATATTCTTGCCTTCTGGCTGAACTACGCCATCGACCAGGAATTCGGCGGCTTTCGCGGCCAAATCACCAACGATCTGATCATCGATCCCCGGGCGCAAAAAGGCCTCATTCTGAATGCCCGGATTTTGTGGACGTTCTCCAAAGCCTATTCCGCCTATGGTCTGGATGTTTACCTCGAAACTGCCTGCCGCGCCTACGACTACATCGTCGAACATTTCTGGGACCCGGATTTCGGCGGAGTGTATTGGATGCTGGACCACTGGGGCCACCCTGTCGACCGCAGGAAGCGAATCTACGGCCAGGCTTTCATGATTTATGCACTGGCTGAATATCACTTAGCGACCGATGACGGCGAGGCACGGCGTAGAGCCCTCGAGTTATACGAAATCGTCGAATCCGCCAGCCACGATGCCCAATATGGCGGATACTTCGAAACTTATGAACGCAACTGGGCTCTCGCCGGCGATCAGCGCCTGAGCGAAATTGATATGGATGCGAGCAAGTCCATGAACACCCACCTGCACCTGCTGGAGGCTTACACCAATCTGCTGCGGGTACGGGATGACGCGGGACCAAGAACGCGCCTCCAGAAGTTGATTGAGATCTTCCTCGAGCACATCATCGATGCCAAGACTCATCACTTCAGGCTCTTCTTCGATGAGGATTGGCAGCCCAAGTCCGGCGTCATTTCCTTCGGCCACGATATTGAAGGCAGTTGGCTGCTGTGCGAGGCCGCGCAAATGGTTGGCAACCATGGTCTGCGGGACGCCGCGCAGAACGAAGCAGTGAAGATGGCCGAGGCAGTCCTCGAGCAAGCGGTGGATGCCGACGGGGGCCTGCTGTATGAAGCCGGCGCGAGCGGCATCACCGACAGCGACAAGCATTGGTGGCCGCAAGCCGAAGCCGTTGTCGGTTTCTGGAATGCCTATCAGCTTTCCGGCCGCGTCGAGTTTTTGGCGGCGGCCCAGCAAAGCTGGGAGTTCATCGAGAAATACATCGTCGATCACACACACGGCGAGTGGTTCTGGAAAGTGTCGCGCGAAGGCGTTCCGAGCAACCAGAAATACAAAGTCGATGCCTGGAAGTGCCCTTACCACAACAGCCGCATGTGCTTCGAAACGATGGCGAGGTTGGATCAAATGCAAGCCAAGGACTTCTCAGGCGCCGCGAAGTAATTTTCTTAGCGAGCTTTGCGGCAGTCCTTTGCGCTCTTGGCGGTTAAGGGCTTTTGAAGCTTTTTGACCAAAGGCGCCAAGGTCTCGCAAAGAGCGCAGAGCACGCCCGTCACATTGGAGAAAGACTGCATGAGGCAATCGGAGTTCAAGAAGAGAACGCAGCAGCTCTTCCGGGATCACGAGAAACTGCTCAAGCGCCGGAACAGGAAAGCCGCAGACGGCAATGGCGTGTTCGACCGCTACCAGCATCCTGTCCTCACCGCCGAGCACACGCCGCTGATCTGGCGCTACGACTTCGATCACAAGTCGAACCCGTATCTTGAGGAGCGCATGGGCATCAACGCGGTATTCAACGCTGGAGCCATTGAGCACAATGGGAAAATTGCCGTCATCGCCCGCGTCGAAGGAGTCGATCGCAAGTCATTTCTTGCCGTCGCCGACAGCCCAAACGGAATCGACAATTTTGGTTTCCGGAATTACCCGATTCTCTTGCCCCAAACCGAGACTCCCGACGTCAACGTTTACGACATGCGGGTTACCAGGCACGAGGATGGCTGGATCTATGGCCTGTTCTGCACGGAGCGAAAAGATCCGGCAGCGCCGGCATGGGATACGTCCTCGGCAGTGGCGCAGTGCGGAACCGTGCGTACCAAGGATTTGAAAAACTGGGAGCGCCTGCCCGACCTGAAAACCAAGTCTCCGCAGCAGCGCAATGTGGTGCTGCATCCGGAATTCGTCAAAGGCCAATACGCTCTCTACACGCGCCCGCAAGATGACTTCATTCAGGCCGGCAAAGGCGGCGGCATCGGCTGGGGGCTGACCCGAAGCATGGACAACCCGGTTGTCGACGAAGAACTCATCATGGACAACCGCGAGTACCACACCATCAAGGAAGTGAAGAACGGCCTGGGTCCCGCGCCCATCAAGACTGACAAAGGCTGGCTGCATCTTGCGCACGGCGTCCGCAACACCGCTGCAGGCCTGCGTTACGTGCTTTATATGTTCCTGGCGGACTTGAAGCGGCCACAGGTAATCACGCATCGCCCCGCTGGCTATTGCATCGCGCCTCAAGGCGAAGAGCGTGTTGGCGATGTTTCCAACGTCGTGTTCAGCAATGGCTGGGTCGCGAAGCAAGACGGTACAGTTTTCCTTTACTACGCATCATCGGACACGCGCCTGCACGTGGCCACCAGCACGGTCGATAAGCTCGTCGATTACGTGATGAATACGCCGGAAGATCCGCTGCTGAGCCACAAGTGCGTGGAACAGCGATACGCACTGATCAAGAAGAACTTGGAAATACTCGGCTCCTCCGGGAAGCCTGCGTTCGCCAAGCGCAGGAGGTAAAAATGCCCAGCACCGCAATCACCGGGCCTCAACGAAGAGCTGCCAAAATAGCCGGGGCGGCGTACCTGCTGTCATTCGCGATTGTGGTTTACGTGAATTTTGGTGTCCACGAGCGATTGTTTGTGTCGGATGCGGCTGAAACTGTAAGACACGTCCTCGCACATGAGACGTTGTTTCGCGTGGGTATAGCCGGCGACCTCACTTATTGCGCCGCTGTGGTGGTGCTGCTCACGGCCCTCTACGTCATCCTGGAACCTGTGAGCAAGATGCTGGCCCTGCTAGCAGCCATCTGGAGACTGCTCTGGGTGGTCATGTGGCTGATCATGACAACCGACCTGTTTGAAGTTCTTCGCATCGTGCACGCACCTGACTCCGCGCAAGCGAGCCAAGTGCAAGTACTAGTCAGGTTCGCGGCGGGCACGCGTCGGTTTGACAGTTACTATGTCGCTTTGCTGTTCGGAGCACTGGCGTCGACTCTCTGTGCATATGTCTGGTTCAGGTCGCGCTACATTCCACGATGGCTTGCGGTTTATGGCCTGATTACGTCGCTGTTTTGCGTCGGGTGTACCGTGTCTCTCTATATTTTCCCTCACTTCGAGAAGATCGTGAATCTCTGGTTATTCGACGCGCCAATGGGTTTTTTTGACATCGCACTGAGTTGCTGGCTTTTGATCAAGGGGTTGCGGCCACCTGCGATGGAGATAGCAGCCACGGGCGCAACATAATCGGCAAGTCTGAATCCATCGTTCGCGAAATCCCGCACAGGGATTGCGAAATTGTGCTGACAAGGAGAAAGCATGAGACTTCTCATAACCGGGGTCATCATCACTCTCGTATTCCTACCGGCAACAGCCCAAACTTCTAATACTTCCTATCACGCGTGGTGGCACGACCAGTACCCGAACAAGCCGCTCAATAGCCCGAGTGCGAAAAAGCTGCCGCTGATTGTCGTAAAGGGAAATAAATTCGTCGATCCCGCTGGAAATGTAGTTCTATTCCGCGGAATGGCAATCGCCGACCCAGACAAGATCCAGCACCAGGGGCACTGGAACCTCGACTTCTTCCAGCACGTGCAGCAGACCGGAGCCAAGGTGGTGCGCATTCCCGTGCATCCGATAGCCTGGCGAGAACGCGGGACGCAAAGCTACATGGCGCTGCTCGATCAAGCGATTGAATGGTGCACCCAGCTCGGCATGTATATCGATATTGATTTTCATTCGATTGGCAATATCGAAACCGAAGTCTTTCAGGACCCGATGTACCAGACCTCGCGTGTGGAATGGTTCAACTTCTGGCGCACGATTGCCAATCACTTTCAGGGGAACAACACGGTCGTGTTTTATGAGCTATTCAACGAGCCTTCGAATTATTCCGACAACTGGGGCCCAGTTTCGTGGGATGAGTGGAAGAAGCTGAATGAAGACCTCGTCATCCTGATTCACTCGTTCGATCGCAACAAAATTCCGATTGTCGCCGGATTCGACTGGGCCTACGACCTGGCGCCCCTGCGGACAAGCCCGCTGAATGCCGAAGGGATTGCCTACTCCGTGCACCCATACGTGTTCAAGCGATCCAAGCCATGGGAGCCGAAGTGGGATGAGGATTTCGGTTTCGCCGCCGGCCGCTTTCCTGTCGTAGCCACCGAGTTTGGCTTCTGGACTCCCAAGAACCCGAATCCTGCAACGGAAGACTATCCGCAGGCCATCGTGAAGTATCTCGAGGGCCACGGCATCAGTTGGTTCTGCTGGGTCTACGACCCAGAGTGGGAGCCGGCGCTGATCAACTCGTGGAATTACGGCCTCAGCGACTCCGGCAAGTTCTTCAGCGGGGCGATGCAGGGGAAGGCGCAATAATTCGGTGGTGTGGGCGCGGGTCTCCACACCCGTCCAGGTCGAGCGAATCTCGACAGCGATGCTATTCTTCTTGCAGCCGTGAACACCGCGAAGCGAGATATCGAGCGATTACTAAACAGACTTCCCGATGACCGTTCTGTGGAGGACATTCAATATCATCTTTATGTTCTCGATAAAGTGCGCCGCGGAGTGGAAGACGCCCGCATGACCGGCAGTCTTTCAGAAGAGGAAGTGGAAAATCGCTTGAGCAAATGGCTCACCGAGCAGTCTGGTCGCAGCGCGCTCTTCGGGACGTAGAATCCATCGCCGATTACATCGCCCAAGATTCTCCAGCGTACGCTGCCGTTGTGGTCAGGGACCATAGTCAGCCGAACAAAAATACTGTCGCGCTTCCCGCGCTCCGGGCGACAAGTACCCGAGTTCGATAACGAGAATATTCGCGAGCTGTTCGCGTACAGCTACCGCATCATTGACCACCTGCAGCAAGATGAAGTGCTCATTTCCGCTGTGATTCACTACGCTTCTATCACAGCGTCGACCTGCTTCAACTCCTCCGCCGCAAACTCCAGCTTCTGCAGCGCCGCCACGTTCTGCTCCACCTGCTCCACGCGGCTGGCTCCGATCAGGGCGCTGGTCATCGCGGGCTGGCGCAGGACCCAGGCTAGCGCCATCTGCGCGAGTGACTGTCCGCGCTTCCGAGCTATTTCGTTGAGCGCTCGCACCTGGCCAAGACGGCGCTCGTCAATGTCTTTGCGCTTCAAGAATCCGTGCGGTTTTGAAGCCCGGGAATCCGCCGGAATACCGTCCAGGTAGCGGTTGGTCAGCAGCCCTTGTGCCAGCGGCGTAAATGCGATGCAGCCGATCCCCTCTTTGTTAAGCACGTCAAACAAGCCAATCTTCTCGGGCGTGCGCTCGAACATCGAATACTTGGGCTGATGGATCAGGCACGGCGTGCCAAGCTCGCGAAGAATGGCAGCGGCCCGGGCAGTCTGCTCGGCGTTGTAGTTGGAGATGCCGGCATAGACCGCCTTCCCAGAGCGCACCGCCTGATCCAGCGCCGACATGGTTTCCTCGACCGGCGTCTGCGGATCCGGCCGATGCGAGTAAAAGATGTCGACGTAATCGAGGCCCATGCGTCGCAGGCTCTGATCGAGGCTGGCCAGAAGATACTTGCGCGATCCCCAGTCGCCGTAAGGGCCGTCCCACATGGTGTAACCGGCTTTGCTGCTGATGATTAATTCATCGCGATAACCGGCGAAATCGGTTTTGAGAATGCGGCCGAAGTTTTCCTCGGCTGATCCGGGCGGCGGCCCGTAGTTGTTGGCGAGGTCGAAATGCGTGATGCCGAGATCGAACGCCCTCCGCAAAATGGCGCGGAAATTCTCAAATACGTCAACCCCGCCAAAGTTGTGCCAAAGACCGAGAGAAACTGCCGGCAGCAGCAGGCCGCTGCGCCCGCAGCGCCGGTACTGCATCGTGGAATAGCGGGAATCGCTGGGGATGTAAGGCATAGGGCAGACAGCGGAATAGTAACAAAAATGGGAAGCCAGCCGCCGTCAGGACAGAACTGCTTTGACTCTCACTTCCTTTTTTCCATCGGCCGGCGGCCGCACGACATCTCCCTTCAATGCAATGCCGTCTACGGTTAAGGCAACCGTGTTCCCTTCGCCCGCGCGCTCGACTTCGATGCTATAGGTAACTCCGCGGAATTTCCGCGTCACCTTGTATGCTTTCCAGCTCTTCGGCACCACAGGCGCGATCTGAAGCCCGTCGTACGCCGTGCGAATTCCCAGGATCCACTGCGTGATCGCGAAATAATTCCATGCCGCGGTTCCCGTCAGCCAGGAATTTTTTGCCTCCCCGTGCGCAGGCGCGTCTTTGCCGGCGATCATCTGCGCATAGACGTAGGGCTCGCAGCGGTGGATCTCGCTCATGTCCTCGCGCTTGGAAGGATTGATCAGCGAGTAATAGTCGAAAGCGCCGTCTCCGTTGCCGACCCGTGTTTCGCCGATCATCACCCAGGGGTTGTTGTGGCAGAAGATGCCCGCATTCTCCTTGTAGCCGGGCGGGTACGAGGAAATCTCGCCCAGGTGCAAATAGTATTTCGAATAAGCCGGCTGCTGCAGCACGATGCCGTGCTTCGTCGCCAGGTATTTTCGGACCGAAGCGAGGGCCTTGCGAGCCATGCCGTTGTCCACGCCCACGCCAGCCAGCGTGCAGAAGCCTTGCGTCTCGATAAAAATTTTGCCTTCCTCGCATTCTTTGGAGCCGACCTTGTTGCCGAAATCGTCGTAGGCGCGCAGGAACCATTCGCCATCCCAGCCATGCTGGCGGATGGTTTCCTCCATTTTGGCGACTTCGGCGAGATAACCGTTCGCAAGCTTCTCCGCGCTGGCGCAGGGAGACTGCAATCTTTGCCTGCCGTCGGCACAGGCGCGTCGGCGCGTGATTTCCGCCAGCTCGCGACCGGAGAGGCAAAACAGCCCGGCGATGAAGATTGACTCTGCCACTTTGCCTTCTTTGTTGGTGGTGGTTTGAAAGGATTGCCCCGGCGTATCCGAAAAGCAGTTGAGATTCAGGCAATCGTTCCAGTCCGCGCGGCCAATGAGAGGCAGACCGTGCGGTCCCAGCCTTTGCAGCGTGTACTGAAAACTGCGCTGCAAGTGCTCATAGAGCGGCTGCTCTGATCCCGGCTGGTTATCGTATGGAACCGCCTCTTCCAGGATGCTCCAGTCCCCAGTCTCTTTGAGGTAGGCGGCGACGCCCACGATCAGCCAATGCGGATCATCATTGAAGTTGCTGCCTACGTCGTTGTTGCCGCGCTTGGTCAGCGGCTGATACTGGTGGTACGCGCCCCCGCTCGGCAGCTGGGTCGCGGCAAGATCGAGAATGCGCTCCCGCGCGCGCGACGGCACCATGTGCACAAAGCCCAGCAAGTCTTGATTGGAATCGCGGAAGCCAAGCCCGCGCCCAATGCCCGACTCGTAAAACGACGCCGATCGCGAGATGTTGAACGTAGCCATGCACTGGTACGCATTCCAGATGTTCACCATGCGATCGGTGTGAACGCACGGCGTCTCCACCTGGCAGATGCCCAGCAGCGAATCCCAGTACTGGCGCAAGTTTTCGAAAGCCGCATCGGCGTTTTCGGGATTGCGGTATTTCGCGATCACCGGCTTCACCGTCTTCTTATTGACGGTTTGCGAATCCGGCGGATCGAATTTCTGATCTCGGAGATTTTCGTGATAGCCGAGAATGAAGACAATCTGTCGCGACTCGCCGGACTTGACATCAAGTCTTACCTGCTGGGATGCAATTGGCGCCCAGCCATGCGCAACTGAATTCGCCGACTCTCCGCGCTCGACCACCGCGGGATCATCCCATCCACGATACGGCCCTAAGAAGGTGTCGCGTTGCGTATCGAAACCAGCGATTTTGGCCGAACATGCGAGATAGGCGAAGTGATCGCGGCGCTCGCGGTATTCGGTCTTGTGATAAATGACATCATCCTCGATCTCCACTTGGCCGATGCTGAAGTTCCGCTGGAAGTTGGTGGAGTCGTCCTGCCCGTCCCACAGGCAAAATTCAACCGAGGAAAAAATCGAAAGCTTTGCCGCAGCATCGCGGTGATTGGTCACCGTGAGCTGCCAGATTTCCAGGTCCTCATCCAGCGGCACGAAGTAGCGCGTGCGTGCCTCAATGCCGTTGTATTCGGAACCGATAATGCTGTATCCCATGCCATGGCGGCATTCGTATTTTTCCAGTTCGCGACGTGTGGGCTGCCAGGATGGCGACCAGAACTCCTTGGAATCATTGTCCCGCAGGTAGATGTAGCGGCCGCCCAGGTCGAAAGGAGCATTGTTGTAGCGATATCGCGTGAGACGGCGCAGCCGGGCATCGCGGTAGAACGAATATCCGCCCGCCGTGTTGGAGATAATTCCGAAATACGCCTGGCAACCGAGGTAATTGATCCACGGCAGCGGCGTGTCCGGTTGCGTGATCACGTATTCCCGGCGCTGATCGTCAAAATAGCCGAACTTCATGCACTCTGCTCCCACACGAAAGAGTTTTCCCGACCTGCGGCGCGCGAATGCAAATCGATTTTCTTGCAGCTTTTTAGCTTGTGCAAAGGGTAGCCAAATTATACAGTGCAGGCAGCAGACCTCGACAAGTTTCTGGCACTGGCAGGGACAAAGTCCCGGAAAGGATGCGCTTCATGTCCGCAGGTTCGGTGTTTGTCAGCCATCCTACATTGCTCATTGCGGTCATTGTTTTGGCGACGACAACGCTCTCCTCGGCCCAGAATCCGACGCTAGCCATCAAAGTCGACCAGGTTGGATATCCCATAGACGCTTCCAAGATCGCCTTGGTGAGCGCGCCGGCGCGCACATTTACAGTGAAGCGGGCGAGCGACAATTCTGTGGCGTTGCAAGGAAAACTGGGCTCGCCTGCGCAGGATGCCGACACTGGCGACACGGTCCAGGCGGCGGAGTTCTCCAGCGTTCGCCAACCCGGAAAGTATTACATCGATGTTCCGGGCGTCGGCAGGAGTTGGAATTTCTCCATCGCCTCAGACGTTTATTCCCGCGCTTACTACCTCGCGCTGCGAGCTTTCTACGGTCAGCGGTGCGGGACTGCGGTTGACCTCGGTACCGAGTATCCGGGCTACACTCATCCGGCCTGTCACCTGAAAGGCGAATTTCATGCTTCGTCGGGCCAGAGCGGGCCGCGCGACAATGTCGGCGGCTGGCACGATGCCGGCGATTACGGCCGCTATGTCGTGAACTCCGGAATTTCCACCGGGTCGCTGCTGTGGGCGTGGGAAATGTTTGGCGACAGGCTCAAATCCATTAAGCTCAACCTTCCGGAAAGCGGCAATGGCACCCCCGACATTCTCAACGAAGCCCGCTGGAACCTGGAATGGATGCTGAAGATGCAGGACCAGGACGGCGGCGTCTGGCACAAGCAGACCAGCGTGCATTTTTCCGGGTTCGTGATGCCGCAGGACGACACGTTGCCCAGCGAGGTGATCGGCACCGGATCCGCTCCTTACAAGAGCACGTGCGCAACCGCCGATCTTGCATCCGTTGCCGCGATTGCCGCTCGCGTCTATCAACCGTTCGACGCGAAGTTTGCCGCGAAAAATCTGGACGCCGCCCGCAAAGCCTGGGCGTGGACCGAGAAGTATCCCAACGTGACGTTCAGGAATCCGCCGGGCATCAGCACGGGAGAGTACGGCGACAATAACTGCACCGACGAACGCGTCTGGGCGGCGGCGGAGTTGTGGCGCACCACCGGCGATGATGTTTACAGCAAATTCTTTCTCGAAAACTACAAGCAATACCTTCCAACCCTGGATGCTCCACCCGCGGAAGGCTGGCGCGAAGTTGCTCCCATGGGCTTGTGGAGCTATGCACTGGCAAAGCGAAATGGCGCCGATGCGGGCGCTGTGAAGGCGATCCGCGACAGCAGTGTCGCCATTGCAACCCGAATTGCGCAACGCACAGCGAACACGCCTTATCGCGTGAGCCTCACGACCAAGGACTACGTTTGGGGGTCAAACGGGGTCGCGGCCTCATACGGCATGCAACTGGTGGTGGCCAACACGTTCTCGCCCGATCCCCGGTTTGTGAGCGCCGCCCTCGACAACCTGCACTACCTGCTCGGGCGCAACACATTTTCGCTGTCGTGGGTAACCCAACTCGGGGAGAACCCGTATCGCCATCCGCACCATCGGCCAAGCGGCGCCGACAACAACGCAGAACCGTGGCCGGGATTGCTTTCGGGAGGTCCGAACGCCGGGCGCCAGGACGCGGTCTTGCACTCATTGTCGCCCAACTTGCCACCGGCCAGGGTTTACGTGGATGATCAGGCCTCGTATGCGAGCAACGAAATCGCCATCAACTGGCAAGCAGCACTGGTTTTCCTGTTAGCCGGGGAACTAATGTAGCGCGGCATTCCCGACCCGCGTCTGCGCGATCGGCCAAATCACGAGCGGAGCTTCGCTCCGCCGGACGGCTGTGGAGAGCCGTCCCTGCACTAGCCTCATTTTTCCTCAATTCCCGTCCACTCTGGTGCTATAGTTGGGCAGCCCTGTAGAAAATCCATTTTGTGCACGAACCCGACCGGGCTTGGGACCTGATTCTTCGCGCTCATACTGGGGTGCCGCTTGCACTTACACGCCATCGATATCGCTATCGTTCTGGCTTATCTCGCCGCTTCCGTCCTGGTCGGCTATTGGGTTTCCCACCGCGCCTCGAAGGACATCAAGGCCTACTTCCTCGGCGGCAACGTCATGCCCTGGTACGTCCTCGGGGTCTCCAACGCCTCCGGCATGTTCGACATCAGCGGCACCATGCTGCTGGTTTACTGGATGTTCGTTTACGGCCTGAAAAGCGTGTGGATCCCGTGGCTGTGGCCGACCTTTAACCAGGTTTTCCTGATGGTTTACCTCTCGAGCTGGCTGCGGCGATCCAACGTAATGACCGGCGCCGAGTGGATTCAGACGCGTTTCGGCACCGGCCGCGGCGCTACCCTCTCGCACATCATCGTCGTGATCTACGCCTTCTTCAGCATCATCGGCTTTTTCACCTACGGATTCAAAGGCATCGGCAAATTCGCGGCAACGTTCCTGCCCTGGCATTTGAGCGTGAATGAATATGCCTTGCTGCTGATCGCGATCACGACAATTTACGTGATCAAGGGCGGTATGTTCAGCGTTGTGATCACCGAAGTGATGCAGTTCTGCATCCTGTCGGTCGCCTCCTTTGCGGTGGGGATCATCGCCATGATGAAGGTGGCGCCCGGCACGCTCCAGCATTTCATGCCGTCCGGGTGGGACAACATCTTCTTCGGCTGGCACTTGGGGTTGGATTGGTCGAAGCTCGTGCCATCCGCAAATACGAAGATCCTGCAGGACGGTTACGGCCTGTTCGGTTTCTTCGTGATGATGCTGCTCTTCAAAGGCATATTGATCAGCGCCGCCGGACCGGCGCCGAACTATGACATGCAGCGCGTGCTCTCCTGCTGCAACCCGCGCGAAGCCTCGATGATGAGCGGCTGGGTCAATGTCGTGCTCACGTTCCCGCGTTATTTCCTGATCACGGGGTTGACCATTCTTGCGCTCGTCTTCTTCAGCGACACCATTCGGGGCATGGGCACCAACATGGACTTCGAGCGCATCCTGCCCGAAGCGCTGGGCCGCTTCGTTCCTGCCGGACTTCTCGGAGTTCTCATCGCAGGCCTGCTGGCGGCGTATATGTCGAACTTCGCCGCGACGGTGAATGCCGCGCCGCCGTATTTCGTCAACGACATTTACAAGCGCTACATCAATCCCACCGCCGAGCCCAGGACCTATGTCCGCCTGAGCTATCTCAGTTCCTTCATCGTGGTTCTGCTCGGAGTGCTGCTGGGATGGTACGTCTCCACCGTCAACGGAGTGGTGATCTGGATCGTCACGTCGCTGTGGGGCGGCTACGCCGCCGCCAACGTTTTGAAGTGGTACTGGTGGCGATTTAACGGCTACGGCTATTTCTGGGGAATGGTTGTGGGCATGATCGCGTCCACCACGGCGCCGCTTGCCATTCAGCACAGCGCTGCCCTACAAGCCTACGCCCAAGCGCACTCGCTGAACCTGGAAGTTTCCGCCGGATTTGGCATTGTGTTCGGCCTGTCGCTGATCGGCTGCATTCTCGGAACCCTCCTCACGGCGCCTCCGGATGAAGAAACCCTGAAAGACTTCTACCGCCGGGTGCGGCCCTGGGGCTTCTGGGGACCGATCCTGAAAAAAGTTCAGCAGGAAGACCCGTCCTTCCAGCGCAACAAGGATTTCTGGCGCGACGCCTTCAACATCATCATTGGAATGATCTGGCAGATCGCACTGGTAGCTCTGCCGATGTACATCGTCACTTGGGAACTCAAGCGGGCGGCATGGGCCGCCGTCATCATCGCCGTCACTTCGGTGATTTTGAAGTACAGCTGGTACGACCACCTGAAGGAACTTGAGCCTATTAATCGCTACAGCGCCCAAGCGGCCGCAGCCAAGGAATTCTCCGCGGCGAGATAGCGCACCGTCCTTCACCGACCTGTCATTCCGACCGAAGCAGAACGATGAGCGCAGCGATTCATCTATAAATTCGAGTTGCCTCCGCTGCTGCATTACCAACGTAATTTCCTTTGGTACTCCTGAGTCTCTCGCTGGCCGCAACTCACTCTAAAATCAGCTACATATTTCCAACAGCAACATATCCCGGGAGCTCGCGTTTATATCAGTGAGCTGCAATCAAGATTCGCACTGGTTGTCGCCACTCGCTCAACTACGCACGCCGCCTCGCCCGCCAAAAGGGCCGCGGGGCACAGAGGAGATATCATGAAGAACTTCACTCGCTACTCTTTGCTGGCGCTGCTGGTGCTGGCGCTTTCGGCATCGTCATTTGCAGGAGTCTTCGTCTCGGTGACCATCGCGCCTCCGGTGCTGCCCGTGTACACGCAGCCGCCATGCCCCGGGGATGGCTATATCTGGACGCCTGGCTACTGGGCCTGGGGGCCGGATGGCTACTACTGGGTTCCCGGCACATGGGTGGTTGCGCCCGCGCCTGGATTGCTATGGACGCCCGGTTACTGGGGGTGGGGTGAAGGCGTCTACGTGTGGCATCCCGGATATTGGGGACCGCACGTCGGCTTCTACGGCGGCGTGAACTACGGGTTCGGATATTTTGGAGTTGGTTTTGCCGGCGGTTACTGGCATGGCGATCGATTCTTCTACAATCGCAGCGTCACCAACGTTAACGTCACCAACGTCCACATCACGAATGTCTATAACCGGACCGTGATCAACCGCAACGTCACGCGCGTGAGCTACAACGGCGGCAGAGGCGGAATCAACATGCGTCCGCGGCCGGAAGAAGAGCGCGCGTTCCGCGAGCGCCGCTTCGACGCCACCAACGTGCAGATGCAGCACCAGCATGCCGCGCAGGGTAACCGCGCATTCCTGGCGTCGGTGAATCATGGCCGTCCGGAAGTCGCCGCGACTGCCCGCCCTGGAGATTTTCATGGGCGCGGCGCCGCAGCCGCGCGGCCTGACCGCTCCTTCCGCCCGGACAATCGCGGCGGTGACAATCGCGGCATGAATGGCAACGTACCGCGTCCGCAGAACGGGCGCAATATGGATCGGCCAGCGCCGCGTCAGGACTCAGTAAACCGCGGCGGCAATCCCCGCCAGGACTCGTTTAACCGGGGCGGCCGGCCGGAGAACAACGCTCCGCGTCCAGACAACCGCATGCAAAACCGTGGCGGCTCGCCTCCCCGTCAAACCGCTTATCACCCGCAGAACGGTGGCGGACGTGAGGCGGGTCCGCAGGGTGGACAAGGGCGTGGGGAGCAAGGAAATCGTGGACGCGAGCACGGCCGATAACAGCAGCTTGTTTCGATACAAACAGGGCTGGCGCAAGCCAGCCCTTTCATTATGGTAGCTTGACTAAAATCCCGATCGCCGTTTGAATGGATTCTGGCCGGTTTACGCCGGCCTGCAATCGCGTTCGCATATTCACCCAAGGAGAACAAACCTGGATGTCCGCACCTAGCCGCCGTCCTGAAATTCGTCGCCGTCGCACACGCAAGGAAAAAGTTCTTAAGCTCCGCAAGCGCTTAACCACTGCAGCATCGGACGCGGATCGCTCCCGCATCGGTGCAAAGTTGACCCGCCTGTCACGCAATTCGCCGGGGCAGCCGCTGGTGAAGGGCTGAAGTCGTCGTCTGTCGATTCTCGGAAAAAGCCCGCTTAGGCAATAGCAACAATCGCGAGCCGCCATCGACGCCGCGATACGAAGCTTTTGCGGACGACGACGTTCTTGCTAACGGCCGACGACCAACGACCGGTTTGGTGTAGCCTAGACGTAATGCCTGCAACTCCCGTTCGCGCTTCTCTCCGCTGGTACATGATCCCCGTCCGCGTGCTGCTGGCGACCTTTGTGGTTACGCTGCTTTCCTTCGCAGTAAGTCTTTTTCTGGGTATTCTTGGCGTACTTTTGGCGGCCTGGGCCCGCGGAACTCACCCAAATATGACCCTGGCGTATCGCCATGTAGCGTTCCCAATCGCCGCCATCGTTGCCGCCGTGGTGCTGGTCTCGGCGAGTTTCATGGAAGGCCGCCACTATCACCAGGCAAAGACACTGCGCCGCATGGAAGACCAGATGCACGGCGCGCACTGAGTGCCCATGAGACCGCGCATTGCCATTCCTCTCCCCCACGGTGGCGATCCCGAATATGCTGAGCGCGCCATTCCCCAGTACGAACGCGCGGTTGAACTCTCCGGCGGCGAGGCCGTGCGCATTCCCCTCGACCGCACGCCGGCAGAAGTCATGAAGATGATTGAGCGCTGCGATGCCGCGGCGCTGCCGGGAAGCAAGGCCGATGTTGATCCCGCCAAGTTCGATGCTACCCGCCATCCGAAAACTGAGCCCGCCGATCCCCTGCGTGACACGGTTGACGAGCTGCTTTTGCAGGATGCCTACAACATGCGCAAGCCGGTGCTCGGGATTTGTTATGGCCTGCAAATTTTGAATGTGTATCGCTCCGGGGATTTGCTGCAGCACATCGAGTCTTCGGTGAATCACGAAGCTGGAAGAAAAATTACGGTGGCGCATGAGGTGAAGATCGAAGCAGGCTCAAAGCTGGCAGAAATTTTGGCAGGGGTTGATAGGTTGGGACAGCCTCGCGGGCTAACCGGGCGTGGCTCAGGCAACGGCACCAGTCGAGCTTCGCTCGACACGGGGGGTTTGGACACCCGCCACCACACGGGCCTTGCCGCCCCTTACATCATTGCGGTCAACTCCAGCCATCACCAGGCTGCGGGTGACGTGATTGGCGACGGCCTCAAAGTCGTGGGCCGCTGCCCCGAGGACAACATCATCGAGGCGCTGGAGGGAACTTCGCCCGACCACTTTGTTCTTGCCGTGCAATGGCACCCGGAGCGGTCGTTCGATGAGGATCCGCACTCGCGGGCGATTTTTTCCGCCCTCGTAGAAGCGGCAAGGCAAAAACACAAGGAACTTTCCGGCGAATTCGAGGCTTCGGAAAAGCTCTAACGCCCATGTGGGTCGGACGTCCCGTCCGACACCGGCCTGCCGCGGAAAATTTCCCGCAAGTCTGACGAAACTATTGTGAGGATTGTGGGTTTTTACAACCTGAGCTCGGCTTACAGCCGGATCCGACTGCACACTCGAGGTCTGCCGTGAAGTCTCTAATCCTTCTTCTTACCACCCTGTTCGCTGCATGCGCTGTCTTCGCCCAGCAGGAAGTTCCACCGCCGCCGCAAACTCCGCCGCAGCAGCAGAACTACATCCAGCAGAACTGGTTTCCGCAGTCGATTGAAGATCTGGGGCAGTACGCCACGTCGCGCACGGAATTCAGCTTTGACCGTTCCATGCTGGTGCTGGCTTCGAAAGAGGATCCGGATGACCAGGGCCTGCGCCGCGTGATCGCCGGCATAGACGGAATTTCCGTTCACCGCTTTCATTTTCAGGGGCCCGGAGCTTATGACCCGCGCGTGCTAAGCGCCGTCCGACACGATTACAGCATGGCTGGCTGGCAACACATTTCCAAAGCACACGAGAAATACGGCTATCCCAGCGGCGCCGACCTCTGGCTGCGGCTCGAGCACAACACCATCCGCAACATCGCCGTGCTCTACGCCAGCGCCAACCAGGTGAATTTCTTTTCGGTCTCAGGATCGATTAGCCCGATCGATCTGCTGCACCTGGCGGGGCATTTCGGTATCCCGAGAATCGAGGGCGGGGTGAGTGTGCCTTATCCGGCGAACGGCGCGCCAGCGCCCATGGCCCCTGGAACAAACTAGGAAATTTGCCCGCGAATACACTTTCCGACGAAACAAAATCTCCCGCTTCTCCGTATCACTACGAGGACGACGCCCGGCTCACTTTCGCGCCGCGCGCGCGTCCAAATCATTAAGCCATGTCCCTGGGCGACCTGATCCGTGACGTATTCCGCACCCTGTGGGCGCACAAGCTCCGGACTTTTCTCACCATGTTCGGTATTGCATGGGGGATTGTCTCCATCGTGCTGATGGTCGCGGCCGGCGAGGGGCTGCGCAAAGGCCAGGAAGACCAATCGCGCAATCTGGGCAAGGACATCATGATTGTGTTCCACGGGCGCACCAGCCTTCAGGCCGGCGGAACCCGGGCTGGCCGCAGCGTGCGTTGGGACGACAAAGATGTTGAGGCCGTGGAATCCGAGGGCACGGACTGCCAATACGCGATTCCGGAGCTCGAAAAAGAAGACGTCCGCACCCACAGCAACTACAACAATGCAGCTTTTCTGGTGACCGGCTCGTATCCGGAATTTGGCTACATTCGCAGTCTCACGGTCGGCGCAGGACGCTTTTACGACTGGAACGACGAACGCGAAGGCCGCCGTGTAGCCTTTCTCGGCACCGATGCCGCCAAGCAGCTTTTCCCTGAAGGGCGTAATCCCACCGGCCAAAACGTCTACCTCAATGACATTCCTTACCTGGTCGTCGGCGTGATGGAGAAGAAGAAGCAGGACTCCTCCTACGACGGGTGGGACGTCAACAAGGTCTTCGTGCCTTTTTCCGCCATGCGGCGTGATTTTCCCGACAAGCCTCCAGGCACTGCGCATACCTTCGAACAACTCCTGGTCACGCCCAAATCGGTGCAGCAGCATGAGGCCTGCAAGCGCCAGGTGCGTGCCGCGCTCGCCAAAATGCACGGATACGATCCTAACGATAAAGAGGCCTGCCCCATCTGGGATACGGTGCAGGAAGCCAAGGCGTTTCGCACCATGACGGATGGCATGAAATATTTTCTGGGCGCAGTTGGCATGGTCACGTTGTTTCTCGGCGGAATTGGCGTCATGAACGTCATGATGGTTGCCGTCCGCGAGCGCACCCGTGAAATCGGCGTACGCAAGGCGTTGGGCGCGCCCTCTCACTCGATTTTGAAGCAGTTCTTTATTGAGGCGCTGATCATTGCGTTGGTCAGCGGAGGCGTGGGACTGGCCGTGGCGTACGGCCTGTGCTGGCTCGTGGATCTGATCCCCATGCCGGATTTCTTCGCCGGCTTGCTGCCGACCTGGAAAACGGGCCTGCTCGCCTGCGCGATCCTGGGCGCCATTGCGGTTTTTGCGGCTATGCTGCCGGCGCGCCGCGCCGCCTCCATCGACCCCATCGAGGCGCTGCGATTTGAGGCGGGAGGGTAGAGGGACCGGCGGATCGGATCATCGGGTGAGCGGATGATCTGAGAATCGAAGGGTCGCTATGTCGATCATGCGATGACCCGATCGCCCGATCATCAGATTCGTCATGCTGACTGAGATCATTCTCGAAGCCTGGGTTGCGCTGAAGCGCAACTACACCCGCACCCTGCTCACCATGCTGGGCATTGTCTGGGGAATTGCCACCGTCACCCTGCTGATTGCTTACGGCAGCAGTTTCCGCAGCATCCTGGTGAACGGCTTTGACGCCTTCGGGAAAAGTGTCGTGATTGCATGGCCTGGGCAGACCAGCGAGCAGCCTGGCGGACAGCGTGCCGGTAAACCCGTGGTCTTTGAGCAGGCCGATGTTGACATCGTCAAAGAGACCGCGCCGCTGGTGAAATACGTCTGTCGCGAAACCGTGCGGCGGCCAGGCATCGCGTATCAGGACCGGCTCGTCGGAACGGCGGCCATTCGCGGCGTCTGTCCGGAATACGGCGAGATGCGGAACGAAGTCCCCTCCCAGGGCCGCTGGTTCAATGCCAGCGATGAAATCGAGCGGCGCCGCGTCTGCTTCCTGGGTGGGCGTGTTCGCGAGCAGTTGTTCAGCGGACGTCCTGCCGTGGGCGAAACTGTTGCCATCGGCGGCGTGCGTTTCACCGTCGTCGGAGTCATGGCTCGCAAAATTCAACTCAGCAACTATTTTTCGAGCGATGACGATTCCGTGTGGATTCCCTTCTCGACCGCCGGAGACCTGTGGAATACCAAATATGCCCAGGTGATGGTGTTCGCGCCCATCGCGCCGCAGTTTGAGAAGAAAGCCATGGCTCAGTTCCTGTCCGCCATCGCCACCCGCCAGCAGTTCTCGCCCACCGACAAGAAAGCCGTGGTGATGTTCGGCCGCGATGAATTCCGCCCCATCATCGATGGCATCACCATCGGCCTGGAAGTGCTGCTCACCTTTGTCGGCGCGCTCACGCTCGGCATCGGCGGAGTCGGGGTGATGAACATCATGCTGGTCTCAGTCGAAGAGCGCATCCGGGAAATCGGCTTGCGCCGGGCCCTGGGAGCGAAGAAGACGCACATCCGGCTGCAGTTCCTCGCCGAGACCCTGCTGATTATGGTGCTGGGCGGAGCGATTGGCGTTCTCGTCTCCTACGCGGTCGCGGCTGCGGTGGGGACGCTGCCCATGATGGGACCGTTGTTTGAAGATACTTCCGGCAAAGGCGACATTCACCTGCATATCTCGGCCATGACTCTGGCGATTTCGACTCTCGTGTTGCTGCTGGTCGGCGTCGCCAGCGGGCTCGTTCCCGCCGTACGCGCGGCAAAGCTGGATCCGGTCGAAGCGCTGCGCTACGAGTGAGCCGGTTGCCCGGAATTCCGCTATTCTGAATCATGCCGAAGCGCAGCTTAATTCCACGTGGAGACGATCTGGTTTCCGCCAAACGCAAGGCAGTTCCCCATGAATTTGTGCTCGATGCGCTGAGTTCAGTTCAGTTTTATACCCGTCCAATGTTCGGCTGCCTTGCGATTTACCTCGATGACAAGATCGTGCTGATCCTGCGAGATAAGCCCGGCCACGCCGCGGACAATGGCGTTTGGCTGGCCACCACCGAAGAACACCATGCCAGCCTGCGAAATGATTTTCCCAGTATGCGATCCATCGGAGTGCTGGGGAAGAAGATAACAGGATGGCAAGTGCTTCCCGCCGACGCTCCCGATTTCGAGGAAGCTGCGATTCAGGCCTGCGAGTTGGTCCTGGCCGGAGATCCGCGGATCGGAAAAGTTCCCGGCCAGCGCAAGCGGACTAGAGCGCGGCCAAAGGCAAAGAAGCGCGCCAGGCAGTGATGTCCTTCGTGAGACTTCGTGCCCTTAGTGGTCGTTTCATCACCACGAAGTCGCACCCAGGAAAGATCAGGCCGCCAGCAATTCGAAGGCGGGATAATCAGCCGCAATGTTTTCGAACGCCTCTGGGGGTGAACCGGAGGGCACCGGAAAATAGGGCTGCACCTCGCGGCGAAAGTTGTCCAGATAGGCTTTCAGGACAGGCGGCTTTTCTGCAGGGTCCAGGTTGCGCAGCTTGAACCGCTGCAGCCTTCGCCCCTTCTTCAACGTGACTTCACCCGCAACTTCGGCGTTGCGGACCCATTGCGTCAGCCCACGCGGAGCAACCAGGAACATCTTGCCGTTGAGTACCAGCAAATTCACCGGGGTTGAGTAGATCTTGCCGGATTTTCGTCCCCGCACCTGCAGGAGGTAGTTGTAAGGGAATCCGACCCCGAGGCCGACCAGCAATCCAAAGGCGCGGTTGAAAAGGCGCTCCCCGGCTGAGGGTGCGCGGAATGCCTGTTTTTCTGCCATAGGCAATTGTACTCGGCGTTATGGCATCCTATTGCTGCCTGAAATCGTGACCGTAAAGGGAACGTAAGAACATGCGCACTCCATCGATTTCGCACCAGCTCATCGCAGCCTTGCTCGCCCTCATCCTGAGTTCTCCCGCATGGGGCGCCGCCGCCGGGCCGGTGCTTCCCAATCCCGGCTCGCCTTCTATGTCCCGCCAGGAGCAGGAGAAGCTCGGCTTGCAGGCCATGAGCGAAGTCTACAAGCAAATGCCGGTCCTTCCCGATTCCAGTCCCATCACGCGATATGTTCAGCAACTCGGCGCGAGGCTGGTTCAGCAGATTCCGCAGAAATACACCTGGCCGTATCAGTTTCACGTGATCGCGCAGAAAGACATTAACGCCTTTGCATTGCCCGGCGGACCGATCTTCATCAACGTGGGCACGATCGCAGCCGCGCAAAACGAAGCCCAACTCGCCGGCGTGATTTCGCACGAGATGTCGCACGTTTACATGCAGCATTCCGCGAAGGCGGCGACTTCGACCAAGCACACCATCGCCGAAATTATCGGCGCGGCCGGCGGCATCCTGGGCGGCAGCGTGATCGGCGACCTGGCGCGCGCCGGCATCCAGTTCGGCGCCGGCACGTTGCTGATGAAGTATTCGCGGGAAGATGAAGCCCAGGCGGATGCGGTCGGCGCAGTCATCATGTATAAGGCGGGCTACAACCCGGTCGAACTCGCAAATTTCTTCGAGACTCTAAATAAACAAGGCGGCAGCCCGCCGCAGTTCTTAAGCGACCACCCCAACCCGGGAAATCGCACGGCCGCGATCGAAAAAGAAGTTCGCAACTGGCCTCGGCAGTCCTACCGCGGAGATACCCAGGATTTCCAAGCCGCAAAGAAAGACGCGGTGTCAACCAAGGCTTATAGCGCGCAGGAAATTGCCGATGGCGCAAAAAGCGGGCGCTGGGCGCGAGAGAACATGCAAAACGGCGCCGTCCCGGAGAGCGCCAAATCGTCGGTGGCTGCCAGCGCAGCGTCCGCAACCGTCGCCAACGTGAGCTTTGACCAGGTGAAGCCCAACGGCCAATTCAGTGAACTGCAGCATGCCGGAATTGAGATGTCCTATCCTTCCAACTGGACGGCCAGCACCGGCCAGAATTCCGTTACCGTTGCCCCCAAAGCAGGCGTGAGCCAGAATGCCATCGCCTATGGCGTCGTAGTCAGCATGGCGCAGGATCAGAACGCCGGTTCACTCGACCAGGTTGCGCAGGATCTAATCCAGAACTTGCAGCAGTCCAATCCCGGCATGCGGCAGAGCGGCGATATTCGCCGGCTCAGCGTCAATGGCGCCGATGCCCGCGAAGTGGATCTGACCAGCAATTCCCCGTTGCAGGACAATGGCAAGCCGGTACCCGAACACGATCGCCTGGTGGTGCGCTCCGGGCAGGGAGGAAATTACCTGTACTTGATTTTTATAGCCCCGGAGCGTGACTTTTCGAGCCTTCAGCCGTCCTATCAGAAGATGCTCGACAGCCTCAGGGTGCAGTGATTCGACAAGGAGCCCTCATGAAACGACTCTGCCGGTGTGCCGTCGTCATGTTTCTGCTGGTTTGCGCCGCCTCAGCCGAGGAAGGGATGTGGACCTTCGATAATCCGCCGACCGAACAGATCCAGCAGAAATACCATTTCACGCTCACCAAGGACTGGTTGGATCACGTCCGCCTTTCTTCGGTCCGCTTCAACGATGGCGGATCAGGCTCTTTTGTAAGCCCGCATGGTCTGGTGTTGACGAATCACCACGTGGCCCGCGGACAGCTGCAAAAGAATTCCACCGCCCAGCACGACTACGTAAAAGACGGCTTTTACGCCGCCACGCCGGATCAGGAAATGAAGAGTCCCGATCTCGAAGTCAATGTCCTGGTCTCCATGGAGAATGTGACGCAACGCGTTCAGAGCGCGGCTAAGCCTGGACAGAGTCCCGAGGAGCAGTTCAAGGCCCGCGCAGCCGACGTCGCAGCCATTGAGCGCGAGAGCACAGAGAAGACCGGGCTGCGATCTGATGTCATCACCTTGTACGGCGGCGGAGAATACTGGCTCTATCGCTACAAGAAGTACACGGACGTGCGGCTAGTCTTTGCCCCGGAAATGCAGGCGGCTTATTTCGGCGGCGACCCGGACAACTTCACCTATCCCCGCTACGACCTCGATATGGCGCTGTTTCGGATTTATGAGAATGGAAAGCCGATCGACAGCTCGAATTATCTGAAATGGAATGTCAAAGGCGCCGAAGATGGTGACTTGGTTTTCGTGAGCGGAAACCCGGGCGGCACAGACCGGCTCGACACCCTGGCAGAACTGGAACTCCAGCGCGATTATCTTCTGCCCAATGCCTTGCACGTGCGGAAAAACCGCATCGAGACCCTGCAGCGCTTTTCGGCAACCAGTCCCGAGCACGCCCGCGAAGCCAATAGCCAGATATTTTTCCTCTCCAACGGTGTGAAAGCGCTGACCGGAATGCTGGAAGGCCTGCAGAACCCTCATGTCATGCAAACCAAAAAGGCAGACGAAGAGAAGTTCCGTTCCGCGGTGAATGCCGATGCGACCTTGAAAACGAAGTACGGAAGCGCGTGGGATGAAATCGCCGCCGCCGAGCAGAAGATGACGCAACACGTGAAGCAGCAGTACTATCACAGCACCGACTCGCGCTTGTCCGCGCTGGCCGCGGAGATCGTGGATTACGTCGCGGAAATCAAGAAACCCGATGCCGACCGCCTGCCGGGATTCCACGAATCGCAGCTTGAGTCCCTCCGCTACGAACTGTTTTCCCCCGCGCCTGTCTATGACGACCTGGAGATCGCATCCATCACCGGGGCACTGCATCGCGACCTCGACCAGCTAGGGCCGAGTGATCCTTTCCTGAAGATCGTGCTGAATGGCAAAACGCCCGAACAGGCGGCCGCCGACCTGGTTCACGGCAGCAAGTTGCAGGATCCGAAAGTGCGCAAAGCGCTGATTGACGGCGGCCAGGTTGCGGTCGACGCTTCAACCGATTCGATGATCGTGCTCAACCGCAAGCTCGATCCCTTAAGGCGCGAGTTCATCAAATGGGAGCAGGACAACATCGAGAGTGTCGAGCAGCGCGCCGGCGAGCAACTCGGCGAAGCCCGGTTTGCCATTTATGGGCACAACACCTATCCCGACGCCACTTTCTCCCTGCGCCTTTCCTACGGAACTGTTAAAGGCTATCCCATGAATGGCACGGTTGCGCCGCCGAAGACAACCTTCTATGGCCTCTATGATCGCGCCATGAGTTTTAACAACAAGCCTCCGTTCAACCTGATGCCTCGTTTTGAACAGAACCTGAAGAGCCTCGACCTCTCCACGCCGGTGGATTTCGTGACTACCAACGACATTATCGGCGGCAACTCGGGATCGCCGGTGATCAACAGAGAAGGCGAGATCGTCGGTTTGATTTTCGATGGCAATATCGAGTCGCTCGTGGGCGACTACGTCTATGACATCGAGAGCAACCGCGCGGTCGCCGTCCACACGGCCGGCATGACGCAAGCTCTGCGCAAACTCTACGGCGCGGGCAAATTGGCGGATGAACTCATGGGCGGGCAGTAAAATAACGCGGGCGCAAACTGTGACGGCTCTGCTCGCCTAGGTCACTTCGGGCCCCAGCGCGTGGTATTTGCGGCGGAAGTAAAGCAGCGGTTCGCCGGAACGCACGACGAGATCTTCAACCTCGGCGATGAAGATGGTGTGGTCGCCGGCATCGCGCGCATCCTGCAACCGGCACTCAAGATACGCCAGCGCTCCATGCAGCACGGGGGTGCCGTGCTGGGTGCGGTCAAACTTCGCTTCGCTGCCCGGCTCCATGGTGAGGGTTTCTCGATCCGGGTTGGCGTAATGCACGGAGATGGCGCGTTGCTGCGCCGCAAGGATGTTGATGCCGAACCGCTTGCGCGCGTGCAGGTAAGCGTGCGTGTCCGCCTTGTGGTCGACGCACACCAGCACCAGCAGCGGTTGCAGCGAAACCGAGGCAAAGGCGTTCGCAGTCATTCCCTTGACGGCTCCCGCATAGTCAACCGTAACCAGCGTCACTCCGGTGGCAAACGACGCCATGGCTTGGCGAAAGAGGTCTTTGTCTCCTGTCATCGCGAAGGTCTCTGAAAACGCCTCCTGGCGCCGTGCTGCCTAGGGGGATGCAGCCGATACCCCAAACAGAGTTGTACCATGAACGTTGCATTTCCGCTGTGCGGCGGCTTCCGTTATCATTTTCCGAGGCTGTTCCCGGGAACAGCTCTGCATCTGGACGCCGCGATTGCATGAGTCACTTGCTGCCGGAACGAGCCGATCCGCCTGACTTGCCGACCGTTGGCAAGGCGCGCGATCTTACGCCGCTTTCCCGCGAAGACGCATACCGCTGGATCAAAACCAGCGACCATCAACTGCCCGAACTCCTCACCGCCGCGCGCGCCGCTCGCAACCGCTTCAAGCCGGGCGCGATTACCTACTCGCGCAAGGTTTTCATTCCACTCACCAATTTGTGCCGCGACTATTGCGGCTATTGCGTCTTCCGGCGCGATCCCGGCGAACCCGGCGCGCACACGATGACCCCGGAAGAGGTCCTGGCGGTCGCCCGTCAGGGGGAGGCTCTGGGGTGCACAGAAGCATTGTTTTCGCTCGGCGACAAGCCGGAACTGATATTTCCGCAGATGCGCGAGACTCTGCGACATATGGGCTATCGCTCGACTTTGCATTATCTCGAGGCCATGTGCGAACTGGTCCTGCGCGAAACCAGCTTGCTGCCCCATCCGAATCCCGGCCTCATGAGCGCGGAGTGGATTGCGCGGCTCTCGGCCGTTGCCCCGAGCCTCGGCCTCATGCTGGAGACCACGAATCAGTCTCTGCTCGCGCCCGGCGCGGCCCACGACCATGCCCCGGATAAAGTCCCTGCCCAGCGCCTGCGCACGATTGAAGACGCCGGAAAGCAAGGAGTTCCATTTACTACGGGAATTCTGATTGGAATTGGTGAGACGCCGCAAGACCGCGTCGATGCGCTGCTCGCGATCCGCGAGCTGCACGAACGCCATCGGCATATTCAAGAAATCATTATTCAGAATTTTCGCGTGAAGCCCGCGATTCCTATGCGCGATTGGCCGGAGCCCAGCCGCGGGGAAATGCTTCGCGTCATTGCAGTCGCGCGGCTGCTTATGCCCCACATGAACATCCAGGCGCCGCCCAATCTCACCGATCCTGATTACGAACACTTGCTCGATGCCGGGATTAACGACTGGGGCGGAATCTCGCCGCTCACTCCCGACTTCATCAATCCCGAGCGCCCCTGGCCTCATCTGCAGCAACTCGAATCCCGCACGCGGGAAAAGGGATTCCAACTGCGCCAGCGGCTTCCGGTTTATCCGGAGTTTATACCGCGCGTGAATTCAAGGTCGGCGCTGTTGCGATCGCGGCTGCATTCTGCATTCGATGCCGACGGCTACGCCCGGAGAGCCGCATGATTGTCGTGCTCACGGGCGGCACCGGCGGGGCAAAATTTGTTGACGGCCTTCGCCGGGTAATATCCGAAGAGGACCTCACGATCGTCGTCAACACCGGCGACGATCACCTGTGGTGGGGCCTCTGGGTCTCCCCTGATCTCGATTCCATCACCTACATGCTCGCCGGCATCCTTAGCAATGAGCGCGGATGGGGTGTGCGCGGCGACACCTTTCATTGCCTGCGGGCCATGAAGGAGCTTGGCGAACCTGCGTGGTTCAGCGTGGGCGACCGCGACCTGGCTTCTCACCTGTTGCGCGCTCAACTGCTGGCGCAAGGCAAAACGCTTTCCGCGGCCGCACAGATCATCGCGGAGCGCTTCCACTTGCGTGCGCGCATTTTGCCGATGAGTGATCAACGCGTCGAGACCCGCATCGACACTCCCCTTGGCGAACTCAGTTTCGAGGAGTATTTCGTGCAGCGCTGGTTTCAGGATCCGGTGAAGTCCGTGCGCTTTGCCGGTGCTGAAGAGGCGGAGCCAGCGCCTGGGGTCATGGAAAGCATCGGAGCCGCGCAGGCCGTGCTCATTGCGCCGAGTAACCCGGTGACCAGCATTGGCCCTATCCTTGCGGTTCCCGGAATTCGCGACGCATTATGCAAGACTCCGGCCCCCGTGGTCGCGGTCAGCCCCCTCATCGGCACAGCCGCAGTCTCAGGACCGGCGGCAAACCTGATGGCTGCTCAAGGGCTGGAAGTCTCGATTTCAGGCATTGCGGCTGCATACCGCGACTTTCTGGATGGCCTGGTCGTGCACGAGTCGGACTCCGCTGCAGCGCAGGTGGTCGCTGTCCGCAACCTCGACACGTACTGCACCAACATTTTGCTGAAAACCCTGGATGACCGGGAACGGGTCGCCAGGGCAGCCCTGACTTTGGCTTCCCCGGAAATTCTGAGCGCATCTGCGGCCGAGGTTCAATGATCCTTGTTCCGGTAAAAGATTCCAGCGGCGCGAAACAGCGGCTGGCCGGGCTGCTCGACCAACCTGCGCGCACGCAGCTGGCGCGAGCCATGTTGCGCGATGTGCTCGACAGCCTGGCACAGTATGGATCGGCTCCGGTTGCTGTCGTAACCCGCGACCCAGTTGCTATCGAGCTGGCGCGCTATTACTCCTTCGAGGTGATTCGAGACGATGCGAACGCCGGCGAGACAGACGCAATCGCCATGGCGACGGGAACGTGCCTTGGCCGCGGCATGAATGATGTGCTGGTAATCCCGGGCGATATTCCGCTGATTGAGGCTGGCGACCTCCGCGCCATTTACGAAGCCGCTCCATCTCGCGGATCTGTCCTCGTCCCGGCGGCCGACAAGCGAGGCACCAACGCTGCCCTGCGCCGGCCGGCAAGCCTGTTTCCGCTGCGGTTCGGCAACGACAGTTTCATGCCCCACCTCTCGGCCGCAATCAATGCCGATGCTTCCTGTGTTGTGCTCTCGTTGCCCCGTATTGCACTCGATATCGATACCCCCCGCGATCTCGCCAATCTGGCCAATGCGCCCGGCGAGAAACTCTCGCAGCAACTCGCTCGCAAGCTGATCCTGCGCGAAGCGTCCGCAATTGAGAGCGCATGAAGTCTGCAATCCTCTCCGTGATTCCCGTCCCGCTGGCGGAAGACATTGCGCCTGGCGACGATCTGGTCCGGAAACTCCGGCAGGCAATGCAGCATCACAACCAGGCTCTCCTTACGGATGACGTTCTCGTTATAAAACACAAGATCGTGTCCAAGGCGGAAGGGAGGATCATCGCCCTCGACAGCGTCCAGCCCTCGCAAGCCGCCCAAGCCTGGGCAAAAAAGTCGGACGCTGATGCACGTCTTGTAGAACTGGCGATGTCCGAAGCCAGGCGCATCGTGCGGAAGAAAGTCGTCAACGGACGCGGCATTCTGATCACCGAGACTCATCACGGTTTTGTCTGCGCGAACAGCGGCGTAGACATCTCCAATGTGGATGGCGGGCAGCGCGCGATCCTGCTGCCCAAAGACCCGGACCGCTCAGCTTCCCGCATTCGCAAGCGCATCAAAAAAGAATTGGGCGCGTCCGTCGCCGTGATCATCTCAGATTCTTTCGGCCGTGCCTGGCGCGAAGGCTTAACCGAAGTCGCCATCGGAGTAGCTGGAATGAGTCCCCTGCACGACGATCGAGGCAAGCGGGATCCGCATGGGTACGTGCTGCACGCCAGTGCCGAAGCTGTGGCTGACGAACTGGCTTGCGCGGCAGGCCTGGTCTGCGGCAAGCTTAAGCGGACACCGTTTTGCATTGTGCGCGGGTTCCGCTACTCACACGCAAGCGGACGCGCACGTGACCTGATTCGCGCCCAAAGCGCGGATCTGTTCCGCTAAGGCGCAAGGAGAAAGTTTATGCCTGCAGGAACCTGTACGCGAGAAGAGCTGGAAAACTTTCCCCGGCAGGAATGGGCGGAGATCTCGCTCAGAATGCACCCGGCGAATCGCGGCGCGGTGGAACGCGTTCTCGATGCTCAATCGGGGGAGGTCCTGAGCCCCGAGCAGTGGCTTCTGCTCGCGAACAGCGACGGTCCCGACTTGCTTGGCCTGCTGGTTGCCGCCGACCAACTCCGCCGTGAACTGGCGGGCAACATCGTCACTTACGTGGTCAATCGCAATATCAATTTCACCAACATCTGCTTTGTCGGCTGCAAATTCTGCGCCTTCAGCCGCGGACCGCGCGAGCACGACACTTACTTTCTCACTCCCGAACAAGTTGCCGAGAAATCGGTTGCAGCCTGGAAGTTGGGGGCGACGGAGGTCTGCATTCAAGGCGGCCTGCCGCGGGACCTGCCGCCCTTCTACTATCGGGACATTCTTCGCGCGGTGAAATCAGCAACTCCGGGAATGCATATTCATGCTTTTTCACCCATGGAGATTATTTATGGTGTCGAACTCACCCGGATGTGCTTGCCAGACTACCTGTCCATGCTGCGGGAGAACGGCCTCGACACTCTGCCCGGAACTGCCGCTGAAATTCTGGCCGACGATGTGCGCCATGTGCTTTCGCGTAACAAGCTTTCTACGGCGCAATGGCAGGAAGTGATTCGTACGGCACACGCCTCCGGCATTCGCACCACTTCTACTCTGATGTACGGGCACATGGAGACGCCGGAGCACTGGGTCAACCAGCTTTTGCTGCTGCGGGACATCCAAGGCGAAACCGGCGGCTTCACAGAATTCGTTCCCCTGGGATTCGTCCATCACAATACCTTGTTGTTTCAGCAGGGATTATCGCGGCCCGGTCCGACGCTGGCCGAACATCTAAAAATTCACGCGCTCGCACGGCTGATGCTGGCGGGCTCGATCCCAAACATCCAGGTCTCGTGGGTCAAGCTGAATCGTGGCCTTTCTCAATTGTGCCTGCAGGCCGGCGCCAACGATTACGGCGGCACGCTGATGGAAGAAAACATTTCCCGCGAGGCCGGGGCCACGGCCGGGCAGTACACTGCGCCCGAAGATTTCCAGTCGCTGATTCGAGAAATCGGCCGTATCCCTGCCGAGCGCAACACCACATACTCGCGAATCCAGATTCGCGCTCTGTTTGAGGTCTTCCCTGCCGAGCCGCTGCTCGAGCCGGAGTTCGCGTGACTATCGCAATCGTGGGCGGCACCGGCCCCGAGGGATCAGGCCTGGCCTTGCGCTGGGCGCGAGCCGGTGAGAAGGTCATCCTCGGATCGCGAGATGCGAAACGCGCGTCAGAAACCGCGGCGAGACTGGGCGAGCAGATTCACCGAGACAGTGGCGGCGCGGCGCGCCAGGCTCAAATCTCAGGCGCGCAAAACCAGGAAGCCTGCCGGTCGGCAAACATTGTTGTCCTCACGATCCCGTTTTCCGCCCATGCCGAGACCTTGAAGGACATCAAGCCGGCGCTCAAGCCTGGCCAGATTCTCATCGATGCGACCGTGCCGCTGGCGGCAAGTATTGGCGGCCGTGCCACCCGCACTCTTGGAGTGTGGCAAGGTTCTGCGGCGGGGCAGGCAGCAGAACTGGTTCCCGAGGGAGTGGCCGTGGTTGCCGCGTTTCACAACACTTCCGCTGACCTGCTACACGGCGAAAACCCTATTGATTGCGACGTGATCGTCTGTAGCGATGACAAAGCTGCGGCGCAAAGAGTCCGCGATCTTGCCCGCAAAATTCCGGGCGTTCGCGCCCTGGACGGCGGCAAGTTGGAGAACGCGCGCATCGTCGAGCAGATCACGGCGCTGTTGATCGGCTTCAATATCCGACACAAAGGCCACAGCGGGATTCGAATTACCGGCTTGCCGCCCGCAGCGTACGATATCTGATCTCGCGCATCAAGCTTTTCTCATGCCATCTGCTGAAGCTGCCATTGCATTTCGCGCCGTTTCTTACCGCCTGCCGAATGGGCGGGAGATTCTTTACGATTTGACTCTCGATGTCATGCGCGGAGAGATTCTGATTCTGCTCGGCCGCAGCGGCTCCGGAAAAACCACCGCGCTGAAGCTGCTCAACCGCCTGCTGGATCCCTCGAGCGGCGAGATTCTGATCGATGGCCGCGCAAATCGCCAGTGGGATGTCATTCAGCTGCGGCGCCACACCGGCTATGCCATCCAGGAAGTCGGCCTCTTCCCCCATTACACCGTCGCGCGCAACATCGGACTCGTGCCTGAGATCGAGAACTGGCCTAAAGAGCGAATCGCCCGGCGGGTTGAGGAACTGCTGCGACTGGTTGGGCTTCCGCCGGAGATTGGCGCCAGGTATCCGCATCAGCTTTCCGGTGGACAGCGCCAGCGGGTGGGGGTAGCGCGCGCCCTGGCCGCCGACCCGCCCATTCTTCTCATGGACGAGCCTTTTGGCGCGCTCGATCCCCTCACCCGCGCCGGCCTGCAGCGCGAATTTCTTGCCCTCCAGCAGCAACTGCAGAAGACCGTCCTGTTCGTCACCCATGATCTGCACGAAGCCCTTGTGCTGGGAACGCGAATTGCGCTGCTCGAGGAAGGCAAGTTGATTTCCTGCGGCTCGCGCGACGCTTTTCTCGCATCGACCAATCCCCTGGTGCGCAAATATGTGGAGGCATTCGGCGAAATGCTCCCGCAAAGAGGTTCGCAATGAATTTTTGGAATTTCCTCACGGAAAATAGACTCGAGGTCGCCAGCCTCGCGCTCGAACATCTCTGGATGGTGGGACTCTCGACGCTGTTCGCGATCGCGATTGGCATTCCGCTGGGCATCCTGATCACCCGCAAGCCCCGGCTCCAGAAACCGGTGATCGCGAGCGCCAATATCATTCAGACCATCCCCAGCCTGGCACTCTTCGGATTTCTCCTGCCCGCGCCGTGGATTGGCGACCGGGCGGGTCGCCTGGCGATTCTGGCCCTGACCCTCTATGCCCTGCTCCCGCTGATTCGAAACACCTACACGGGAATCAAGGGCATCGACCCGGCGATCGTCCAAGCCGCGCGCGGCATGGGCCTGACGGATCGGCAATTGCTGTTCAAAGTCGAACTGCCCCTCGCCGCCAGCGTGATCCTCGCCGGAATTCGCATCGCGGTGGTAATCTCGGTCGGCCTGGCAACCATTGCCGCTGCCATTGGCGCGGGCGGCCTGGGCGAGTTAATTTTCCGGGGGCTGGCAATGGTAAACAACGGCGTGATCCTGGCGGGAGCCGTTCCCGCCGCAATCATCGCCCTGATTGCGGATGGAGTGCTGGGGCACCTGGAACGCCGGCTGTCGCCGCCGCGGGCGGCATAGGCAATTCCACACTCCACTCACTTATGTCATTCCGGCGCGCAAACGCGAGGAGGGACCTGCGGTTTGGCCGCAGCACGCCGAGAATTGCCGGGGCCGCGATCGTGGGCCTATCGCGAACGCTGCTGGCCATCGCCGTGCTCATTTCCTCCTGCGCCTGCTCGCGCCAGCCCCGGATCGTTGTCGGCTGCAAAGACTTCACCGAGCAGATCATTCTGGGAGAATTGTTCGCGCAGCAGATCGAAAACAAAACTCATCTTCCCGTGGAGCGGCGTTTTTACCTTGGCGGCACCTACATTGCGCAGCAAGCCATTCTTGCCGGCCGTATCGACGTTTATCCCGAATACACCGGAACGGCGCTGACGGCGGTCCTCAAGGAACAGGCATCGTCGGACAAGAAGCAGGTCTATGACCGCGTCCGCTCCGACTACGAACGTCGGTTCCACCTGACGCTCGGGCCGCCGCTCGGCTTCAACGACACCTTCGCGATAGAGATTCGCGGCGGCGACGCGCGGCGCCTGCACCTGCAGACAATTTCCCAGGCGGCCGCCTACGCGCCCCACTGGCGACCGGGTTTTGGCTACGAGTTCATGGAGAGGCGTGACGGCTATCATGGCTTCGTCGCAACCTATAACCTGCATTTCGCCGCGCCCCCGCGAATCATGGAGCTAGGCTTATTGACGCGCGCGCTCAAGGACCATCAAGTCGACCTGATCGCCGGCAACATGACCGACGGCCTCATCCCCGCCCTTGATCTCTTCGTGCTGTCCGACGACAAGCGCTACTTCCCGCCGTACGAAGCCGTTCCTGTCATCCGGCAGCAGACAATCGATCAGTATCCCCAAGTGCGTTCGGCCCTTCAGCAACTCTCAGGACTGATTTCGGATCAGCAAATGCGCGAACTGAACTATGAAGTGGATGGCGAGAAGAAAGATCTGAAGGAAGTAGTCAGATCATTCCTGCGCAGCAAAGGCCTGTAGCCTAGCTTTGCGATCTTTGCGAAGCCTTAGCGAGCTTTGCGGTTAAAGCTCTTCAAAACGTAGGGGAGCTCAAAATCAGTATTCGCGGTGAAACAATCAGCTCCCTCCCGCAATAGACGGCACCAGCAGCACCTCGTCTCCATCTTTGAACGCGTAGCCTGCGCCTCCGAGGAAGCGAATGTCCTCCTCGTTCACGTAGACATTCAGGAACCGCCGCATCTGCCCGGAATCGTCGCGCAGGTGGGGCTTGAGGTCGGGGAATTTCTCGTCCAGCGCGGAGAAGAGTTCGTTGAGATTGCCGGCAGAACAGCTGACCTTGGCCTCGCCGCCGGTGTGGCGACGCAGAGCGGATGGAATTTGCACGGTGATGGTCATATCGTAATCGGGTGATTGGAGGTTCGGGTCATTGGATCATCTGAACCACGGTGCACCGGAACTGATGCCCCTCCTCAGTCGCGGAGCTTTGCTGCACCGGGCGGGTCTGGAGACGCGCCTCACGCGGTTAGGCTCCTACTGCTGTTGGCAGCTCGAATTCGCGGTCCAGCAGCTTTTCGAATTCCGCGAACTTCGCGGGTATCGGCGCTTCGGTCTCGTATTCATCCACCAGCACGTCGGTGGTCTTCAGCCCGTTGCCAGTGATGCAGAGCACCGTTGTTTCTTGCGGCAGAATGCGATCCTGCTTGTACAACTTGCGAGCACAACCCAGGGTGACTCCGCCGGCGGTCTCCGTGAAAATGCCTTCGCTTTCGGCCAGCAGCTGAATCGAACTCACGATCTCGGGGTCAGAAACGTCCTCCGACCAGCCGCCGCTGCCGGTGATGGTCTTGATCGCGTAATGCCCGTCCGCGGGATTGCCGATCGCGAGCGACCGCGCGATGGTCGAGGGCTTCTGCGGCTCGATCTCGGTGTTGCCCAACTTCACGGCGGTCGAGATCGGAGAGCACCCCGTAGCCTGCGCGCCGAAAAACTTCACCGGCTTCGGCTCGACCAGGCCAAGCTGGATGAGTTCATCGAAAGCCTTCTTGATCTTGGTAATCAGCGATCCGCCCGCCATCGGGCAGACTACGTTGTCCGGCAGCCGCCAGCCCAGTTGCTCGGCAATTTCGTACCCGAAGGTTTTGGATCCCTCGGCGTAGTAGGGGCGGAGGTTCACGTTCACAAATCCCCACTGGTGCTCGTCGGCGATCTGCGAGCACAGGCGATTTACCTGGTCATAGCTGCCGGAAATGCGCACCAGCCTGGCGCCGAACACCTGGGTTCCGAGAATTTTGGCGGGTTCGAGATCGGCGGGGATGAAGATCCAGCATTTGAATCCGTGCCGCGCCGCCTGTGCCGCCGTAGCGTTGGCGAGATTGCCGGTCGAGGAGCACGAAACCGTATCGAATCCGAAGCTCTTCGCATTGGCGAGAGCGACGGCTACTACGCGATCCTTGAAGCTCAACGTTGGCAGGCAAACCGCGTCGTTTTTGATGTAAAGATTCTTGGCGCCAATTTCGCTGGCCAGCGTTGAAGTCTTAATCAGCGGCGTGAAGCCGACGGGCAAATTCGGGCTGTAGTCGGAGGGCAGCGGCAGGAGGGCTGAATAACGCCAGATATTGGGTGGTCCCTGGGCGATCTTTTCCCGGGTGAAATCGTGACGGATGGAATCGTAGTCGTAGGAAACTTCCAGCGGCGAAAAACAGTCTTCGCAAATCGACTTAGGAACGTTGCCCCAGCTCTTGTGGCACTCCCGACAGCGCAACTCGTAACGCATAACCCACTCCGTTCGAGTGGGAGGAACGAGGCCTGGAAGATTTTGTAATCGGGTAATTTTGTAATTGGGTAATTTGAAAACCGGAACCTCCCGGCATCTTCAATTACCCAATTACCCGATTACCAAATTACAAAATCAACTCCAAGCTCTTGCCTCTGCAGTCGCCCTAAAAACGAATCCTCTTCCCCCGGAAATGGGAAAAGAGGCTCAGGAAGTGCTGGAATTTTCCGCGCACCCCGAATCTCATGTTTCCCCGGTCTTCCGGGTCGAGAGTTGGCACCTGGCGGCCAGGATAGATGATCCGGGTCCGGTTGCCGTGGCGTCTCAGGGCTCGTCCCTCAGCCACTCTGCATGAAATCCAAGGCCTGCCCATAAGAGCAGACTGGTGAGTTAGATGATACGAATCAGCGCGAGGTTCGTCAAGATCGAACCGTCGATGCACGCCATCATGATTTTCCATCGACATCGCACAAGTGGCCAACGCTAACTGGCGCACACTGCTGCCATTTGCCTGGGCACCCTGGTTGCATCGACAATGGCTGCACTCATGGCCCTCGGCATCCTTCGCGTACTGGCAATTGTGTCCGGAATTGCCACCCTGGCCAGCATCGGCTATTGCCTGCTTACCCTGTTCGCAGCCGCTCGTTTTGTGCAGCGTACTCCCAGAACAGCAAATTCCGGCGAATTGCCCGGCATCTCCATCCTCAAGCCACTTAAGGGCGCTGATCCCGAGTTGTATGAAGCACTGCGCTCGCATTGTGGGCAGGACTATCCGGATTACGAGGTTCTTTTTGGCATCACGCAGCCCAATGATCCCGCAGGTCATGTGGTTGAAAAGCTCATGGCGGAATTTCCCGGCCGCAAATTCCGGTTGGTAGTTTGCCAGAAACGCTTAGGGACGAACGGAAAAGTGAGCACGCTGGCTCAGCTTCTGCCGCTTGCGACCCACGAGATTCTGCTGGTCAACGATAGCGACATTCGAGTCGCGCCAGACTACCTGCGGACGATCGCGTCCGGACTGCAACAACCATCGACTGGCCTGGTTACGTGCCTGTATCGCGGCGCTCCGGCGGCAACCATCGGCTCACGTCTTGAGTCGATGGGCATCAGCACCGATTTTGTTCCGGGAGTTTTAGTCGCTTGGCTGATCGAGCGCGGTCTGCACTTTGGCCTGGGCTCGACCCTGGCCTTCCGGCGCAGCGACTTGCAGGCGATGGGCGGATTTGAGGCGATCCTCGACTACCTGGCCGACGATTATGAATTGGGGAAGCGAATCAGCCAGCGTGGCTTAAACGTTGAACTCTCGCGCACAGTCGTAGAGACCCACCTTCCGGCTTACAATCTCGCCGGCTTCTTTTCCCATCAACTGCGCTGGGCGCGCACCGTTCGGGCATCTCGCGCCGGCGGGTATGCCGGGTTATTGCTTACGTTTGCTATCCCCTGGGCGAGCGCCGCCTTAATCTTCGCTCGAGGAGCAGACTGGGCCGGGTGGTTATTCGCCGCGGCTCTATTGCTGCGGCTGGCCGTGGCCATCACATTTTGCCGGTCAGTGTTGCGCGATCGCAATGCATTGCGCTCGCTCTGGCTGCTCCCGATTCGCGACTTTGTTGGGGTTCTCGTCTGGATCGGGGGATGGGTTGGCCGGGGAATCGTGTGGCGCGGAGAAAAATTCCTGCTCGAACGCGGCAAGCTTCGGCCGGTCTAAATCAGTTTCCCGAGCGCGCAGCGACCGGCGATTCCGCCTTACGGTCCTGCGCCACAATCCGGCCTTCGGCAGTAAAGCGGTATATTTCGCCCCGCCAATAAAAGCTGTGGCTGACGAAACTCGCGCACCATACAAAAAAACCTTGCAGGTCGCGAATGGGATAGAGCCAGCAGAGGCGCAGCGCTCGCGCATCTTTGAGCAGGCCCCAACCGATGGCGCTGCACTGGATCACCCGGTTGAGAAATGCAGCTGCGAAAAGAGCAACGCCAAGGCGCCCGTACCCGAGCGCAGCCGCGGAGACAAGCCCGAGAATTCCAAACGGCATCGCGAACGTCAGCCCAGTGCCGATGTGACCCCAGGGGCGTGAGTGTCGCGTGCTCTTCATCCAACGCAGCTGATCGCCCAGCGTCCTCAGAAGCGGCCGCGGCGTGAGCACGTGATGGATGAAGTGATGCGAAAAAATGACCTTGTATCCCGCCGCCCAGATTTTGTTCCCCAGCACATAGTCGTCGGAGTAATAGTCCGCGGTTGATGCGATCCCTCCGATGGCATTGAGCGCGTCGCGACGAAACGCGACCGCCGGCCCCAGCGCGAAGCGAATGCCTTCGAGCATGTTCGCCGCCACTACGCCCGAGGGCATCTCCACCGACATTCCCAGCGCTTCCAGCGAAGACCAGAAATCGGCAGCCGGATCGCCCCGATACAAGCAGCTGACCAGCCCCAGCTTGCGATCGAACAAGGGGGGAATCACATTACGCAGGAAATCGCGCTCCACGCGCACATCGCTGTCGCTGATGACGAAGAAATCGTCATGGGACAGCGGGACCATCTTGTCGAGCGTGAACACTTTCGCATTCGGCCATCCGGGCGGGCCCGAGATTACGATGCGGCTTCTCACCTGCGGATAGCGCTGCTGCAGCCTGCGCGCAAGCTGAATCGCGGGGTCATCCTCGCTGCGCGCGCCGATGACGATTTCATAGTCGGGGTAGTCCTGCTGGAAAAAGCTTTCGAGATTCTGTTCCAGCCGCTCTTCCATGCCGTGCACTGGCTTGAAAATGGTTACCCGGGGCAGTGAGTCAGAAGGAATGTTAAGAGCTTCGCGACGGTATCGCTCACATTCCTTCTCAAAACGCACGGCAGCTATCAAGACCAGGATGAGGAACACCCCGGAACTGACAATCCCGAAAGCGGATATGCCCAGCAGCGCGCGCCACAACGTGCCAGTCGCGGGCAAAGGATCTGGAGTGGTCCAGAGAAGAACTACACTGAAGAATGGAGCGCTTATGCGCACTGAATGTCCGTGCGCGCAAAGTCGTTGCTCTTACTGAGCAGCGGCAAGCCGCTCACCGCACAGAGCGCGTAACACAGGCAATCGCCAAAACTGAGCCCAGCGGGATGACGACCCTTGCCAAACTGCAGGAAGGCATCAACCGCAGCCTGATAATGTTGTTCGTTGAAATCCACGATTTCGGCATCGAGGCGACGAAGGAGGCCTGCGATCACCGGACGCGCGTCTTGGCGGAAACGGGCAGACAAAACCATCGCAGCTTCCAACAACACGGGTGCGCTTACGACGACAAGGTTTGCTGAATTCGCCTTTTGCACCAGAGTTTCATGCCCTTCTTCTTCGAGCAGGATCGAAACCAGGGCGGATGAGTCTAGTACCATTCACCGCTCCCGATAGCCTTCCGCTCCGATACCCAGGATCTCTTCCTGCTCGCGCTTCGTGAAAGGTTTCCCCCGAACATCCTCTGGAATCTTGGGCCAGACCTCGCGTTCGAGGAACTCGGTGAGGCGCTTCAGCCGATCTTCCGCACGGCCGAGCTTCAGAGTAAGGCGGGTCTTTCGGTCTGCCAAGGCACGGCGGATGGCCTCAGTTTTGGTTTCGCGCGCCATTCGCGCCACCTCGGTCGCCAGGCGTTCCACTTCAGCGTTCTTTATGTTTAAGGCCATATTACACCATTACACCAATATTACACCTTTACACCTTCAGAGCGCAATGTTCGTATAAACCGTTTTCCCTCCGCTCCTTGCGACGATGTGCTTGCGCAAACCTACCAGCTCTTTGGGATTGTCCTGGTCCGTCCACAGGAACACACGCGTTGGACTATTCCAGAGTTGATCGAACGAAGACTGGGTTTCAAAGACGTGCGGGGCATCCGGAAACTGCGATCCGTACCACAGATTCCCGCTAGGCTCGTGCAGCACCCGGACCCGCACCTGCAAATAGAAGTTCAGCGTTGATGCCTGATGATACTGGCCATCGATGACGATTATGTCTCCGGGTTGGTAGTGCCGCTGAATCGCCGTCGCCAATTGCTTGGAAGAAAGAATCGGCGAGAAGCGGACAAAGGCGGAATGCACGCAGGCCAGCAAGGCAACCATCATGGCGGCCAGCATCACGTTGCCGTATTCGGGTTTACGTTTGTAGCGCAGCCAGAGATTCAATCCCGCGCCCACGAACAGCGACACCACTGCGCCCAGCAACTGTGGGCGAAACATCCCCAGCGCTTCGGGCGTGAGATCGAGAAAATGTCCGAGGGAGAAATCGTAGTCTTGCGGATTTTTCTTCAGCAGATCGGCCAAATCCGCCCCTGGCGCGGGCGTCTTGGAAGAGATCAGCAGCGCAATTCCGATCACCGAACCGGCCGCTACCAATCCGAACAGGACCCAGGACGAAATTCGAGCCGATCGTGAATGCGCTTCCGGAGCAGCCGCTTCTTTCGCCAGCCACGCTCCCGTCAGCAGCGCCAGGAATGGGACGGCGGGAATGGTGTAGTACTCCTGGCGCGTGGAAAAAGTGAAAAAGCCAACAATCACCACCGCCCAAATCACAAAGAACAAGCTCGCCTGCTGTTCCGAGCTGAGCCGGTTTCGCCACTCCCGCCAGCGCCAGGGCGCCTGCCGGAGCGCTTGCGGCAGGAAAATCATCCAGGGGGCCAGCCACAGGATCGTCAACGCCCAAAAGATCAGCAGCGGAACCGTGTCGTATCCGGCGGGAACCCGCTTCCCCAGGTAGCGCAGGAACTGCTCATTGACAAAATAGAACCAGAGGAAGCCTTTCACATGGCCTTGCGGAGGATTCGCCCGCGCGGCCAGAATGTGCCACGGCGCCGCGATCGCCAGAAACACAATGGTGCTCGAAACCAGCCGCAGCTTGAGGATGTGCCGCAAATTCCCGGTCAGGCCGAGATAAATCAGAATCGCCGCAAACGGGAACACCAGGCCGATCAGGCTCTTGGTCAACACATTCAGCGCGCAGGTCGCCGCAAATCCCCAACACACCCAGCGCGATGGCCTTTCCTCCTGCAACGATTTGAGAAGGAAAAAGGCGCTAAGCGTAAGCCACAGCCCGACCATGACATCGGGAATCGCGAAGCGGGTGAAGATATAGGGCCCGAGGCATGTCGCGAGCACGACGGCCGCATATAAGCCCGCAGGCTCGCCATAGGCGAGCCTGCCCAGAAAATACGTGGCCAGCAGCAGCGCAAGCACTCCAAGCATCAGGGGCAGCCGGGTGCTCCACTCGTGTGGCCCAAAGACTTCGTAGCTCGCCGCCACTCCCCAATACATCAGCGGAGCTTTTTCCAGATAGCGAATGCCGTCGGTGTAGAGCGTCACCCAGTCATGGCGCAGCACCATCTCTCGCGCCGCTTCCGCGTGAATCGTGTCAACATCATCGAGCAGCGCGGGACTGAAGATACTGGCGAAGTAGATCGCAACCCACAGGAAGAGGATGATGGCCAGCGAGATGTAGCGGACAGGGACTGCGGCCGACGAAGCGGCAGGCGATTCCAGCCCAGCGGCAACGTCGCGCTGCGAAGTCGAGAGTCCCATGCTGAAGTGCCATTATACGGGAGCTTGCTATTCATCCCGCCGGTCCGCGCAGTTCTCGCCTGCGGGTTTTCGGAAGCACCGGGCGGCACCCCTTTTCTGGGCGGAAACAAGCCTTCTGCTACGATGAAATGCTTTTCTCTGAAACTCGGATGCTTCAGATCCCTGCGGCGGCGCTCTCCAACCTCGCCATTATCGCGGCTTACGTCATTTTCGCGGCCAGCTATCTGGTTTTTGCCCTGGGCAAGTTTCCGGGCCTGAAGATCGATCGTCCGGCAGCAGCCATCGTAGGCGCGGTGGCGATGGTGGCCTTCCGCATCGTCCCCGCCCGCGGCGCACTTGGCGCCATTGATTTCCCCACCATCGTGCTGCTGTTCTCCATGATGCTGATCGTCGGCAGCCTGCATCTCGCCGGCTTCTTTGAATGGACCACCGAAGCCGTGCTCAAGCACGTGCGGCCAAAGTGGTTCCTGCCGGCAGTCATCTTCACCGCAGGCATTCTCTCCGCTTTTCTGGTCAACGACATCGTGTGCCTGGTGATGGTTCCCTTCGTGCTGAACCTGAGTCGCCGGCTGCACTTCCCCGCCTTGCCATTTCTTCTGGCGGTGGCCACCGCTTCCAACATCGGCAGCGTTGCGACCGTTACCGGCAACCCGCAGAACATGCTGATCGGCTCTTATTCCCATATTCACTACCGCGACTTCCTGGCGCATCTTGGCCCGGTCGCGATCGCCGGACTCTTCTTCGACTGGCTCGTGCTGCACCGGATTTTTCACCGGCAACTGGCCGCGCCGGTGATTTTGGACAAGGTGGATCTTCCCGAGGTGCAGCCGCAAGCGCTGTGGAAGCCTGCCCTGGTGGCGACCGCCGTCGTCGTCGGATTTCTCCTGGGCGCGCCCCCGGCGCTGGTCTCGGCTTTAGGGGCGGCGGCTCTTCTCATCAGCCGCACCACCGATTCTCACCGCCTCTACGGCGAAGTGGATTGGGGGTTGCTGGTGTTTTTCATTGGCCTGTTTGTCATTGTGGGAGGCGCAGAAAACGCCGGAATCGTCGCTCGATTTATGCTCGCCGGCGGTTACATCGATCTGCACTCGCCCGCCGCGTTCACGCTTGCCACCACCGCCCTGAGTAACATCGTGAGCAACGTTCCAGCCGTGATGCTGCTCAAGTCTCTGGTTCCCAGTTTTCCCAATGCCCACACTGCGTGGTTGCTGCTGGCGATGTCCTCGACCCTGGCGGGAAACCTGACCATCACCGGCAGCGTGGCCAACATCATCGTGGTCGAAACCGCCAAGCCGGAGATGCACATCGGCTTCCGCCAATACTTCCGTGCGGGTCTGCCGGTCACGGCAGGAACGCTGCTCCTGGGATGGGCCTGGCTGCGTATCTTTCCCTGAATCGACCCGCAAGTGACCTTCGAGCGGCTTCCGGGCTTTCTTCCTTGACATGCGCGAATCCGGCAGGCGACCGTGAATAGCATGGAAAGCCTGCTCTTATCGCCCGCGACGGAAGGCGCCGGGCTTTGCTCGTTCCTGGATACCACCCAGCTCGAATTCCAGGCCTCGCTGCAGCTCCTTGTCGAACGGGCCGTATTCCTCACCGGCGCAACCGGTGCTGCCATCGCGCTGAAGGAGAATGCCGGCTTCGTTTATTGTGCCGTGGCGGGGGAGATATCCGCTGAGCCGGGATCCAAGTTTGACCTGGGCGACGCCTCAATTCCTGCCTGCATCGAGCAGCCTGCTGCAGTCCGAACCAAGCCGTGCGAGAAAGAGGCGGCATTCACGCTGCGCCTTCCGATCCTCAGCGCTGACAAAGCCGTCGGCATCTTCGAACTCAAAGGGCAATATGAGTTTCAGGATCAGGATGTCGACGCGGTCCGCCGGATCGCGGATCTGGTGAGTGTCGCGGTCGAATACCGCAATGGCGCAGATGCGTCCGCAAAAATTGCGGAACGGGAAATAGAAATCAAGGAAAAGATGCAGCCCGCTTCCTGGCATGCGCCGGAAGCCACGCTGTCACAGCCGGCGCCTTCAGTCGAACTCAACCCCGCTCCACCGGTCGCGCCAATTGCTCAAGCATGTACTTCGTGCGGATTTCCCGTGTCGCCGGGCCGAACTCTGTGCGTGGACTGCGAGCGGAAACCGGACGCGCATCCCACGCCTAAGAGCGACCTCTTCACTTTGCCGAATGACGAAAGCTGGTTCAGCGCCCACGGCTACACGCTGGTAGCGGCGCTCATCCCCGCCATTGCGGCGGCGGTGTACTTCTGGCTGCGGCACTAACGGCCTGCCACAAGAGTTCATCCTGTTTGAATGTGGAAGGCGCCTCACTCATTGTGGCGGCGTAGCATCTCTGGGAAATGACTTGAATTCCACTTTTGCAGATGCCTTCTTTTCGGCATCTGCACTGTTACGAGTCAAAATCCCCTGTAACAGGTAATAGCCTTCCTCTTGAGGCTTCTTCCCTTCGCCCCGGGCAAACGCGCCTTCGAAGCTGTACCAGACTCCATGAACGGTTTCGGTGGTGAACGAAATTTTGTTTCCCTCAATTTTCCCGGACTTAAAGAACTGGTCGATAAACGTTCCCTTGTCCGACGCAGAATCCCCGAAGCGCGAAATGAAGCCGCTCACCTTGCCTTGTTCCTCGACCGTCACCTGCATGAATTCTCCATCCTTCAAAAACGTGTACATGCCGGAGTAGTCGTCGGAAGGCGCAGGGGTTTGGGGGAGCGCATTTAGTTGCGCAGAGCAGAGCGCAAGCACGCAAACAAGAGCGGCAACGTAGAGACCCATGGCAACGAGAGTACACCAATTCCGGAACGTGCACGGCGAAGGTGCACGTCCGCCCCGGAACGCGATTTCGACGTGGCCGGCCGCGCACTGGCGGACCCTGGAAAGGGCCGCCGCCACAAGGAATTCGCCGTCCCCGTCGCCTTGCTTCTCCTTGACAAATCCCTTGTAGGTCAATAGAGTTCCATCAACCGCTTCTTAGAAATTCGTTCTCCCACAGGTGCCAAGTATGAAAAATGTGTACGAAGTCTTAAGGCAGAAGGAACTGGAACTGTCGCGTCTGGAAAAGGAAGTTGAGGCGTTGCGGGTAGCTGCGCCCTTGTTATCCGACGACAAAGATGCCGCCGCGGCCGAGACCACCACGGCCAAGCCGACCTTGACCGCCACCCCGGCCGCCTCCCAGCAGCCGATCCGGATTCCTCAGCCTGCGGTCAACCAAGTTCAGCCCACGGCCCGCGCGGCCGGTTGGGAAGACAGCGCCAAGCGCTGGCCCTAATCCGCTCTCTCCGTCTGCCAATCGATCTATTCGCCCTGGGCGCCGGTCCCCAGGGCGAAACTGTTTCTGCGATAATACGTGGCGGCCACGGTGCACAGCGAAGTTTCTCCGCTGCACATCATTGCCGGAGGGTGCCATGAAATACATGCGGATCCCATCCCTCTTTCTCGCCGCTTGCTGCACATTGTCAGCTGCCGGACAAAGCACCCCCGCAGAGCAGAGCTTCACCGTTTCAGGTGCGCAAACCTGGACCGATACCGGAATGGATCTGGCCGCCGGAGACAATCTCGCGCTCGCAGCGGAAAACAAGGCGGGGGCGGATGCGAACTGCTCTCCTGAGGGCCTGAAGAACGCCGTTGGAAACACTTCCAAAATTCCGCTCGCGTCTGCGCCCGCGGGCGCCCTGATCGCTAAGACGGCGGAAAACTCGGAAGCCACGCTGGTCGGCGCCGGGACAACGCTGAAGGTTAACGGCGCCGGGCATCTGTACCTTGGCATGAATCAAGACGCCCCCACGAAATGCGCATTCACGGTAAAGATCACGCGTGCAACTGCGGCCGCCGCGGAGCGGCCGAACATGAAGCAACAGCTTTCCTCCGCGGCCTCCGTCTTCCTCAAAGGACAATTCGGCAGTTCGTCATCATCGCCGGGCACCGCTTCATCCAACGCCGTGGCCGGTAAGGAGAATGCCGCCGCGCCATCGCCCACGCCTGGAGGGCTCAAGCTTCCCGACGTGGTGCTCGATTCCGACCTGCGCAGCCATCTTGATTCTGTTCCCCGCCGCGTTCACGACGCGCATGGCAATGCGGGCGACATGGTGAACTTTGCCATCATCGGCAGCGAAGACCGTATGAAGGCGGCTCTCGAAGCCGCCGACTGGCATGTAGCCGATGTCGACAGCAAAGAAGCCGGGCTGAAGGCCATCATGAACACCTACGAGAAGAAGGATTACCTCGAAATGCCCATGAGCCATCTCTACCTGTGGGATCGCATGCAGGACTTCGGCTATGAGCAGGCGCAGGCCTTCTCGGTAGTCGCCAGCCGTCATCATTTCCGCATCTGGAAGGCCCCCTTCACCTGGAGCAACCAGACGGTGTGGGTAGGCGCGGCCACGCACGACGTCGGCTTTGAAAAGGACGTCCGCACCGGCAAGCTCACGCACAAGATCGACCCCAATGTCGACGATGAACGTTCGAATCTCGCGCAGGGCCTGGAAAAATCCGGCAAGGCGAAAAGCCTCACCTACTACCTTCCCCCAAATCCCGTGCAGGATGCCAGGAACGCCAGTGGCGGCGGCTATCATTCGGACGGGAGGCTGCTCGTGGTTTTTCTGAATTAAGGAGAGTTGTCGGCCGTAGCGGCAGGCTTTATTCTCTGGCTGCTTCGCAACCTGACATTTCGAGGCGATCCTCCCTCCATTGGTTACTTCCGCGTCCAACACTCCACCCAGCGCATCCTTTATCCTAGAGGCAGTGTTATATGCCCAACCGACAGCTCAAGTCCCGCAACTCTGGCGACACCGCATTGATGGAAGCTCCCAATGGCGAACGGGAACGCGTTTTCGATGCCTTCCGCCACTGGGGATATCTGGAAGCCGACCTCGATCCGCTGGGATTCCTGCAACCGGTTCCACATCCCGAGTTGCAGATCGACAGCGACTATGCGCAGGAAGCGCGCCGCGTGTATTGCGGCACCATCGGCGCTGAGTTTATGCACATCGCTGATCCGGCCTGCCGCCGCTGGATTCAGGAGCGCCTTGAAGGTCCCCAGGAAGCCGTGGACCAGAATCGCGTTCTCGATCTGCTCATCCGCGGCGAGTTCTTTGAACTGGTGCTGCAGCAGCGGTATCTCGGAACCAAACGTTTCTCGCTCGAAGGCGTCACCGCTTTGCTCCCGCTGGTCGACGAGGTTCTCGAAGGTGCGGGACAACACGGTGCGGTCGAACTGGTGATGGGAATGAGCCACCGCGGCCGCCTCAACGTGATCGCCCATGTGACAAGGCGCGCGCCGGCCGAGGTTTTTGCCGGGTTCGAAGATGTCGACCCGCGCAGCGTTCTCGGCGGCGGCGACGTTAAGTACCACATGGGCGCGACCGGCGAGTACCTGACTCGCAGCGGCGCCAAAATCCATATCCACCTGGTCTCGAATCCCAGCCATCTCGAAGCTGTCGATCCCGTCACCGTTGGCCGCACGCGCGCCAAGCAGGATCGCGCCGGCGAAGGCGGCAGCGAAAAGTTCTTGCCGCTGCTGGTTCACGGAGACGGGGCGTTCGCCGGACAAGGCGTGTTCGCGGAAACGCTCAACCTCGCCGATATCCCCGCCTACAGCGTGGGCGGAACCCTGCACGTCATCGTCAACAACCTCATCGGATTCACCACGTTTTATCAGGAACTGCACTCATCCCGTTTCGCCGCTCAGTTGGCCCGGAGGCAGAGCATTCCAATTTTCCACGTGAATGCCGAAGACGTCGATGCGGTCGTCCGCGTGGCTCGCCTGGCGCTTGACTATCGCTACAAGTTCCGCAGCGACGTGGTCATCGACATGATCGGTTATCGCCGCCACGGGCACAGCGAAGTTGACGATCCGACCATCACTCAGCCGCTGCTTTACAGAGCGATTCAGGAGCATCCGCGTCTGTGGGAGATCTACGCGGAAGACAACGAACTGCCCGACGTGCAAGCCAAAGCGGATGCCGTCAAGGCGGAGTTTGAAGCCGCGCAGAAGCACGCCGCCAGCATGCGCAAAAAGCCCAGCCTGCGCCAGCTTCCCTCCTACTGGGATCACTATAAAGGCGGCGATCATAAACCGGAGTACGAGGTTGCGACTGCGGTTTCCGCGGAAGAGTTGCGCGAACTCACCGACCGCCTGACTTCCTATCCGGCGGATTTTCACATCCATCCTAAGGTGAAAAAGCTGCTCGAGCAGCGCGCCGAAATGGGTAAAGGCAAACGCCCGGTCGATTACGGCATGGCGGAAGCGCTCGCCTTCGCCAGCCTGGTCAAGCACGGAACGCCGGTGCGCCTGAGTGGCCAGGACAGCCGCCGCGGCACCTTCAACCAGCGGCACTCGGTGCTTTTGGATATCGAGAATGAACAGGAGTACGTCCCGCTCGCGCATATCTCCGAAGGCCAGGCGCATTGCCGCATTTACAACTCAACTCTTTCCGAGGCCGGAGTGCTGGGTTTTGAATACGGCTACAGCCGCGATTTTCCCGAGACGCTCGTCCTGTGGGAAGCGCAGTTCGGCGACTTCGCCAATGTCGCGCAAGCCATCATCGACCAGTTCATTGTCGCGGGCGAGGCCAAGTGGAATCTGCTCTCCGGGCTGGTCATGCTCCTGCCGCACGGCTACGAAGGACAGGGCCCGGAGCATTCGAGCGCCCGCATCGAGCGCTTTCTGCAGCTCGCGGCCAAGGACAATTTTCAGATCTGCCAGCCTTCGAACGCAGCCCAGTACTTCCACCTGCTGCGGCGACAGGCTCTACGGACGTGGCGCAAGCCGCTGGTTGTTTTCACTCCCAAGAGCATGCTGCGGCATCCGGACGCTTCTTCCTCCATTGAAGAAATGTCAAGCGGCAGCTTTGAAAGAGTGCGCCACGATTCTGAAATCAGCGATGCGCGCCGCATCCTGCTGTGCAGCGGGAAAATCGGCCACGAACTTCGCATGGAGCGCAAGCGCAAGAAGGTAGCCGACATCGCGATTACGTTCGTCGATCAGCTTTATCCGTTTGCGGAAGCGGAACTCGCGGCCGAGTTCCAGCGCCATCCCCATCTGCGGGAGATCGTGTGGGTGCAGGAAGAGCCCGCGAACATGGGCGCGCTCAACTACATGCTGCCGCGCCTGCGCCGCATCGCCGGCAACCGCCCGGTGCTGTCGGTCAAACGCTCGGCCAGCCCAAGCCCCGCCACCGGTTCGGCCAAAGCTCACGATGTAGAGCAGAAAGCGCTACTCTCGCTCGCTCTCACCACCAATGGCCACTGAAGCGTCCATACCCAGCGCGGCAGCCAGCCTTACAACGATGGCCAGCCATCGAAGGTCCTGGCTCGCCCTCTTCGTGACTTTGTTCTCTTCCTTCCTGGTGATGATTGCGATCGCGGCCTACGGAGTTGATTACAGCATCCAGACCTATTGGCGCAGCAGCCTGCGGCAGGAAATTACCCGCAACCTGGCGGAAAAGGCACAAATGCTGGCCAGCCGCGTCGAAGCCGATCACACAACTCCGATCGCCGAAATCGTCGCCCAGGACGGCCTTCATTCCGGAGCCCGCGCCACCGTGATCGATGCCAATGGCAATGTGGTGGCCGACTCGCAGGCGCCGGCCGCGTCGTTGGAGAATGAGGGCCGGCTTCCAGAATTCACTGCCGCCCTGCGCGGCGAAACGGGAATGGAAACCCGCGCCCGCAATGGCATCCCCGTCGCGTATGTCGCGGTCGCCATCCCCGGCGGGGCAGTTCGCCTTGCCTATCCCATGGCTGATCTTGAAATCGCTGAGCAGCAATCCCAACGATTGCTGCTGCTGGGTTGTGTCATCGCGGCCATCGCCGCGCTCGTCATTTCCGCGCTAGCCGCCAGCGCCGTCACTCATCGGCAACTCTCCACCCGATAACCTCCAAGATTCCAAGCCCTTGCCTAAGCTTGAAGCCGCTAGTTAAGATGTCTCGTCCCGTAGATTTTTGTTCATTCGCGAGGGAGTTTTGTCGTCCCAGCAATTGGCTTTGTCGCTCGCCATAATTCGTCGCAGTTGATGTGAAGGAGGATTTATATGCGGTTTCGCTTGCCTGCAGTCCGCAATACCGTTCTCTTCGCGGGAATTGCGTTTGCACTGTGCGTTTTATTGTCGCCGGGCAAGGCCTTGGCGCAAAACGAATCGACGCCGAAGTATGACATATTCCTCGGATACCAGTGGCTTCACCCGGGCGGCAATGTGCCGGCTCCGTTTGCAACCCCCTCGAACCCCAGTTCGATTAAGGTTCCCGATATGTCGAAAGGGGCAGGCGGGAGTGTCACCTGGAATTTCACGCCTCACTGGGGATTGGAAGGAACCGTAGGCCACAACTGGGCGAACGGCAATTACGAAACCACAGCGGCAGGCGGACCTCGCTTCATGCTTCGCACCGAAGACGGTGCATACTTTGTGCATGCCCTGGTCGCCTGGAATCGCCTCCACCCGAATCCGTTCAACGCCAGCAAAGGCGTGGGAGCAGTTATAGGCGGCGGCATGGATTTGAAGATCAATCGTCTTCTCTCTTGGCGTGTCTTTGAGGCGGACTATGTTCCGGCCCAGCATCACTTTTCCCGCTTCGCACCCGACCAAATATCCCGGCCTGGATTGAAAGGAGCCGAACTCCGCACGGGTATCGTCTTCAACGCCGGCTATGGTGAAGTGGCTCCCGTATCCGCTACGGCCAGCGTGCAACCCACGGAAGTCATGGTGGGCGAGCCGCTCACTGCGACTGCCACTCCGGGTAATTTCAATCCGAAACATGTGTTGACCTATGAATGGTCGAGCACCTGCGGCAAGATCAGCGGCACCGGAGCAACCGCCAGCATCGACACGCATGACACGCCCGGCGGCAACTGCACCGCGACGGTGAAAATCACCGATCCCAAGGCAAAGAAGAACAATACGGCCACCGCTCAGACGAACTTCACGGTGAAGGAGCCGCCGAAGAATCCGCCGACCGTTTCCTGCACGGCGAGCCCGACCAGCGTGCAAGCCGGCGCGAGTGTTTCCGTCAGCTGCACCTGCACCAGTCCAGACAGTGTTCCGGTCACGGTCAGCAACTACACCGCAACCGGCGGAACGATCACTGGGGAAGGCAACACCGCGACTCTGAACACAACCGGAGCATCTCCCGGCACGATCACGGTCAACGCAAGCTGCAGCGATCAGCGTGGTCTCAACACCCCGGCGAGCACGAGCGTCACCATCGAGACTCCGCCACCGCCTCCGGTCAATCCCGAGGTCCAGCGGCTCGAACAGCGGCTGTCACTGCACAGCATCTACTTCCCGACGGCGCTGCCGACTCCGGCGAACCCTAAAGGAGGCCTGGTGAAGAGCCAGCAGCAGACGCTCATCGATCTGGCTGCCGACTTCAAGAAATATCTTGAGGCCAAGCCCGACGCCCACCTGATTCTCGAAGGCCATGCCGATCCGCGCGGACCTGCCGAGTACAACCAGAAGCTCTCCGAGCGCCGCACCGAATCGACGAAGGCATTCCTCGTCGGTCAGGGAGTGCCCGAAGACCACATCGACACCAAAGCCTTCGGAGCCCAGCAGCAACTGACTGCCGACCAGGTGAACCAGTCGCTCGATCAGGCGACGGACATCACGCCCGGCGAGAAGGCGCGCATCAAGCGGAACATGCGCACCATCATTCTTGCCAGCAACCGCCGCGTGGACGTGACCCTGAGCACGACCGGCCAATCGTCGGTCCGCCAGTTCCCCTTCAACGCAGCCGACGCGCTGACGCTGATCGGCGGCCGAGAGAAACCGGCTACGAAAGCGCCCGGGAAGGCCCCGGCGAGGAAGCGGCCGATGAAGAAGAAGTAAGCGGATTTGTAGCTTGTGGAGTTCTGATCTGTGGCACGGGCGCCTAGCCCGTGCCTTTTTCGTTTGACACCCCCCTCCTGCGTTCCGTGATTCCCAGCGTCGAACGAAAAGCCCCGGTAGTCACCCGGGGCTGGATATTGCCAGCGGTACGCTGTCCATCAAACACCAAAAATATAGCCGAGCGCCTTGCCTGAGTTGTCGAGTGGTCACGCGCAGGACGGCGACTCTGCTAAAAACTAAAAAGCCGGAGCTTCGCTCCGGCTTTGTCTATTTGCAGATGTGCTGGCCTAAGCCACTGTTCTCAGCTTCCCGGGCAGGAAATGATAAGGCGGCCAAGGACCGCTGACTGAAATCTCGCAGTTCTTGAGCTGCTTGGCGGCGCTGCTGGTGCGGTTCTGGTATTTTTCGATGTGCTTGGAATCAATCAGGTGGGCTATGTCGATGAGCATTCCGTCGGTATCAACCCGCTTGCAGCTAATTTCCTCTTCCAGCGGATTGAAGAGCCGGTGCACTTGCACCGAAAGCGCCTTGGCCCGCGTCTGGCGCTCCCGGTCGGCCATGGCCTTCTCGCGAAGCTTGGCGAGATACTCGCCTCCGACCGTATCCGGGATCTGAACGTCGCGCAATTCTCTCAGCGCGCCGTCCCGAACCAGGACCTTCACGTGCATCTCAGCTTTGCCCTTCAGCCGGGCAACGCTCTCGCCGAACGCACGCTTGTTGGCGCGAACGGCATGCTTTAAGGACTCATCCGTGTCAAAAATCGTTCCAAAACGGAACGGCAGGACGGTACCCTGCCGGAAGCACACGCTCACCACTCGGGCGTGCTCCAGAACGTGCTTCTCTTCAAGGACCGTGCTCGCCCGCTCAAATTCGCTGACGATCACGGCAAAATCACCACTGGGATAGCTCAGCACCGTGGCCCCGTTCACCCCTTGAATGCCCTCTACCACGAAGGGCCGGCGAGTCCGGGTTCCATTGGTGATTTGGTGCTCGGTGAGGCAGTACGCGTACCAGGACATAAGAGGTCTTCTCCAAGCTGGTTAGAGGCGAGCCTGCATACCTCGGTTTTTGACAACGCGTTAGTTCGAACCCAGGAAGAAAGGGCAGCAAGTTACGGCAAGACCGGACGCCAAAAACCGCATCCAGCCTCATCTTACGCCGGGGGAATCAAAAAATGCAACTATTTCGTGGCACTTCGCATCCGGAAATGATTTTTTCCGCTCGCAACGCGCGGCGGAATCGCGAAAAACACGGCCAAAGCGATATTCAGGAGCAGGCTGGCGGGAGCGCTGATCCAGGTCAAGATTAAACAAACCAGGTAGGCCGCCGGACCGATGGCGTATTGCTTGGAAATCGCATTTGCCGATTCGAGCGTCGCCGAATCCAGCAGCCCCGCCCTAACCGCATGATGCCAAAGCACATTGAAGAAGATGGCAATGGCGAAGTAAGTGCCGTTGAAGACCGCCGTGGCGATGGTTCGGTCGGCCGCGTTGTAGTGAGCGGCAAGCAGTGCGGTGGGAAACGGAACCACGGTCACGCCCAGCAGCAGTAGCAAATTGAGAAAAAGCAGGCGATTATCCGAGCGCCGAATGTGATTGAACAGCCTATGGTGGTTCACCCACATGATCCCGATGAAGGCAAAGCTTATGAGGAACGCGACGTAGGCAGGCCATTGCGCGATTAAGGCAGCGCCCAAGCGACCCGCCGCCTCAGACGGCGGCACGTGGATGTTAAAGATGAGCAGGGTTATGGCCACGGCGTAAACGCCGTCCGAGAAAGCTTCGACGCGCGAGGTTTCGGAGGACATGCCGGGATCGCGGAACTCAGTTTACATGCGCGGGCCAGGATTTGACTTTTGGACGCGGCCCGATAGCCACGGTGAATCGAGTTGCGTATGATTGGAAGCCGCTATACATAGCAACACCAACGTTCAATGCGCAACCCACATCTGAGATCCTTGGCGCCGGGCGTGGCCAACCTCGGAATGTTCTAAGGAGCCTCATGCGAATCCTGCTCTACAACCCCGACAACGGGGTCACCCGCAACTTCATGCCTCATCTCTGGATGTTTTTGCTCCAGGCGCTCACTCCTCCGGAACATGAAGTTTTGCTGGTCGATGGCAATGCCAGGCCCATGGACGAGGCGCAAATTGCGCAGTTCGTCCGCGATCAGAAGATCGGGTTGGTGGGTATCGGAGCGATGACCCGGATGGTGGCCAAGGCTTATCGCATGGCCGATGCGATTCGCGCCACCGGGATTCCGGTTGTAATGGGAGGACCGCACGTGACGGAAGAACCGGACGAAGCTCTCGGCCGCGATGGTGGCCCGCGTCATGCCGACGCCGTTGCCTTGGGAGAGGCCGATGAGACCTGGCCGCTGATCGTGAAGGACGCTGTTCGCGGCGAGCTAAAAGAAATCTACGCGCCGCTTGATGAAACCGGCAAGGAGCGCAAGCCTTCCTTGAATCCCTATCCGGCGATTCCCTGGGACAAGCTGGATCTCCGCCAGTTCAATCTCGTACCTAAGCTGATGCACCCGCTGCTGAAGAATTTTCAGCAAGGCTGGGGAACATTTCGCATCGTGCCGGTTGAGTCGGGACGAGGCTGTCCGTACGGCTGCGAGTTCTGCACGGTCACCGGATTCTTTGGCGACTCCATCCGCTTTCGCACGAATGAGAGCGTGGTCAACGAATTGCTTCTGCTGAAAGCCCGCGCCCGCAAAGAGAAAGGGCAGATCGCGGTCTTTTTCATCGACGATAATTTTGCCATCAACATAAAGCGCACCAAGTCACTGTTGCGCGCCATCATCGCAGCCAACGCTCAGGTCTTTTGGGTGGCGCAGATCAGCGCCAATCTGCTGCGCGACGAAGAACTGGTTGACCTGATCGCGGCCTCCGGCGGCAAGTGGATCTTTATCGGCATGGAGTCGGTCGATCCGGTAAACCTGAAAGGCGTGAATAAAGGATTCAACAAGCCCAGCGAGTATGGTGCGGTGCTGGAGCGCCTGGCCAAACGCAATGTCTACGCCATCACCTCGTTCATTGTGGGCATGGATAACGACACTCCCGGAGTCGCCGAGCGCACGTTGCAGCAGGTCCGCACCTGGCCTCCGGGCCTGCCGATCTTCGGATTGCTCACCCCCTTGCCGGCAACCCCCTTATACAAGCGGCTGCAGGCCGCCGGACGGCTCACGCGTCCTCGGCACTGGATGGATTTCGTCCCTTTCACCATGGCGCACACTCCGCTGAAGATGACGATCGAAGAAGCGCATGCCGAAGTGAACTACGGCTGGGCTCACTCCTACAGCCCGGAGGCGCTGGCCCAGGCAGTTGCGGCGCTGGACGATGAGCACGTCGGCGATCGCATCAACATCTTCCTGGCGCGCCTTTGTTTTCGCGGAATTTACTTTCCGATGATGACGAAATGGGCCTGGCTGCGGGTCCTTGTCGGGAACCGCCGAACCATCCTGAGGCTGGTCAAAGAGGGAGTGTCCCGTTGGATGCGCCCCTCCGTCGTTCCTGAGGAGACCCCATCCTTGGACCCAGTTTGATCCATTGGCGCTTTTCAAGCTATGCGAAAACTGTTCCCGCGCTTGTGGGCTCACCCTGCTATCGCTTCACTATCTGCACGACCTGATCGTCCGGTCCGCTCCATGCCGGCGCACCTTCCTGGGTTAACTTCTGCGCCGCATTGTCCCAGTGCAGTTGCGCGGTCTTGAAGTCGCCTGTCTCGTACGCGTAGCTTTTGCCATCATCCGAATACAGCGTGAAGTCGCCGTCAGCTCCCGGATACACCCGCACCTTCGCAATCTTCTGCTCTTGCGCGGTGCTCTCGATCTCCGAGCCGAATGGGATAATGGAGCCTGCGCGGACGAACAGCGGAAGGACATCGATCGGCGCATCTACTTTCATGCTCTGGCCCCCGTGCACCCGCTGGTTCGTCCAGTAGTTGTACCAATCCGTTCCCGCCGGGAGATACACTTCGCGGCTGGTCGCGCCCTGCTCGGTCACCGGGGCGACCAGGAACGCCGGCCCGAACATGTATTCATCGCCGATGTCGGCGACCTTGGGATCATTCGGAAAATCCATGAACAGGGCGCGCATGAACGGCGCGCCGGTTTTGTAGGTCTGGTATCCGAGCGAGTAGATGTACGGCATCAGCGCGTAACGCAGCTTCAGATACTTTTCCAGAATCGGCTCCGCCTGCTTGCCATACGACCAGACTTCGTTGTACTTGCGGCTGCCGTGCGTGCGCATAATCGGCAAGAACGCGCCGTACTCGAACCAGCGCGTGTAGAGTTCGGGATAGTCGTCATACCCGCCGACGTTGTCGCGGGCGTCGGCAGGGTCGAGCAGCGGCGGATGCGCGGGATGATGCTCCGCCGGCAGGTACTGCCAGCCGCCGACGTCGTTGGTCCAATAGGCCATGCCGGAGGCGGTGAAATCGAGGCCGGTCGGAATTTGGCGCTTGTAGGCATCCCAGGTGGGATAGATATCCGACGACCAGACCATGGTCGCGTTGCGCTGCGAGCCGAGATAGGCGTCGCGGGAGAGAATCAGCGCGCGATGATTCACGTCCCGGCGGAAGCCGTCGTAGATCGCGGCGGTATGCACCAGCGGATAGATATTGAAATAACGCGTTCCCGGCCCCACGGAAAAGTAACTCCCGTTCGGAGGTAGATCGGGTTCTGTCTCATCCGCCCAGATGGAATCAAAACCTTTGCTGATGATGTTGTCGCGGATGACTCCCCAATACCATCGCGCCGCTTCGGGATTGCTGGTGTCGATGTCCGATCCGGCGCGATCGTAAGGCAAGCCATTGGTGGGGGTGCCATCGGCCAGATGCTCGAACCAGCCCTGCTTCAGAAGAAAGTCATAGAATCGCGATCCTGGCTCAAAGCGCGGCCACACGCTGATCATGGTCTGAATGCCCATGTCGTGGAGCTGCTGGTTCATCGCTGCGGGGTGGGGAAAGCGCGACGGAACGAAATCGAACTGCCCCATCTTCGAGTAGTAGAACCAGTCGAGCACCAGCACATCCAGCGGAAGGTGGCGATCGCGATATCCTTTGGCGACATTCAGCATCTCTTCCTGGGTAATGTAGCGCTGCTTGCACTGCACGAATCCGTACGCCGCTTTCGGCAGCATGGGCGTCGTTCCGGTAAGCAGGCGATAGCCGGAATAGATTTCGTCAAAATTTTTCCCGGCAATCACGAAAAATGAAACCCGGTTGCCGGCTTCGGAAGTCCAGCGTGTCTGCCCGTTGAAGCCAGGCTCGATCACGGTCCTGGAAGGATTGTCCCAGACGATGCCATATCCGTAGTTCGTAACCATGAACGGCACGCAGATGCTGGGAGCTGCGGTCGCCGTGTAGTTGTGCCAGCACTCGGTGCGGTGTCCCCGGTGGTCGAGATAGCCTTCCTGGTTTTGCCCAAGGCCGTAGTAGTGTTCGTCATCAGGAGAAGTAAAGACCGCACCCACCTGGTAGAACGGTTCATCCGACGGACGGCGGTCGTAATTGATTTGCGCGTTGCCATCCTTGGGATTGGGGACGGACATCGACCAGTCAGCCATCTCCAGCAATTTTTTGCCTTCGGCCGTCGCGACCGTGATGTGCGCCGGCGGAACAGAGCCGTTAAAGAACTTGGCAATATCCTTTTGCGTCAGCGAGGGCCGCGAAGGGGGGATGGCGGCAACGGTCACTATAAGCCGGGACGACCGATAGACGTCGCCTGGCGCGTTCTGCTCGTGCTTCCAACCCTCGCTCGCCGGACTGGCGACGAATCCAAATCCGGGCGGTCTCAACGCTTGCTCGCGCTGCAGGCTCAAAGTGATGCGGAGAATATTGGGCGCGTAGGGCTCCAGAGCGATGGTGCTGTTGTCGCGATTCAGCACCAGCGGAAGTGCCTGTGCATGTGCGTCGGCGGCAAGAACGGCAAACGCTGCCAAGGCCAATGCAAAGCCATAAGGTCGACGGCAAGCAATCGAGAACGCGAACATGCGAGGCCAGGACCTCCGTTAGGCTGCCAGGAAAAATCGGCTGGATTCTGAGAACCCCACTGAACCCGAAGCGGTTTGATGGGCGACCGGTTTCGTGAAAGTGAAAAGCTGTTCAGGCGACAACCGCGACCGGCTTGCCTTTGTAGGCATTTCGTGATGCCGCGCGCTGTTCCAGAGCCGCCTGCACAATGCGCAGCATGTCTTCCCGCGGCGCGGGCTTGCCGGTCCATATTTCGAACTGGCGCGCAGCCTGGTGGACGAACATTTCGCTGCCTGCAATAACCTGGGCGCCGCGCTCTTTCGCCAGTTGCAGCAGGCGCGTTTCCGCCGGGTCGTAAACCATGTCGAAGACGTACTGTGCCTTGATCTCATCTGCGTTGAGCGGCGACTCGCGCGTGTTCCCCATGCCCACGGGGGTCGCATTGATGATCACGTCGAAGTCCAGCTTCTTGAGATCCGCGCGCTTGACCACCCGGGCTTTGGCCTGGCGGGCAAGTTTCTGCGCAGCCGGCAAGCTGCGGTTCAGGATCGAAATCTGGGCGCCGCGCTCTTTCAAGCCAAACACTGCGGCTCGCGCCGCACCCCCCGCGCCCAACACCAGAACACGAGCGTCCGCCAGAGGAATACGCTGCTCCAGCGGCCTCACCACCCCTGAAGTATCTGTGTTAAAGCCGTAAAGCTTGCCATCCTGCGACCGCACCAGCGTGTTGCAGGCGCCGGTCTTGGCAGTTAAGGGATCGGTATTGTCGAGGTACTGCACAATCTCTTCTTTATACGGCATGGTGATCGCGAGCCCGTGAATGGGAATGTCGCGAACACAGGCGAGCAGGTCCTTGAGCGACTTCGCGTGCAATGCCAGGAAGACGCCGTTCACGTTTTCCCGCCGCAACGCCGCGTTCATGATGGCGGGAGAAAGCGATTGCGAGATAGGGTCGCCGACGACGCCATAAACTTTCGTGGCGGCGTCCACCTGGTCGATGCGGTACGTCCCGCGCAGTTCCTGCACGGTAACCTGCCCCGGCGCGGTTTTTTCATCCCTGGTCACGGCGGCGAACGTGAATGCGCTGCCGGCACGCACTCCCAGCACCCGGCTGATAATGCCCTGCTCCCCCATGCATAACCCAACCAGCGAGTGGGCGTCGCGGTGGCGGTCCAGAAACTTCATCAGCGTGACGTTGTCATACAGAGTCCTGGCCGTGCCCACAACTTTGTAGAAATCCGCCGGATACGCCGACATCTTCTTCAAGGTTTCATCCAGCTTCTGGGTGGCCTGAAAATCATGGAAGGAAACAATGACAGCGGCCTTGGAGCGCAGCTTCGCCAGTTGGGCGGCCTTCAGGCGACTGGCGGACTGCAGTTCAAGGTCAACCAACTGGCACCCTGCCATTGCCGCTTTTCCCAGAATCTCGAGCTGCGATGCAATCGATCCCTGGAATTTGCCGCCGCTGGCCGCCCTCCTGCAGGTGCCGATCACGGCTACATGCGGGTGCGAGTCTGCAAAGTACTTGATTTTCGAGAGCGCCAGGCCGGGCTTGGGAAGGTGATCTAACCTGAACTCAATAAAGGTGTTATCCCGCGCGACGGCTTCGGCCTTGTCCACCAGCTCATCGCCCGTCGAGGCGGTAATGGAAACACACGCCCTGGGCAGCCGCAGGTGCGACAGCCGCGGGAAATACAGGTGATTTTCGGGGGCCATGTAACCGCGTGATCTTACAGGGGTGTAGCCACGGATGCAACCATTTCAGGGCAATAAACTTTTTAGCAACGACCCATATGCGACCTGCGTAACCTTGACCCCAAGGGGCAGGCTTGTTACTTTCCTCAGTGGAAGTTTCTTTGTTTTAAGTAATTTACACGCACGTCCGGAAGCTACTCCGGGGAGGAACCATGAAGAAAGCGGTCTTGATTCTGTCGCTCTCGTTGGCCGTGAGCGCGTTCGCGCAGGATAACGGCTCGGCCGGCACAACTTCCTCGGGTGTGCTTCCTACTTCTGTGACCATCCCAACGGAAAAGGTTCGCACGCCCACTACCGCCGATTTGTACTGTGCCGGTTTTATTGGCAAGTCGGTGATCTCGCGCAGCAAGTTTGTCGCCGGTGGCCTGGAATCTCCGTTTACCACCCAGTTCGCCAAGGACGAGATTGTTTACCTCAAGGGCAGCGGCTACGAAGTTGGCCAGCAATACAGCATCGTTCGGGAGTTGCGCGATCCCAATCGCTACGAACTGTTCCCCGGCCAGTGGTCGGCTATCAAGGCCGCCGGACAGCCCTTCGCCGAACTGGCGCGCATCCAGGTTGTCGATACCCGCAACAAGATGGCCATCGCCCAGATCCAGTACAGCTGTGACACCGTGCTCCCCGGCGATTATGCCATCCCTTATGCGGACAAGACCGCCGTCGAATTCCATCCTCCCATGAAGCTGGACCGCTTTGCTCCGGCCAATGGGCAGGTAAACGGCCGCATCATTATGGCCAAGGATTTCAATTCAGAACTGGGGAACGGAGACAAGGTCTACCTCAACATCGGCGCGAACCAGGGACTCAAAGTCGGCGATTATCTAAAGGCTGTGCGCAGCTATGCCGCCACCTCCGAAGATCCAGTGGAATCGCTCTCCTTTGCCGCGGCCACTCTGGAACCCACACAGGCAAGGCAGCCGGCGGTCGATCCCAACTTCCTCAATCGGACCAATGGGCCGCAGATCCACGTTGCCGAGATGCCGCGCCGAGCGGTTGGCGAAATCGTGATTGTCGGAACCACGCCCACCACGGCGACGGGCATGATCGTCTTCTCGCTTGAGCCCGTGCTGGTTGGAGACCGCGTCGAACTGGACCAGCAATAGTTCGCTTTACGAAACGGGAGTTGTTCGGAGGCGCGCAGGTCCACTGCCGGCATTCTAACCACGGATCGCGCTTTCCTCGCCTGCGCCAACTGTCTCCCGATGCATCTATTTCAGCCGCAAAGCCCCTGATCTTTGCATCCCGGATCGCTGAAAATTTCTGCGCTGAAGGCTTCGATCGCCGCGCCTCTTTTCCAGGCATCGCCTGGCAGCCCGGCTTTGTAACAGGTCTGCTCCAAAAAGGTCGCGAGATCCCAGCCGTGTTCGACGGGCACTTGCGGGAGCAGCAAGCCTCGATAAGGGCCCATGCTGACGATGAGCCCATGGCGGCCGATCTCGATTTCGTGCGCAGCTATCGGGGTTACCGGCGATAACACGCTGATCGACACCTTCACGCTGGGAACCTCGCTCAGCGCCAGCGGGACAAACCGCGGATCGTCAAAAGCCGCCGCCCGTGCGGTTTCAAAGATGGTGCGATAGAGCGGCAACACGGCAGCCGGGTAGCCTACGCATCCGCGCAACTTCTGGTTGCAGTAGAGCGTTGTAAAAGCTCCCCTGGAGTCCGCCAGGTGCGGTGAGGCGCTGAACGGCGAAGGCGCTCGACCCTCCAGCTTGGACAGAATCGCTTCGTGCGCGTACTGCAGCAGGAGTCTTCGTTCCTCGGGGCTGTACTCCACGACGGGATTCGCTTGCGGAGGGGATGGCGCCGAAGTTTCAGATGAGGGCGGCATTTTGCTTCTTGCGCCGGCTCAAAATGAACGCGCGGCGCCGGCGCCTGACCACGTGGCGGTCGATCTTCTTCCAGAACGCGTAGAAATAGTCCCCTGCCGAAATCAGCGACAGCAGCACCATAAACCCGATGGCCAGGATCGCGATCCAGTGCACGGGAAAGATGTAAGGCCCTACCGGCCACTCTTTCCAGCGATGGTCGAGAATCACCGCCACCACCGACACGATCTGCACCAGCATCTTGAACTTGCCCAGGTCGCTGGCCTCAATGGTGAAGCCTTCGGACGCAGCAATCCCGCGCAGGCCGCTGACCAGAAATTCTCGCCCGATGATCACCACCGCGATCCAGGCCGGCACCAGCCGCGGATTGTATTGCACCAGCGTGACAAACGCCGCCGCGATCAGCAACTTATCCGCGAGCGGATCGAGCAGCATCCCCATGGTCGTAATCTGTCCGCGCTTGCGCGCAATGTAGCCGTCAATACCGTCGGTGATGGACGCCGCAATAAAAATGGCGGAGGCCAGAATCTCCTGCTCGCCGTTAAAGCCGGCAAAGCGGCTGCTGGAAAGAATCCAGATCAGCAGCGGAATACAGCAGATACGGGTAAGCGTAATGGAATTCGGGAGATTCACTCGAGAATGCCGGGCCTGGGTTTTCCTGCCAACTTAAATTATGCTCCTGCGGATTGGATCCGGCAACGAGAAGAGGGCTCACCGAAGGTACACAAAAGCGGAACATCCCGGCGATTTCCCGCGTAACCCAGGTTGTATCAAGTTCAGTCCGGGAGTAACATGCGCCCGAAGGGAAAGGCAGGATTCATGAGCTCGGAACGCAGTCTTATAGCCTCCATCATCTTCCTCGCGATCGGCTTGGGACTGATCTTCGGATATTGCCACGGGACCATCGGTTTCAACGCCGCTTACCCGGCGTCCGGAGCGTCTCTGCAGATTTCCATCAACACAACCGGCTGGCCCGCAATGGCAGGCACGGGGGCGGCCGCCCTCGGACTCCTTCTCCTGATTATCGCGACCGTGCAAGCGATTGTCGGACAGGTTTGCGCGCCCGGCGAGGCCGCCAACCCTCAACGCAGCCCGGCGGCATAGAGCGCTTTCCAGTATTGGTGTGCCCTCCAGGTTCTGAGTGAAGGCGACTACGCGTGTCCGCGAAGCGGGAGCCTTCAGCTAAACCTCATCCCGCGAGAATGACGGTTACGTCTTGAAGACACGCGTCCGCAATGGGCGCCGAACTGACCACGGCGAATTCATAAGATTGCGGTGACAAATCGATTACTCCAGAGACACATCAACTTGACGGCAATTTTACGGGCGTACGACAACGCTCTGGTTTGCACCTCCTACACTCGATTTCAGCCAAGGAGGCAAAATGAATTTTAAGCAACGAAAAGTGGTTTCACACGGATTTCGCATGGCCGCCGTCATCTTCACCGCGTGCGGCTGTGCGCTGGCGCAGTACGGAGGAGGCACAACCGGCGGTGCTACGGGAGGAACCTACACGCCCGGTTCTCGGAGCTACGGTCACGGAGCCGCAATCGCGGCAATCGCCGGAGGTGCGGCGGGAGCGGGCCTGCTGGTCTACGCGTTGCATCACCGCCATGCCGCAGTTGTGGGATGCGTCAGTTCCGACGGTAAAACCTTAAATGCCGAGAACGGCAAGCACTCTTACCAGCTCACCGGCGCCCCGGTCACAGCGGGCAACCGCGTCGCCGTAGTCGGCAAGAAGGAGAAAGCTCAGTCCGGAATCGACCAATTGGAAGTGCTGTCCGTGAAAAAAGACTATGGGCAATGCCAGGCCCAGCAGGCGTCACTGACACTCACCAACAATTAGCTCGTGGGGCCGCTGATCGAACGTTGGCGGCCCAGCGTGCAAGATCCTGTGTCAAAATTTCACGTGGCAGGCAGAAAGCGGCGAAGTTCGACCGCAAACTGCGGCGGGAAGATCAAACACATCGAACGACGGCGCGGCACTGGTTCAAAATGCCTTTGCTCTCCGGACCGGCCCCTTTTGGAAGTGGTGGGCCCTCCAGGATTTGAACCTGGGACCAATGGATTATGAGTCCACTGCTCTAACCGCTGAGCTAAGGGCCCGTGTTTGTCAATTCAACATCTTACCGTCCGTCTTCGCATTTGAATCGTGGGACTGTGAGTCAATTGTGAATGACGGAACGGAAACCGGCAACGCCATCTTGCGCGCCGCTTCCTGAAGATCGGCTGCGGCAACAATGTGGTAGCGATCGAAGATGGCACGCGTCTTGTGTCCTGTGATTCGCATTGCTACGCGTTCAGGGATTCCACGCCGCACCATGTTCCGGACGGCGGTGCGCCTGAGATCGTGAAAGAGCAATTCAGGCACGCCAGCTTCGGCACAGGCCGCTTCCCAGTTCTTCCGGAAGTTCGTGCTGTCGAACAGCAGCGCATTCCCGGATTTTCCAGTCGCGCACGTTTGGACGAGAGCGGCGAGTCTAGGCGGCATCACGGCTTCCCGCCCTTCGTCATTCTTCGTCGTGTTGTAGGATTGCTGAGGTGTTTCACCGGATTTGTGACTCATTTTGTATCACAGTGATTGCACAGATGCAGCACCGTTGGCGATAACAGGCGATTGCACGGTAATTATCCCTTGACCTCACGTATATAATCTTTATGTGGCAGACTCGATCAATTCAAAAATCGAACGGGCCAAAGAGCACGTCCGTGATCTCAAAGTTGCTTTGGATGCCTTCCCTGAAAACCGTAATTTCCTCAGACGAAAGAAGAATGCGGACGGAGATGAGATCGTCTACGTTAAGTTCGTCCCTGAGGTTCCGGGCAGAATTCCCACAATCATCGGAGACATTCTCTACAATCTGAGATGCGCTCTTGACTATCTCGCATTCGGACTGGTGACTTCCAATCCGGCCTGCACTTCCAAGAAGGATATTCATTTCCCTTTTGGGGAGAGTCTTAATGACTACATGGCGTCTGAGCGTCGTGGAAAAATAGAGAAATTCTGTCCCAAGGGCGTTGATAGAATCGACGCGCTCCAACCTTACAAGGGTGGGAATGACCTTCTCTGGCAACTCTGCCGATTGAACAATATTGACAAACACCGACTCCTTATCTCCGCAGCTATGAGGTACAAGTTCAGAAATGCGACTCCGCTCGACTACCAACGAATGGTTGATGTCATCGGTGGCGGGACGGATCGAGGTGGAATTTTGAGCCTCATCACCCACACAAACTTCGGTGGCCCGATTGAGCCTCTCAAGGTCGGCGATGAAATCTACACCAAACCTAGAAGTCTTGAGCACCAGAAGGAGATGGAGTTCACCTTTGAGGTAGCGTTCAACGAGCCTAAGGTTATCGATCGTCAGCCTGTCTTTACAACGATGTACCAAATGCTCAAGCTGGTGGAGAGCATTATCCCCAAGTTCGCCGATCTTATGTGAATTTTGCACACTCCCATCGTTCCTCCCTCGTGCTAGACTGAGGGCTGACGACGGGCATACGCTAATGGCATCGGAAACCAAGAAGAGCGATCTACCCGCGACTCATCGTATTTTGCGACCTTCTCCAGAAGTACAAGCTAAAATGCGTCCGTTGGCGCGGGCGTCATTCGAGCAATTACTTCAGCGTGCCGCGCGGCCAGCTCGGCAACGCGCTTCAAAAGCGAAGTGAAAATCAAGTTCCCCTGATCTCTCCGGTTATATCTGAACGAATATTCATTCAAATAGGTCTGCAAATATTTCTCGCTCACCTGATGATAGACTCCGCCGATTCCACGCTTCACTAAAGACCAAAAGCCTTCAATCGTGTTCGTATGCACATTGCCTCTGACATACACATGGGCACTATGCTTGATGCGACGATGGCGATAACCAGCGGGCATGTGTTTGATTCCGTCGTAGGTCACGGCTTCATCAGTAAAGATCATCGTTTTCGGCATGACATAATCGCGCACGTATCCGAGCAACGTGGAACCTTTTATGTCAGGTGCGACGAGAGCAACAACGCGGCCTTTGCGCTCTGCCATGCCAACAATAGCCGTTTTCTTTTTGTCGCCGCGCATTTGCCTTCCTGCGCCATACTTGCGCGTTCCGCCGTAATAGGTTTCATCCATCTCCACCGCTTCTCCCTCCAGTTGCATGTCAGATTCGGACAGCAACGAGCGAATCTGGCGGAACATCCGCCAAGCGGTTTTATAGGTCACTCCGGTTTCGCGCTGAACTTGCTTTGCAGAAATTCCACAACGCGTCGATGCCATCAGATACATGGCGTAGTACCAGAGCCGCAGCGATGTGCTGCTGTGCTCAAAGATCGTTCCGGCCATCGGAGAGATTTGCGTCCCGCAGTGGTCACACGAATAAACTGGACGCCCCGCGATACGGTAATGTTTGCGATCTCTCTTGCACTTTTCGCAGTACGCAATTCCATTGGGGAAACGTTGTTCCTTCAGGTGCTCAAGACAGGCATCGTCATCTGGAAACTGGCGGTTAAAGTCCTCGATTGTGTACCGTAAGTGCTTTGGAATTGTCTGTCTGCGGTTCATCGTGCTCACCTTCAAACAGAACATTACTACAAACCTTACGTGATGTCAAGGGATAATTACCGATTGCACAAGCTTGCGCTTTTTTTTCGCCAGAGCTGCCAACCGCCGGGCTATTTCTTCGCCTTACCCACGTCCACTGTTACCGTGGGATGTTCTTGCTTGTAATAGCCCCTGTACTCAAAGAATGCCGTATTCCAGCCACATTTTGCACGATCCCGCCTTCTGAACGCCTGCTTCCACTCCAAGAACAATTCGGATCTACCCATCGGGATTTCACTAGTTCGGAAGCGAAATTCATCTTCCAGCCGGAAGTGCATCAATGCAGTAATCCATTCTCCGGGTTTGATCGTGATGATGGTGCCATTGTCGAACTTCGTTCCGTACAGCGCCGCTTCTGCGCTTTTTAACAAAATCGTATTGTTGTGTTTGTCCCTTAGTACAACCTCAAAGCGTGCTTCTTCCCACTCGACGTGATCGGGATCGGGCTCTGTTTCAGTGACGCTCCGATCGGTAGCCCAAGGGATCTGAATCGGCTGGGTCCCCGTATTGGTAAGCCGGACTTCGGCACGAACATCACTCCCAACTTCAATTTCTTCGTTGTTCAGTTCAATAATCTGCAACCGTATCGGGCGTGCTTTGTTGTCCTCTGGCCTGCGGACACCATCAGCCGCTATACCCGTCCACTTTGTGCAATCCGGGGGCAGCGGGCTTTCCTTCTGCTGGTCGGTAAATCGAGACGCATCGGGTCGAGTAAGATCGACGACGCCTATCTCTTGCCCGTACACTGGACCGATTGCCGTCAAACAAAGTACGACCGCTATAAGCTTCATAGGCGCATCATCTACTTACCATAGATGCCCATTAAGCGCCATGTCATACCGAAAATCGTGGCCAACCGCGTCAGAACGGGTATGCGAAAACCTCGTTCAGTAAGTGTGAGTCAAATGTGAATGACGACCGCAACAAGCACGATTCATGCAACCAACTTTAGAGAAAGCCATGTTGACAAATAAGGCGCTTGCATTGATGGCAAACAATTTGCAAGCGCCTCGCGAAAAGATTATGAGTCCACTGCTCTAACCGCTGAGCTAAGGGCCCCGCTGCAACAGCGCCGTGCTTATCATATCGGAGATGGTGAAACTTAACGAAACCGCGGCGGGCGTGACCTTTGCCGTGCGCGTGCAGCCGCGGGCGAAGCGGAACGCAATTGTGGGCGAACTCGGGGAGGCTTTAAAAATCGCATTGACCGCGCCTCCGGTCGATGGAAAAGCAAACCGCGCGTGCATCGAATTTTTCTCCGACCTCCTGCAGGTGCCGCGTTCCGCCATCACCATCGCCTCAGGCGAGAGCAGCCGCAACAAAGTCCTTCGCGTGAGCGGCATCACTGGCGCAGAGTTGCAGCAGCGATTACAACTTTGACGCCGATGTCCCCGATCGATCCGCCACGGAAATCTGTCGCGTCCTCAAGCGTGACCGACAGTGCCGAGCATTCCCAGGGTGCAGCGCTTTTGAAGCCTGAGAAACTCCAGCCGCGCCCATTCAGCAAAGAGTGGTGCAAACGCTTCAAGAGCCTGAAGCCTGGAGCCTGAGGCCTGAAGCCACTCTATTCCCTGCAGCCCCGGATCGACGCGAGACGCAGATTGCCGCGAGAGAGTCGCTCAAACGTTCTCGCTCATTTAGAATGGCCTCCGCATGAACCTTCAGGCTATTCAATCCGCCCTGCGCGAACGCAACCTCGACGGTTGGCTTTTCTACGACCATCACCATCGCGATCCCATTGCCTACCGCGTGCTCGGCCTTCCCGAGAAGCTGATGGTCACGCGCCGCTGGTTTTATCTCGTCCCGGCGCAGGGAGAACCGCGGAAACTGGTGCACAAGATCGAGTCCGGGCACCTGGACAGTCTGCCCGGCAGCAAGCAGTCTTACTCGGCGTGGCCAGAGCTGTTCGATGGCATCAAGCAGATGCTTTCCTCTTGCCGCGACATCGCCATGCAGTACTCGCCCAACAACGGCGTGTTCACGCTGTCGCTGGTCGACGGCGGCACCATCGAACTGATACGCGGGATGGGAAAGAATATTGTGAGTTCGGGCGATCTGGTCGCCTTATTTGAAGCGACCTGGACGGACGCGCAGATCCAAAGCCATTTTGCGGCACGCGACGCCATCGACTCCATCACCGCAGCGGCATTTCAGGAGATCGGACGCCGCGCCCGCAACGGCGGCACCAATGAGTACGAGATGCAGCAGTGGATCGTGGAAGCTTTCGGCCGCGAGAAGCTTACTGCCCTGGATCCGCCGGTGGTCGGGGTAAATGCGAATAGCGGGAACCCGCACTACGGGCCGGAAAAGGCCACGGCCGCGCCCATTCGCGAAGGCGATTGGGTTCTGCTCGACATCTGGGGGAAGAAGAACGTGCCCGACTCCGTTTACTACGACATTACCTGGACAGGCTTCATCGGCAAGGCGGTGCCCGAGCGCATACAGAAAGTTTTCGAAGTGGTGCGCGCGGCGCGCGACGCCGGAATCCAGTTCGTGCAGGACTCGATTGCCGCCGGCAAATCGATTTCCGGATGGCAGGTGGATGATCCGGTCCGCGAAACCATCACCAAGGCCGGATTCGGCAATTACTTTGTTCACCGCACCGGGCACTCAATCGCCACGGAGGTTCATGGCAACGGACCCAACATGGACAATCTCGAAGTCCACGACGAGCGCCGCGTCCTTCCCAATAGCTGCTTCTCCATCGAGCCGGGGATTTACCTGCCCGAATTCGGCGTGCGCAGTGAAGTCAATATGCTGGTGCGCAGCCAGAGCGCCGAAGTTACTGGTAGAATGCAGAAAGAGATCGTACTGATTTAAATCGGGCATGTGGCGCGGGCAGGCCCGCCCGCGGAACTTCCGGAAAATGGCAGAATCCTCCAAGTCAGCAGTCGCGAACCCGCCGGCAACCCAGGCTTCCAATATGGCTGTTATCGCTCCGGCCATCGCCTGGCTCATTCCCGGCGCCGGACACCTCATTCAAAAGCGATGGGGCCGCGGCTTCATCCTCATGGCCTGCGTCGTCGTCATGTTCGTGCTGGGCCTGCTGATGCAGGGCCGCATCTACAAGCCAAACGGCGGTGACATTCTGGATATCCTCGGCTTCATCGGCGACCTCGGCACCGGAGGCTTGTACATCGTGACCCGCGCGCTCGACCTGGGCCACGGCATCATCGCGCACGCGACCGCCGATTACGGGACGAAGTACATCATCGTGGCTGGACTGCTCAATTTCATCTGCGTCGCCGACGCCTATCACATCGCCATCGGGAAGAAAAATTGATCCTCGCACTCTCTCACTTCAACGCGGCGCTTCTGTTCTCGGTGTTCGCCTCGACCGTCTTCGGCATCACCCAGCGCGATAACGTGCGCGAACAATTCCGTTACGGCCTGTACTGCTTCGCCCTGTTTATGGGTGGATTGATCGTGGCAGGCTGGCTGATGTGGGTGCTAAGACACTAGAACCGCATTTAGAGACTGCTGGCTTCTAGCAGGCGCTGGCCGCAAACGTCTGTCCCCTGTTTTCGTACGTACTGATAATGACAACGCGGAAAACAACAGGATTATGCGGGGGAAAGACCGCGGAACGATGTCGGACAAGATGGCCTCGCAACGCGCGCAAACGTGAGTAGAAGGTACCCTGAACCAGGCCTTTAATCAAGCGAGATATGGGGGGCGCTTATCCTTCCCACACAAACGCGTCGAACACCCGCTGGGTTTCGAATCCCAGGCGGCGATACAGCTCCACCGCACGGGCATTGGCTTCCGTTACCGTGAGCGAAAGAATGGCGAATTTGCGGTTGCGCAGGTTGTGAATGGTGGCCGCCATCAGCAGCTTGCCCAAGCCGCACTGGCGGTGCTCGGGAAGGACGCACACCTGGGTGACATGACCGACGTCGTGGCGCACCCGCGAGCACAGGATGATGCCCGCCAGCGCGTGGGATTCTCGGTCAACCGCCACAAAGGAAGACTCCGGGTCGAAGGTTCCGCATCCCGGAAAGCGCACGATGTTGTTCAAGAACCGCAGCGAGCCGCTGAGCGTCCGGTACTGGTCGTTAATTTCCGAATCCACGTGTTGGCGATAGGCAGCCGTGATCACCGACGCCGAGGGCTGGTAGTCATGCTCGGTCCAGCGGCGAATCTCGAAGTCTGGTGAGAGCTTCTTGTCGAGCCGGGCCGGGTCGAGCGGAAGCGTCATGAACAGCCGGGCGTGGCGGCTGAAGCCCTGATCGACGAAAGGTTGAGCTGCGACGCCGGTTTCATGCGCGAGCAACTGCGCCTCGATGCGGTGAATTCCCGGCGACTGCTGCAAGGTTTCGATCACGTGCGTAAGCAATCGTCGTTCAACCTCGCTGCGGTTCGCGCCATTCTCGCCTTCGCTGACGAACAGATCGCCAATTACGCCTTTGTTGCCTTCATAAACAAAGAACGCGTAGCCGAAAACGCGGCCGCGGGAAACGGCTGCGTAACCGGGAAGAAACTTGGCGTCCATGTAGCGGAGAATCATTTCGGCGGAACCGCTGTAGTCCCAGCACAGCAGCTTCGACCAGATGCGGATTTCATCCTCCAGCAGGGGACGCAGGTCGGCTGACGTGAAATGCCTCAGGTCGAGAATCTCCACTCCGGCTCCTGGCGCGCAGTTACGCCCATGCGCAACCACTGAGTTTAGAGGCAGGCAGTCCGGGCAATCAAACCGGCTGAACAAGAAGCGGCAACGGGATGAGAGGGATCGGCTTGCGACTCTCGGCTCTGGGAGCTTGGATCTTGCTGACGGGGCTGGTGCGCACCTGATAGCCCTGATCAGTCATCGGTTAGGGAGCCACATAAAAGAACTCGAGCTTTTGCGCCGGGAAGCTGCCCAGGTAGATGAACTTCCGCCCGCCCAAGCCTTTTGCCATCGCTCCTTCGGTTCCCTGCCCGGCTACGATGAGGTGTTCGCCGGCAAGCGGATGGCGCAGTTCATCTTCCGGCATTTTCTGGTTGCGATAAAACTCCAGCCCGTATTCGGTTTCGCGCGACACGAGAACGTCGGCGACGGGCAATGGACGCGGCGCAATGCGCGACAGCGCATCGGAAACTGCGCGCGCCGATAGCGTCGTGTTCAATGCGGGCGCGCCAAGGCGTAGCGCAACCGCCAGCGCCAAGACCGCAGGAACGGCGGTAGCAACTCGCAAGGTTCGTCTCGTAGCCCTTGAAACTCCCGCGGCAATGGCGACAGCCACTATCAGCGGAAGTATGTCCGAACGGTCCCAGGCCGGGTGCCGTCTGACCACAGCCGCAGGCAGCAGGAATGCTGCAAACAAAAGTGTGCCGCTGACCATGCCGTGCAGGGCCATGGCTGCCCAGTGCTCTCTTATTTTTGCCCTCGTCCGCCAATAGTTCGCCAACAAAAGAATCCCCGCGGGAAGGGCGGGCAAAATGTAGCCGGGCAGCTTCGATTCTGAGCTGGAGAAGAAAACAATGACTAGAACGATCCAGATCGCAAGAAACGCGTCGAGCGGGTCGCTTTCATCTTTTCGCATCCGGCGAAGCGCCGCGGCCAAAGCCAGCACGGCAAGCACTGCCCAGGGCACCCATCCCAGAAGCGTCACCGGAAGGTAGTACCAGAGCGGCTCCGGGTGATGAAACACATTTGTGCCGAAGCGCGCAAGGTTGTGCTGCACGATAAAAACCCGAAAGAACTCGGGGTTTCGGATCTGCACGAAAACATACCAGGGCAACGCGATCGCGCAGAATACGGCAAGACCAGGAAAAGAGATCGACCGCAGAACGACCTTGGGAGTTCGCTTCACCGCCGCGAAGATCACAACCATGAGCACAGCCAGGAGCAGAGCTACCGGACCTTTGGCGAGCGTCCCCAAAGCGACAAACGCATAGAACAGCAGCAAATACATGCGTCGATTGTTTTCAAACCAGGCGAACCACGCCATCATGGCGATGCTGAACATTGCAGCCAGTGGCATGTCGGTCGATGCGGCGCGCGCAAATCCTACCACTCCAGCGCAGCAGGCGAGCATGAGCGCGCCGTCTAGTCCGGATCCGCGAAGCCGCCGGAGAAACCAGTAAGCAGCGAAGACCAGCAGAGAGGCGTCCAAGGCGGACGGAAGACGCGCGGCCCAGTCGCTCACGCCAAAAACCTGGTAGGCGATCCTCGCCTGCCAGTAATAGAGAGGAGGCTTCTCCAGCCAGGGAGTTCCTCCCAGCGTAGGCGTGATCCAGTCGTGGCGCTCCAGCATTTCGCGCGCCACCTGCGCGTAACGCGGCTCATCCGCGCCCAGCAAGCCGAATGCAGCCAGCCGCCAGAAAAAGAAGAAAGCACAGAAGGCGAGAAGGAGAATCCAGTCGGGAATGCGAAAACCAGTTGCCAGTGGCCCGTGGCCCGTGGCCAGTTCTCGTCGTGACGACTCACCATCGCTCATTAGGAGGTCTTTACGTCCGATTTGACGTGAACTGATTCCGGCCGCGGCACTAGCGACCGCCCACTAATCACTGACCACCGGCAACTGAGGCCTCACTTTCCCCAGTACGCTCTCCACGGCAGCATGGAGCGGCCCATCGACCGAGCAACCGCTGGCACACGCGTGCCCGCCGCCTCCAAACTCCTCGGCAATGTGAGAAACGTCCAAGCGGCCTTTGCTCCGCAGGCTCACACGAAATCTGCTTTCTGGAAGTTCCCGGAAAAATACCGCGACCTCCACATCGCCGATTGAGAGCGCGTAGTTGACCAGCCCCTCGCAATCTTCTTCCCTGGCCCCAACTCGCTCCATCTGCTCCTGCGTAACCCATATCCAGGCAAGCGATCCCTCGCGCTGCAAGGCCGACAGCGCGGCGCCCAGCAGGCGGAGTTTAGCGGTCGAATGCCCAAAATAAATATGCCGCGCGCAAAGCGCCGGGTCGGCGCCCGCGAGCACCAATTCCCGAGCCAGTTCGAAGGTGTGCTCGCTGGTGCCCTGAAACATGAATGCGCCGGTATCCGTAAGAACCGCGGTGTAGAGGCAGGTGGCGATGTCGGCGGAAATCTTCACTCCCGCGGCTTTTGCCAGACGAAACACCAGTTCCGCTGTGGCTACGGCCTGCGGATCGATCCAGTTGACGTGGGCAAAACCGCGGCCGCTCTTGTGGTGATCAATGTTAATCAGAAAGCGGCCATCCAGTCCCTCCAGGCGCGTGCGCTGTACGTTGTCGCACTCCAGTAGAATGGCGGCTTCGTAGTTGCCGTTCACGCGGTCTGCTTTGATCACGCTGGCGGCAAAAGGCAACCCCTGGTAAATCCGCGGCACGCCATCGTGCAGAACCACTTCCGCGAGTTTCCCCATGCGCCGCAGGATTTCTCCGCAGGCCAGCGTGGAGCCCACGGCGTCGCCGTCCGGCCGCGCGTGCGAGGTCAGCACAAACCGCTGACGGCGTTCAATCTCGGATAGGACTTCGTTCAGCATGTGCTTGCTGCAGTGATGCAACGACCCGTCCCGGGAGCATAAGAACTCATCGCTTCTTCGCCCGCTTCAAAAGCTCTTCCACGCGCGCCTGCAATTTCTCCGAGCGGTCGAGTTGAAAAAACAACTCCGGAGCGCGCCGCAGTTTCAGCCGATCGGCAACCTCGCGACGAATAAAACCTGCGGCTGCAGTCAACCCCTCCATGCTCCGCTGCGCATCCTCGTCGCCGCCTTCGACGGCCACCATCACCCGCGCCGAGCGGGCGTCCTCCGCCAACTCCACCGCCGTCACGCTCGCCAGACCGATTCGCGGATCGGCCAGTTCGCCTTCGACGATGGTCTCAATCTCCTCGCGCAGAGCCTCTCCCAGCCGCTCCCGATGGTATTTTGCCCCGCGCTTCTCCAAAAACCACCCCCGGGTAAAAACTGATGAGAATATCAGAAATGAGGGTCAAGTGATTGTCAAAGGAGTGATGCGCCGAATCGGGAATGTTGTTGCTCGGCGCACTGCGAATCGGGCAAA
>DASVAJ010000008.1:0-102305 GCA_036376415.1 Terriglobales bacterium
TTCGCCACTTTCGCCACTTGTTGATCGCTCATATTGGGAGCAAAAAACGGCTTGAACAGATTTTTCGAATATAACGTTGCTCCGGTGAGCAACTGAATCGCCGCGGGAATCATGGCGGTGAGAGCGCCGGCGCCGCCGATGATTCCGAGAAACCATGCAGGGAAGGTTTTGCGCACCATCAACAGCATGGAGAGGTCGCCGTTCTTCAGGCCAGGCAAGACCAGTACCGCGGCAAAGCCGACGAACACCACGAGCGGCATAGTGATCGCGTACATGGGCATGAAGATCGCGTTGCGCCGCAGAGTGTCTCCGCTTTTGGCGGTGAAGGTCGCGCCAAACCACTGCGGCCACATGTAGAAGCCCAGGGCCATCAACAAAAGAGTTGTGATGTACCATCCGTGGCCCTGGTTTATGGTTGCGCCGGGCATGGTCAAGTGGCTGGGGTGGGCGTGCGCGAGCGCCGCGAACATAGCGCCGATCCCGCCGAAGTAGATGCGGGGGATCGCCAGCCCCACAAAAATCGCAGTGAAGAGCAGCAGCAGGTCTTTCACCACGCTGACCCACGCCACGCCGCGCACGCCGCTCACGAACACGAAAGCCGCGACAATGGTGAAGCCTATCGCCATGGCCGGCGTGCGGTGGATCGCGCCGAAGCTGGCGACTTCGACGATGATGCCCAGGCCGGTTAGCTGGATCTGGATGTACGGAATGAGGCACGCCACACCGATCAGCGCGACGAAGCCGGCGAGGTACTTATTGCCGTAGCGCGTCTGGAAGAAGTCTGCCTGCGTTTGCAGCCTGTATTTGCGGCCAACCTCCCAGATTGGCGGGAGGATGTAGAAGGAGACGATGTAAGCCAGCGGGACGTAGCCAATCACGTATAGAACCGGGCCGCCGCGCGAATAAGCCCAGCCGCTCGCGCCGAGAAATGTAAAGGTTGTGTAGATTTCGCCGGCCATCAACAGCCAGACGAGGACGAGCCCGAAGCCGCGGCCGGCCACAGTCCACTGCTCGAGATCCATCTTGTGATGGAATCGCGCGAGAAAGCCAAGCAGCGAGCCGCACACCACGATGACGCAAATGATGGCCAGCGCGGTGCTGGTGGGGCTCAATGGGAACCGCCATGTTCTTGGCGGTTGCTCGCGCTGCGCGGAACCTCAATGCGATATGCGCCCCAGAGAAACAAGGGCGTGAGCAATAACCAGAGAATCAGCCAGAACAGGTTGAACGGCAGGCCGAGGACGACGGGATCGATGCGGTCCCAGAGGGAAACCGTAAAGCAGGTCGCGACGAACGGAATGAAGCCGAGGAGAATCGCAGCCAACGACGGGCGCCTCACGCGAAAGTCCCCCTGGTCGAACAGATTCGGGGGATTTTAGCAGAAGAATGCGGAGCTGGGGCAGGCATTTCACCCAGACTTGCGTGATGGGTCTGTGCCGGCCAAGCTTTTAACCACGAACCTCACGACCACGAAGGCATCCTTCCATCAAGAAAGCCGTCCTTGGTGTGACTCCGTGCCCCCTGTGGTTATGGTTTTCGCGCCGGGGAACGCCGCGCTCTTTGCTTTATTCCTGCCGGAAGGCTTCGGCGCGGCTGAGCGTGAGCACAACCGTTTGCGCCAGGCGCGAGACGACGGCGAGGTCGCCGTCGTCAAAGGCAAAAGGACGCGTACAGACCACTTCGAGCAGCCCGACCAGGTCGCGTTCATAGAGAATCGGGGCGGCCAGGATGGAGCGGATTTCTAATCGCCGGCAGGCTTCGGCATCCGCCCGGGGGTCGTTCTGAGCGTCGTCGCATTTCAACGCATGCGCCCGGCGGACGCATTCGCCAGTGAAACCGGCATCCACGTCAACCGGGGCGCCGATCTGCGGGATACTGGCCCCGGCAACCGCGCGGCAAGTCATCCCGTTTACTCCCGCGAGTGCGATGGCGGCTCCGCTCCCCCGGGTGATCGAGCAGGCGCGGCTGGCAATGAGCGCGAGCGCGGCGTTCAGGTCCGAGCCCAGTGTCTTGAATTCATACTGGACCGTAGTCGAGCAAACCGCGAAGGGGGACGCAGGCCGCTCGGCGACTTCAGGTTCAAGGCTCAGGGCCACGGGTGAGCGCGATCCCGAATTCGCCGAGAGCGTTGAGTTGGAGTTCTGGATCACCCAGCGGGGCGCTTTCCAGCTTGGCGCGGATGCATTCAGCGTCAACCACTCTCGCAACCGCGCCCGCGCCTCGTCCGGCAACTCGGAAAAGCGGACGCCCGCGCGGCCGAGCGCATCGGCCCATGCGACATACCCCGTGGTTTCCAGATACGCTGCCGGTTCGCCCAGCGTGACGTGCAATGGCACCAGGCTGTGCGCGTCGAGTGGCGACTGCGTTTGCATAGCCATGCCTTCTTCGCTCAGGTCGAGAATCATGCCGCCGGTCACGCCGTCGAAGCTGGCGAACGCGGGCGTATTGACTCTCTGGCGCAAAGCATGACGCCGCTCGGGTGCGAGTTCGTGGTTCACGGCGGAGCTTTCTCTCCAGGCCGGTATTCGACAGGATGCTGGCCGGCCAAGCGACTGGATGCCAACATCATGCGGTCAAATTCACGCAATGAGAAGTACATGGCTGGGTACGGGCATGGTCCAAACACCCTGGCGAACCACCACCTTGACCTAAACGGCTCGCGCATATACTGAAAATCCGATGAAATCTGTGATTGTCGGCACGGCCGGGCACATCGATCATGGCAAGACCGCGCTGGTGAAAGCCCTCACCGGAATTGACGCCGACCGCCTCGAAGAAGAAAAACGTCGAGGCATCACGATTGATTTGGGTTTTGCCCACCTGGAACTGTCCAGTAAGTCCGGCGAACGCCTGCGCTTTGGATTTGTCGACGTCCCCGGCCACGAGCGCTTTGTGCGCAACATGCTGGCGGGGGTGGGAGGCATGGATCTCGTTTTGCTCGTCATTGCGGCGGATGAAGGTATCAAGCCGCAGACCCGCGAACACTTTGACATCTGCAGGCTCTTGTCAATCCCACGCGGCATCACCGTGCTGACAAAATCCGACCTGGTCGATTCCGAAACACTGGATGTCGTTCGCCTGGAACTACAGGAATTTCTACGCGGCTCATTCCTGGAAGGATGTCCGGTGGTTGCGGTCAGCTCGCTCCAGCGAACCGGGCTCGATGAACTGAAACGCCAGCTGATCGAAGCCGCCGAGACCATGGCAGCGCGAGATCCCAGCGCGATTACGCGACTTCCCATTGACCGCGTGTTCACGATGAGAGGCTTCGGAACGGTGGTCACAGGAACGCTGGTCGCCGGCGCTATTCGAAGAGAGGACGAACTGGAACTCTTTCCGAGTAAGAGAAGAGTGCGGGTGCGCGGAGTGCAGGTGCATGGGGCTGCGGCCGATCAGGCCGTCGCTGGCGAGCGCACCGCCGTGAACCTGGCGGGAGTGGAAAAGCAGGATGTGGAGAGAGGCATGACGTTAGCGTCTCCCGGCCTGCTGGAAACCACTTCGCGCCTGGATGTGAAGCTCTCGCTGCTGTCGTCTGCGAGGCCCATCCAATCCGGCGCTCGCGTCCACCTGCATGCGTTCACCTCGGAGGTTATTGCAACCATAAATTTGCTTGCCGGTAAACAGCTTCAGCCCGGTGAGGAAGCGTTTGCGCGGTTGCGCTTGAGCGCGCCTCTTCTGCTTGTGCCGGGAGACCGCTTCATCATCCGCCAGTTCTCGCCGGCAATCACGGTTGGCGGCGGCGTGGTGCTGGATGCCTTTCCGATCAAGAGAACGGTGGCGAATCACTCGGAGTTCCTGCGGGTGGTGAATTCGGGTGAGGTCAACCGCGTGCTGTTGGCGCGCATCACTCGCCGCGGACAAGACGGGATTTTGGCGTCAGAACTGATTAGGGAAACCGGGCAGAGTCAAAGCGCGCTGCAACCCTCCCTTTCGGCGCTGCTGCAATCCCAAGCCGTGGCGCGCCGCGGCGAGTTTCTGATTGAAGCGCGCGCCCTGCAGCAGCTCGCAGATGCTGTCACCCACACCGTCTCCGAATTTCACGCCGCCAACCGGCTTGCGCCGGGAATTTCCAAGGAAGCTCTGCGCGAGCAGGCGCGCGCATCGCCAGCAAGCTTCGAAGCGGCGCTGGCCATGAGCCTGGCAGGTAAGAAAATAGCCTTGGCCGGCGATGTTGTACACCTGCCCGGCCGCGGCGTGGTCATGCAAGGGGACGAGTCCGAATCCCGCAAGAACATCGCGCAGGCTTTCGCCTCGGCTGGCCTGAAGGTTCCGGCTTTGAAAGATGTGCTCGCGGGCCTCAAGATCGATAGAGCTCGTGCCCAGCAAATCGTCACCCTGCTGCTGCGGGAACGCGTGTTAGTCAAGGTCTCGGACGACCTGGTTTTTCACGCCTCGGCGCTGCAGGCATTACGAGCGCAACTCGCGGCAGAGAAACAGAAATCTCAGCGGATCGATGTCGCCCGGTTCAAGGACCTGACCGGCGTCAGCCGAAAATATGCTATTCCTCTCCTGGAATATCTCGATCGCGAACGCGTGACCCGGCGAATCGGCGATGAACGCGTCATCCTGTAGGAAGGCGCACCCGCGCGCCGGGTAATCTTCTGAAATACAGCGGCAGCTACGCACCTCTGCGGCAGTCCGCGCATCTGAGCTATGTTTCGTACTGCGAGCGCCATCCTGCCAAGGAGAAACATTCATGCCGCTTATTGATCGCATCCTGCCCAAAGTGATTTCGGCGAAGACTCATGGGGTTATTGATTATGTCCACGCCGGTACTAATCTGCTGGTTGGGGCGCTGCTGCTTCGCCGCGACCGCCGCGCTGCCACCGGCGCCTTTGTTCTCGGGGGCAGCATCCTGGCAAATGCCCTGATGACGGATTACCCGTTGGGAGTGTTTCGCCTGTACAGCTTCAAAACCCATGGCGCGCTGGACTACGGAGTTGCCAGCGCCAGCGAGGCCATTCCCCGGCTGATGGGAATCGAGGAAGGCGGGGCCAAAACATTCTTCCGCCTGCAGGGACTGAGTGAGACGGCTATCGCCGCCATGACGGATTACGGGGATCGCTCGGGCGCAAAGCACCGGCTGAGGGTGGCTCGCCGGCGCGCAGCCTAGTCCGCAGATGCCGCCGAAATGTCCTCTCCGGCGAGTGCCGGGTTCATGAGCGCGCGCTTGAGTCGAAGTTTTTCGTCCATGAGCGGTTTGAGTTGGGCGGCGTCCAGGGTCCGCGCCGCTTCCAACTGGCGCTGAATTTGCTCCAGGCGGCGACGGATCTGGACACGGCGCAGGGCGCGGGCTGCGCCTTCGATTTTCTCTGCAGTGAGTTCCTCGTCGTCTTTCATCAAAATAGCGGCGAGAAGATTGCGCTCGGCGTCGGCGATGGGCAAATCGATGGGCTCAACGCCCTCGGGCGCGTTCAGCAGCGCTTCCATCAGAGACTCCGTTCCCAGTCCGACGTGCAAGCGCTCACTCGTAAGCCAGTATTCGGCTTGGCGGGCGGGGTCGAAGGCGTCGTCCGCGCCGGAACGGTCGGAAACAAAGTCCTCGTCCTGAAATTGATTGCCCGAGGCCAGCGCGCGAATCAGGATTTTTTCCGCGTCAGTGATTTGAGCTTCGGGCGCAGTCTTCACCGCTGCGGTCTTGCGGGAAGTGGCAGCGTGCTTCAAGTCTTGCCGCAGAACCGCTGAGTCGATATTGAGTTTTTGGGCAATTTCTTCCGCGAGTTCATCGCGAACGATTCGGCTGGGCACGCGCTGGATGTGCGGCAGGAGATAGTTCACCGCCTTCAGTTTGCCTTCGGCGCTGCGAACGGGAAACTGCTGGCGCGCGTTTTCGATCAGGTAATCGAAATAACGCTGTGAATGCTTGAGGGCAGTCCCGTAGGCCTCTTTGCCTTTGCGTCGAATAAAGAGATCCGGGTCGAAGCCCTGCTCCAGCGTGACCACGCGGATGTCGAATTCCTCTTCCACGAGAAGCCCCAGCGTGCGCTCGGTGGCTTTGGCGCCGGCCGCATCGGGATCGAAGTTAACGATGATGTTCTTGCTGAAACGCCCGAGCAGCGCGGCTTGCGCCTGGGTGAAGGCGGTGCCCGAGCTGGCGATCACGTTGTGAAATCCGGCGGAATAAACCGCAATGCAATCCATCTGGCCTTCCACCAGGATGGCGTAATTCAACGCGCGTAGAGCCTCCTTCGCCTGGTCGAGGTTGAACAACACACGAGACTTCGAATAGATTGCGGTCTCCGGTGAGTTCAGGTACTTCGGCCCGGCTTTTTCGTCCGTCGAAAGCGTGCGCCCGGTGAAGGCGATGGTGCGGCCGCTCTCGTTCGCGATGGGAAACATGACGCGATTGCGGAATTTCGAGTACATCGCGGAAAGCGGGGCTTCAGCCGTCAGGCTTTGGGCTTCAGAAAAACCGCCGTCGGTGGTTGGTCGTTCGCCGTCGGCAAAAGCAATCGCGGGCGGCGCCTCTTCAGGCTTCGAGCTTGCCTGAACCTGGGCGCCTGAAGCCTGAAGCCGGGCCTGTTCCTTCCAGGAAAATAACCCGCTCTCCCGCAGCACTTCCTCGCTGAACTCGTTCTTCAGCCGATCTTTGAGAACAAAGCCTGAGTCTGGGGCGAAGCCGATGCGGAACTTGCGGATGGCGCCCTCGCCCAGTCCGCGCCCGGCCAGATACTCGCGCGCCCGCGCCCCTTCGGGACGCCGCAGGCACTCCTGAAAGAACTCGCAGGCGCGCTCGTGAATTTCAAGCAGCACGGTGCGCAGCCTTGCGTCGCGCGCCTCGACTTCGCTGCTGAACGTCTGCCTGGGGAGGGCCACGCCCATCTTCTGCGCGACCGCTCGCACCGCCTCGGGAAAGGAAATGTTTTCGATCGTCTGCACAAACTTGAATACGTCGCCAGACGCGTGGCATCCGAAGCAGTGATAAAACTGCCGCGTGGCGTGCACCGAGAACGACGGCGTCTTCTCTTTATGGAAAGGACACAACCCCGCGTAGTTCTGGGCTCCAGCTTTCTTGAGGGTGACGTACTCGCCGACAATGCGGACAATGTCCGCCTGCTGCTTGAGACTCTGCGTGAAATCGGAAGCGAACGCCATTCTTGATCAGGGTCGGGGAGACTGCTCCATCGGCTTGAAACCGATGCGGCCCAACTCACCTTTTAATTGTGAGCCCGGCCGCAAGCATTGGGAACAGTGGATTTCTCGGCAGGCTGTGGGAATTCCGGGCGAATTCTCCGGTGCCCCTTGCCGGGATGGCTTCGAAAGCAGCCGCTAGGCTGCTCGCGCCACTCGCGCAGCTTCAATGCCATCAAGGGCGTTCCACAAAGCCTTGGCTGCGTTTTCTCCTGCCGCCAACGCGCGCGCGGCCGCAGCGCAATCGCCCTCCACGGCTTGCTCCAATTGACTGGACCAGACGCGCGAGTGATACACGTCGGCGGTGGTGTGCAGGGTGAAGTATTGGCACGCCTTCTCGTCGGCGCCGTACATTTCGCGGAGGCCGCGAGCCTTCTCTCCGGCTACGCGAGGAACCTGAGACTCATAGGCGTAAAACGCGGCCAAAGCTTCCTCCGGGAACCCATTCCTCGCCACAGAATGAAAGGAATCGATCAATTCTGCGAGTTGGGGAGTCCTGGGTTGGGCATCAACGCTTCGCTCACCGCCCATACCTTCGACAAAATCCAGCCAGAGATCGGCATGCGAGCGCTCGCCGTTAGCGCCCATTTCATCGTCCCGGTTCGCCAGGGCTGCCTTTCGCAAGCTGCCTTGCGGAAGCCGTGATGCGAACTCGCTTAAATATGCGGGAAATGCCTCGACATGGTGAAAGTACTCGCGTCCATAGGCCTGCAGGTCCCGGCGACTCAGTTGTCCCGCCGCCCAGGTCTTATAAAAAGGATGGCAAAGCAAGTCGTACTTTGCGATGCGTACGTCCAGCTCTTGAAGAAACACTTGCGTGGTCATTCCGCCTCCGGTTGAGAGAAATCCATAGTACGAGGAACAAACGTTGAGTGGCAACTGGCCTTGACATAACAAGGCGGGTTCCGTTCTGGGAACCGATAGGCGAACCTTGCGCTCGGTTCGGAATCGCAAGGCCGACTTATGTGATCATCCGGATATGGGCAGTTGCGCGTTTCTTCGCGGCCTTTGCGAGTCGTTTGCCCGCTTTGCGGTTAAAAGCTTTCTGCCGGCAGCATTGCTAATCTCCCCGTCCATGCCTGGCCAGGTCACAACAATTCCCTCGGAGGTGCGCTACAAGCATGGATACGTAAATACCAAGGGAAAGCCGCCCGAGTTTACCTCGGCGATGCCATGGGGGATCGCGATTACCAGTAGGAGCGTGCCAGGCGCCCAGCCTGCACGGATCGAGATTGCGCGCCTGCGGTTCTCTTGCCGCCTGGATGGAAAGGAGGTGATCCTGAACGATGACGAAGCAGCCATTCGCGGCGGACTTTACCGTCGTTACCCCTGGTTCGGTACCGATGCGCATGATCCTATTCCGCTGACTTACTCGGACGATGGGCACTTCGTCGTTCTAAATGTGGGGCAGCGCCCGGACCGCGTCTGGCACTTCTGGTCGGCATCACCGCGGGCAACGGTCCCACCTGGAAAACTGGCGGGCTGCAGCATCACAGTGCGCGTAAAGATCTCTTCCGGAGCTCTGCTGCAAGTGGGCTTCGATTATTGGAGAAATCCGACGGTCGGCTACGCCCGTGGAGGCAATAACCAGGAAGCAGGGGCCAGTGATTGGTATTTCCCATCGGATCAGTGGCAGGAGGCGGTGTTTACCGACATCAGGTCCTAAACGCCGAACAGTCGCAGGCGTCGCATCACGCCTCACATCCGGCCTGTTCTTCGATCGCGTCCACGTCCCTTGCGGCGGTGGCTTCACATTGTGATGGCGGCTGATGTCTGGGCAAAAACTCGCAGCCTCGCACGGATCAATATCGCACCTGCCTATACAATAAGAACAAACATGCTCACGGGTTCGCAGATTCGCCGCAAATTTCTGGACTTCTTTGTCGAAAAGGGGCACCGCGAGGTGCATTCCTCCTCGCTTGTCCCGCACAACGACCCGACGCTTCTGTTCACCAATGCGGGAATGAACCAGTTCAAGGACGTGTTTCTCGGCCTCGAGAAGCGCGACTACAACCGCGCGACTTCTTCACAAAAATGCGTGCGCGCGGGCGGCAAGCACAATGACCTCGAAAATGTAGGTTTTACCAACCGCCACCACACGTTTTTCGAGATGCTGGGGAACTTCTCCTTCGGCGATTACTTCAAGAAAGACGCCATCGCCTATGCCTGGGAACTGATTACCTCGCCCGAGTGGTTCGGCATTCCCAAAGACAAACTCTACACCACAATTTTCAACGGTGAAGGCGGCGTTCCGCGCGATGCCGAGGCTTACGACCTGTGGTTAGGCCAGGGCGTGCCCAAAGATCGCATTTTCGAAGCCGGGCTGAAAGACAATTTCTGGCAGATGGGCGACACCGGTCCCTGCGGCCCCTGCAGCGAGATTCACTACGACATGGGTCCGGCGGCGTCGGACCAGGGCCACACGGATTGCAAGTTCGGCTGCGAGTGCGGGCGCTACGTCGAAATCTGGAACCTGGTGTTCATGCAGTTCGACCGGGACTCCTCAGGGAAGTTGAATCCGCTGCCCAAGCCGTCGATTGATACGGGTGCAGGATTGGAGCGTCTGACCGCAGTCCTGCAGGGCGTGATCTCGAACTACGAAACGGATTTGTTCGTGCCGCTCATCAAACGCGCAGCCGAGTTGACCGGATCGACCCAGAGAGCAGGCAGTGGCACAAGCCGTGTGGGGACGGGCGCCTCGCCCGTCCAGGCGGAGCGAAGCTCCGCGGAAGCCGGCCATAAATCCGCCGCTTCGCTTCGCGTCATTGCCGATCACTCGCGCGCCGCGACTTTCCTGATTTCCGACGGTGTGCTGCCCTCGAACGAAGGCCGTGGCTACGTGCTGCGCAAGATCATCCGCAGAGCGATAACGCATGGGCGATTGCTCGGACAGACCAAGCCCTTCCTCTACGAGATGATTTTCGCCGTGCGCGACCTGATGCAGGACGCGTATCCGGAGCTGAACGACACGGTGCAGCGAGTGAGCAAGGCTGTTTTGGCCGAGGAAGAGCGCTTCGCGCACACGCTGGATATTGGGCTGGAAAAACTTGAGTCACTGCTGTCCCAGAGTAGCTTCACCGGCCAGGAAGCATTCAAGCTCTACGACACCTTTGGCATGCCGCTCGATTTTATGCAGGACGCAGCGCGTGATCGAGGATTCCAGTTCGACCAAGCCGGTTTTGACCGTGCCATGTCTGAGCAGCGCGAACGCGCCCGCGCTTCCTGGAAGGGCGCGGCCAAGCAGACGGCCAATCCCGCCTATCAGAAGCTGCCGAAATCCGTTTTCGAGGGCTATCTGCAGACCCGCTCTGAAAATTGCGAGGTGCTGGCCATCATCAAGAACGGACAAGGCGTGCAGGAACTCAAGCCCGGCGAAGAAGGCGAGGTCATCCTCGATCACACTCCGTTCTATGCCGAGTCCGGCGGACAGGTCGGCGACCGCGGCACGCTCTACAGCGACGAACGGAACAGCGTCGTCGCCGAGGTCAAGGGATGCTACTACCCGGTCCAGGGAGTGAGAGCTCATCAAGTAGTGGTAAAGGGAGAATCAAAATCCCCACTTCTCGAAAACCGCGAGAAGTGGGGCACCCTCGGAATTCGTGTTGGTGACAAAGTTGACGCTGTGGTCGACACTTCCATTCGCGAAGCCACCATGCGCAATCACACGGCCACGCACCTTCTTCATGCTGGCCTGCGCGAAGTCCTCGGCAAGCACGTGAAGCAGGCAGGATCGCTGGTGAATCCCAATCACTTGCGCTTCGACTTCTCGCATTTCACCGCCGTCGAAGATGAAGAGTTGCAGGACATCGAAGACATCATCAACAAAGAAGTCCTGCGCAACGAAAAGGTGCGAGTGATCGAGAACGTGCCCATCGACGTCGCCGTCAACGAATACAAGGCCATGGCGCTGTTCGGCGAAAAATACGGCGACCGTGTGCGCGTGATCAAGATCGGAGACTTCTCGACCGAACTTTGCGGCGGCACCCACACCGGCGCCACCGGCGAGATTGGGCTGATCAAAGTTCTGAAAGAAGGCAGTGTCTCTTCCGGAGTGCGCCGGGTCGAGGCGGTCACGGGTGAAGGATCGCTGAGACATTTCCGGAAGGACCATGAACTGGAAGAGGTGGTTTCGAGGTTCGTGGTTCCCACCTTTCGCCAAAGTCAGGCGAAAGATGGGGCACCCCCATCTGAGGAGGCCCCCGTCTCCCCAGCCGAAGCGCTGAAACTCGAACTGGAGAAGAAAGACGCGGAAATCAAGCGCCTGCAGCGCGAACTGGATCAGGCGCGAATGAAGCAGGCTTCCGCATCGGCCGCAAACATTGGCGACAGGATCAAAGATGTGCGCGGCATCAAAGTGCTTGCCCATCGCGTGGACAATCTCGAACGCCCGCAAATGCGCACCCTGGTAGATCAGCTTCGTGACAAGCTCGGCTCCGGGGTGGTTGTGCTGGGCTCGGCAACGAATGGCAACGTTGCTCTGATCGTCGGCGTGACCAAGGATCTCACTTCGCGCATTCAGGCGGGCAAAGTCATCGGCCCGGTCGCGCAGAAGGTCGGAGGCAAAGGCGGCGGCCGCCCCGATCTCGCTGAAGCCGGCGGCAAAGATCCAGGCTCCCTCGATTCCGCCCTTAGCGAAGCTTATGGCGTGGTGGAGCAACTGTTAGGACGACCGTAACGGATCCGCGAAAATAAGTTTATGAATTTCGAAAACATCCTCCTGGAAAAGAAAAACTCCGTCGCCTACGTCACCGTGAACCGCCCCAAGGTGCTGAACGCTCTGAACATGGCCACCATGGACGAACTGCGCGCGGCGTTTCACGACATCAAAAACGACGCGAGCGTACGCGTGGTCATGGTGACCGGAGCGGGCGAGAAGGCATTCATTGCCGGCGCCGACATCAGCGAGCTCGCGAAGAACGACGCGGTCACCGCGAAGGAGTACACGCACCGCGGACAGAGCGTGCTGAATCTGATCGAGAACCTGGGCAAGCCGGTGATCGCCTGCATCAACGGATTCGCGCTCGGTGGCGGATGCGAGATCGCCATGGCCTGCACCATGCGCCTGGCCAGCGAAAACGCCAAGCTCGGCCAGCCCGAGGTGAAGCTCGGAATCATCCCCGGCTACGGCGGCACGCAGCGCCTGCCGCGGCTCGTGGGCAAAGGCATTGCCTTGCAACTGCTGCTCACGGGCGAAATGATCACCGCCCAGGAGGCGCATCGCATCGGCCTGGTAAACGAAGTCACCGCACCCGCGGACCTCATCCCGCGCGCTGAAGCCATTGCCCAGAAGATCATTGCCAATGGCCCGCTAGCCGTGCAATACACGATGGAGGCCGTAAATAAGGGGATGGAGACGAGCGTGGCCGAAGGTCTTTACATGGAAGCAGTTCTCTTCGGAATGGCGTCAGCCACCGAAGACAAGAAGGAAGGAACGTCCGCGTTTCTGGAGAAGAGGCCCGCGCAATTCAAAGGCAAATAACCTCCCGCGGATCAACGCGATTTTTCGCCATCCTTTATGATTGTCATCCTGAGGCGGCTTTGTCGCCGCAGGGCCTATGCATTTCTGCCATGCAAGCTGCATAGGGTCGTTTCGCTCAGAATGACCCTTGGGGAAGCCCCATTTCACCACAAAGACACCGCGACACAGGCAAAGACGTCGAAGAGAGAGTTCGACGGAAAACTCGTGCTGGAAAACTGGATGCGTCTAAGCTCAGCTTCGGCATTGTTGTGTCACGATTCAATGAGTTCATTACAGACCGTTTGCTGCGCAGCGCTTACGATGGCTTGATACGTTCCGGGGCAAGAGAAACAGACATCGAGATTGTGCGCGTTCCCGGCGCCTTCGAAATCCCCTCCGCCGCCCGCACGCTCGCCCAGACCAGGAAGTATGACGCCATCATCTGTCTTGGCTGCCTGCTGCGCGGGGACACTGCGCATTATGACGTCATCGTGAACGAAGTCACGCGCGGCATTGGGCAATCCGCTCAGGAAACCGGTGTACCGCACGCGTTCGGCGTGCTCACCTGCGAAACCCTTGAGCAAGCCGTCGATCGTGCCGGGCTGAAAATGGGGAACAAGGGATTCGAAGCGGCGCTCGCGGCGATCGAGATGGCGAATCTGAAGAAAGCAATCCGCACTAAGCCTTCACCAGTCGGCAAGGCTGCCGCACATCGCAACTCCTCTGCCTTTCGCAAGAGCAAGACGCCGGGGCAAAAGATTCCTCGCCGCTCGAACAGCTAATGGGACACAGCGTGTATGCGGCCCGATCCGGCTTGTCAATGGCCCGGAACGAATCTTAACAATCGCTCAAACCACCCATGTTTTGTGCGTGTTAGACTGGGCACAGATCCTTCCGACAAGGAATCCAGCAATGAAGTTTGGGGTCATCATTTTTCCCGGGTCGAACTGCGACCACGACGCCTACTGGACCGTCGAGCAGGTCCTGAAACAACCGGTCACGTTCTTGTGGCACGAGTCGCACGATCTCGAGAATTGCGACGCGATCATCGTTCCCGGCGGCTTCGCTTATGGCGACTACCTGCGCACGGGGGCAATCGCCAAATTCTCTCCGGTGATGGAAGCGGTGCGTAAGTTCGCCGACGGCGGAGGCCTGGTCATCGGCATCTGCAATGGTTTTCAGATCCTGTGTGAGTCCGGCCTGCTTCCCGGCGCCCTCATGCGCAATGCCGGGTTGAAGTACGTCTGCAAGCCGGTGCACGTCCGCGTGGAGAACGCCGACACTCCCTTCACCAATGCGTGTCGCGAAGGCGAGGTCCTGTGCATTCCGATTGGGCACATGGAGGGCAACTACTTCTGCGATGAGCCCACGCTCGCCGAACTGCGCCGCGATCACCGCATTGTGTTTCGGTACTGCGATCCTTCCGGGCAACTCACGACAGGAACCAACCCCAATGGCTCGCTTGATAACATCGCCGGCATCTGCAATCCCGGGCGCAACGTGCTGGGCATGATGCCGCACCCGGAGCGTGCCAGCGAAAATGTGCTGGGATGCATGGACGGGTTCAAGGTGTTCGAGTCGCTGGCCGGGGTCATGGCGGCCAAGTAGTCCGGCATCTCTGGATTCCCCGTCTGCATCGTAACCAGAAAAGCGGCTTCCGTCGTTCGTTACATGCTTTACTTCAGCGGGTGCCCGGTGTTGCTCGCACCAGGCTCCGTGGGGCCTGATGTCTGAAGCCTGTTATATTACTTGTTTCACTTCGACACTTTTAGGGAGATTGTGACCAAGCGAATGGTCCTGCTGCAGGTATTCACTGCCCACAAACGAGCCGCGATGCTGGCGTTGGCCCTGGGTGCTTTGGCGCCTTTCGCTTCGGCACAGGGCTTCCTGAAAGCTCCGGCGGTCGAGGTTTTCGCGGGATATTCCTATCTGCGCTATGACGCCAAGCAGTTCGGATTCGCCAATCAACTCAACCTGCATGGCGCCAATGTCGAGGCCTGGGTCCACATCTACCACGAATGGGGATTCGTTGCCGATTTCAGCGGCCACTTCTCCAGTGAAATGGAGGAATTCAATTTCCTGATCGGGCCGCAGTACACTTATGACTGGAACGGGATCCGATTCTACGGTCACGGCTTGATTGGCAAGGCGCGCGACCGCCTGACCTCGACTGGCAATTCGCGAATCGAACCGTCCAGCCTCGGGGGCGCGGGTGCGTTCGGCGGCGGCATCGACATCCCGCATGGCGATAACTTTTTTTTCCGCCCTATACAGGCGGACTACCTGATCACCGGCGCCTTTGGCAATAAAACCCACGACCTCCGCATCTCGACTGGGATTGTGTACAGGTTTGGAAAGAAACCCAAGAATGCGCCCAACCTCTAAGCCGCTTTTTGTGCCTTCTCAAATCAAGCATTGGCGCATTGCGCTTACGGCTTTGCTGCTGACCGCGCTCATTACCGGCGGGTGCAGCACGGCCACGCATTCTTCCCATCTGGCGTACGTAACCACCAGCAGCGGAGTCAACGGCTTTCGCGTTGACGCCATTTCCGGTGCGGTCACCTCCGTCTTTAGTTCGCCTTTTGTGGTGGGCAACTCGCCCTATGGCATCGTCATAGATCCATCGAATCAGTTCGCCTACGTGGCGAACCAGGGCGACAATACCATTTCACTGCTGAAGATCGACGCCACATCGGGCACGCTGAAGGAAATTCTGCCGCGCACCAACGCCGGCCGGTCGCCCGGGCCCATGATCCTGGATGCCAACGGGAGTTTTCTTTTTGTGGCCAACCAGGGATCGAACGACATCTCCGTGTTTTCGATCGGCTCCAACGGTGGGTTGTCTCCGGTTACCCAGCCCAGCGGCGGCCTTACCGTGCCGGTGGGTTCGATTCCCACAACCCTGTCCATGCCAAGTTCCGGCAACCTGCTGTTTGTGTCGGTTCCTGCATTTTCGGCGGTTTACGCATTTACCGTTAGTTCGGGAGTGCTCACCCCGGCCGTGGGATCGCCCGTCTCTGTCCCCAACGGGCTCTCGTCAGTGGCCGCTTCCCCGAGCGGCAATTTCGTCTATGTAACCAATCCTGCGACCAACACCATTTCGGGCTTTTCCATTCAGGCGTCTTCAACCCAAAGTGTGCTGCAGGTCTTGCCGGGTTCGCCTTTCCCTGACGTCTGCGGAACCAGCAGTGGTCCCTGCACCTCGCCCTTCGGCGCTGCAGTCGACCCGAGCGGCAAGTACTTGTACGTCGCCAACTACAGCTCAACCGGTGTTTCTCAGTTCACCATCAACGGTTCGACCGGCGCCCTTACGAACATCACCAAGACAGCCCCGACCGCGGGCACCAATGCATCGTTCATTGTTTTCGATCCGCGCGGAACTTACGTCTATGTTGCCAATATCGGCAGTCGATCGATTACCCAGTTGAAATTGAACTCCGACGGTTCCCTGGCCAGCACCAGCAGCAGCATCCAGCTGGGCGGCGTTCCGCGAGCGTTCGCCGTGACCCGCTAGACCGCCACGTCATCCCTATGATTCGCTTCGGCATCGCCGGTTTCGGACTTCACGCGGTGAAACGCCTAATGCCGGGATTCGCGCTCTCGAAAAACTGCCGCGTGACCGCACTCTCTCGCCGCAAGCTGTCCGACGCAAAACAATCAGCCGCCCAATACCGCATCCCTTACGCTTTCGACTCCATCGCCGAGCTCTCTCGCTCTCCCGAGGTGGATGCCGTTCTTGTAACTACGCCGAATGCTTGCCACCTCGACGATGTGCTGGCCGCGATCGATGCGGGCAAGCCGGTGCTTTGCGAGAAGCCCATGGCGATGAACGCCGCTCAATGCCGGCAGATGGTGGAGGCGGCGCGGAAGCGGCAAGTCTTGTTGGGAGTAGCCCACGTTTTTCGTTTTACCGAGAGCGTCAGAAAGATTCGAGATCTCGTGTCCGCGGGCAAAATTGGGGAAGCGGTTTTCGCGCGCTCGGAGTTCTCTTTTCTGGCCGATGCCAGGCATCCTCGCAAGTGGCTGCACGACGCGGCCATTGCCGGCGCAGGACCTATCTTCGATATTGGCGTGCACTGCATTGATACGCTTCGCTGCATTCTTCAGGATGAAGTCGTTCGCGTCCATAGCAGCGCAATTCGCGACGCGGCCTCCGGGGATGTTGAATCCGCAGCAGTGTTGACGCTCGAGTTTGCCGGGGGGACCATCGGGACCGTGCTGGTCTCATTCCGCGCCGAGTATCGCACGCCGCTGGAGTTGGTCGGGCGCGATGCCGTGCTGCGCGCGGACGATGCGGTGAACGTCGAGCACCCGATTGAAATCCACTTGCGCCGCGGTGGCGCGGTTTCCGAAAGCTATAAGGCTTCCAATCACGAGGCGTATGCGCTCCAGGTGGACGCGTTCGCAGATGCGCTCGAAGGCAAGGCGAAGTTCCCGGTTCCCGGAGCGGAAGGCTGGCAGAACCAGGAGGTCCTGGACGCTGCACTGCGCAGTATTAAAACGGGGCGTTCTGAGGAGGTTCCGCGGATTGCGATTTAGTGAGCGGGACTGCAGTGGGCGGTGTGCCAGTTGTGGGGACAGCGGCGGCGGGACTCGCCAGCGGAGCAACTAGCGCAGGCGTAGCGCCCGGCGCTGCCTGCGCGATGGAACCCGGCGCAGCCGGCGGAATCCCGCGCGCGCCCACCAGCGCCCAGTGCCAATTTTTTACCTGCGCCAAGTCATCCCCAAGGTTTCCTTCGAACACTCCCGCGGCTTCTCCAGCCGCCGCCGGTTTCAAGTGATACAGAAAAGTGGTATCGGGCGACCGGTTCGGCGGAGCAATTTCCGCAGGCAGGCTCAAGGTTGCAGCTTGCAGCGTCGCTCCCATCGGTTGTTCAAGAATAGTTACCGCGACCACAATTTCCTTCAGTTCCCAGTTGGTGCCATTGTGCAACGACACTTGCAGCCTGCCATCGTGGACCGTGGCTTCACCATCGATCTTCTGCAACTCATCCTGCGGAAGATTGGTAGCGACAAACGGGGTTGAGATCAACGCGGTAGCCCGGGCATCGAACGACAGGCTGCAACTGCCGTCGGGCGACGTCATGCGAAACGCCTTGCCCGACGGATCGATCGAGAAGATGGGCTTTCCCTCAAGCCGTTCGGCCTGCGCCTTGTCCATCATGATGGGCAGATTGTCGTTGTCGATGACGACCTCGTTCGCCGGCTTTGCCTTGCGCATATTGCGCGCCAGGTCGCCCAGGGAGACATCGTCATCCTGTGCGCGTAAAGCCGCCGCAGCCGACAGCAGCAACATTGCGACGAGCAGATGGGACAATCGCTTCATGAAAGGCGAATTGCGGCCCGCAGCGCCTCGCGCCGGGGCACACAAACCATGATTCAATTCTAGATGGGGAAACTCGCCGGGTAACCATTACGAAGGCACACCAAAGTAATGGCAGCGATTCAGGAGTGCAACCCGGCGCCGAATTGGCTTACAGGTGCCATTTCGGCGCCGCGGGCTAGAGCAGGCCAGAGGTGCGAAGTCTTGTTACAGGATCGGCTACCGGAACCGGTTCACGCCGGAAGAACCAGCGCGCCACCGCAAAACCCACCGCTGCATAGCAGACGTAAAGGAACTTCATCATCAACCCCCGATCACCAGTCATTCGGTCGCCTGCCACAGCGGAGCTACTTACTGAGGCTCACGTTATCGTTGAACACCCGGAAGGTCAATGACCCAAAAGTGGTATTACCATGCACATCAGTAACGAGTTATCGGGAAAGTTCCAATGCCGGAAGAACCAACAAACCTGCCGCTAACGACCCACCCCCGGGAAGGTCTTTTCCGGTAATAACCCTCGCTCCGCGGAGCTTAATCGGCAATTGCGGGATGATTCCGCGAGAAACCCACCCACTCGCCTTCGAAACGCGGGGCCCGGCTTGACTTCCGGACGCCGCGTCCAACACAATCCTGATTAGACTCCCAGAGCCGATTGGTGGCTGTTCTCCGCACCCCTGCTCGATAAAGAGGCCTTTTTGCGTACATATCGTCTCCTACCGCTTGCTCTTCTGCTTCTAACCACTTGCTTCGCAACCGCTCAGACTTCTTCGCAGGCGACCGTGTGGGCGACGAAGCCCGACCTCAACGCCTTCGAAAAGATCGTCGACCAACGGCTGGCCGCAGCCCAAAGCGCCATCGATCAACTCACATCGGTGAAGGGCCCGCGCACCATCGAAAACACCCTGGCGCCATACGACCACGCGATCGAACGCATCAACTCGGCCGCGTACTTGTCCGGGCTCATCGAACAGGTTCATCCCGACGTCGCTTTCCGCGACCGCGCCACGCAAATGGTGCGCAAGGCCAGCGCCGCCCAGACCGCCTTGTCTCTGAACCATGAGGTTTATGAGGCGCTTTCGAAAGCCGACCTTTCCAAAGCCGATCCCACCACTCGCTACTACGTGAACCGGCAACTGCTGGAGTTCCGACTGGCGGGCGTCGACCAGGACGCGGCCACGCGCGATCGGCTGAAGAAACTCAACGACGAACTCACCCAGCAGTTGGTCGCCTTTGACCGCGACATTTCCGATGATCAGAAGAAAGTTGAAGTCACGGATGCGAAGGAACTCGACGGCTTGCCGCAGGATTACATCGCGCACCACAAGCCAGGTGCGGATGGAAAGATCTACATCAGCACCAATTATCCCGACATTTTTCCCGCGATGACGTTCAGCAACAGCGATGACCTTCGCCGCCGATTGCTCCTGGCCTTCGATACGCGCGCCTATCCCAAGAACAAAGAAGTGCTTGAGAACATGATGAAGACGCGCTACGAGATCGCGAAGATTCTCGGTTATTCCTCATGGGCGGACTATAGCGCTGCCGACAAGATGATCCGGACAGGTGCGAATATCGCCGATTTCATTGCGAAGGTGGACGCGGCGGCGCGACCGTTTGGCGAGAAAGAATACGCCATGCTGATGGCGGAGCAGCGAAAGACAAATCCGAACGCAACCGCCATCGACGATTACAACGTGACGCACTTGAACGAGCTGGTCCGCCGCTCGCAGTTCGACTTTGACTCGCAATCGGTGCGGCCTTACCTGCCGTTCAACGAAGTCAGGCAAGGCGTGTTGGATACGGCGGCGACGCTTTTTCACGTGACCTTCCGCCAGGAACAAAATGTTCCGTCGTGGGATCCGACCGTCGAAACCTGGGACGTGCTCGAAGGCGGCAAGATGATGGGCCGCTTCTACCTCGATATGCACCCTCGCCCGGGTAAATACAGTCACGCGGAAATGGTCCCCGTGCTCGACGGCATCAAGGGCAAGCAGTTGCCCGAAGCGACCCTGGTTTGCAATTTTCCCAAGCCCACGGCCGAAGATCCCGGCTTGATGGATTTCAATGACCTGGACACGTTTTTTCACGAGTTCGGTCACCTGATGCACCACATCCTGGGCGGACAGCAGGAATGGGCCGGCATCAGCGGAATCACGACGGAAGGCGATTTTGTGGAAGCGCCGTCGCAGATGCTGGAAGAATGGATGCGCAGTCCGCAGGTGTTGGCTTCGTTTGCCAAGCACTACAAGACCGGCGAACCCATTCCTGCCGGACTGGTCGAACGCATGGATCGCGCGCTGGCCTTCGGACGCGGCACCTGGGTAATGCGGCAAAACTCGTACACCGCTCTTTCTTACGACGTGTACAAGGTCAAGCCCGAGAGCGTCGACCTGGACGCCACTGCCACTTCCGATGAGCAGCGCTACACGATGTTTACGCCATTGCCGGGTACGCACTTCTACGCCTCGTTCGGACACCTGGGCGGATATTCTTCGGCCTACTACACCTACCTTTGGGATAAAGTGATCGCGGAGGATTTTTTCCGCCAGTTCGATCAGCATAACCTGCTCGCCGGGCCAACGCCGATGCGCTATCGCCATACCGTGCTGGAGCCGGGCGGTTCGATCTCGGCCAACGCACTCGTGCGTAATTTTCTTGGCCGCGAACAGAATATGCAGGCCTTCCAGAAATGGATGGGAGAGGAATTCGCCGGCGCCTCGATGGAAGCGCACGGGGCCCGGTAAAAACTTTTCGTTTCCTCGTGTCGTGCTATTCCGAGCGAAGGTCCGTCCTCAGCGTTATCGGTTGCGCCCGAAATGACGCGTTATAAATGGGATTGAGAGCGCAGCGTGTCTGCCACCGCCATTTCGCTTCCGCGTCTGGCTCGCCGCAACCCGCTGGCGACCATCGGAATCATCTTCGTCATCTTTTTTGTGGTTTGCGCGATCTTCGCGCCCTGGCTGGCTCCGCAGGATCCCGCGCACATCAACCTGCCCACCCGCCTGGAACCGCCCTCGCTCGCCCATCCCTGCGGATCGGATGAGCTGGGCCGCGACATTCTCTCGCGTCTCATTTACGGCGCACGCATTTCCATGTTGGTGGGCAGTTGCGTGGTCGCAGCCTCGCTGGGTATTGGCCTGATCATCGGCTCCTTGGCCGGATACTATGGCGGCCGCATCGACCGTTTCGTCAACATCATCTTGATGAACGCGTTTTTGTCCTTCCCCGGCATCCTGATTGCGATCGCCTTCGTCGCTTTCCGTGGCCCCGGCATTTTCAACCTGGTTTTGGCGCTTTCGCTGGGAGGATGGGTCGGCTACGCCCGCCTGGTCCGCGCCCAGGTGCTGGCCGCCAGAGAAAAAGAGTACGTGGAAGCCGCCCGCGCACTGGGCGCCACGGACCGGCGTATTCTCGCCCGCCACATTCTCCCCAACATTATTCAGCCGGTGATCGTGCAGGCGGCGATCGGCATGGCCGGCGCCATTCTTGCCGAGGCCACGATGAGCTTTCTCGGATTAGGGGTTCCCCCGCCAACCGCGTCCTGGGGCGCCATGCTCAACGATGGCCGCGGCCACCTGTTCGACGCCCCGCACCTGGTGATCTTCCCGGCAATCGCGGTCATGCTCGCGGTGCTGTCGTTCAACTTCATCGGCGACGCATTGCGGGATTTGCTGGATCCACGGTCGAGGATTGAGGCAGGCTTGTAAGCAGATCGTGGACCTGTTTCGGGTGCTTCAGGAGCGGCGTTTCCGCTGGCGGTTTTTGCGACTTTCCACGGCGGGAATCAGCGCAAACTGGATCTTTTTTTCGACGGGATCGATGCGGTCGACGAGTACTCGGATCTTATCTCCGAGCCGATAGGTCTTCCGCGAACGTTGGCCAATGATTTCACGCGTGTTCTCGTGAAAGATGTAGCGGTCGTCGGTGAGCGTGCTGAGCGGAACCAGGCCTTCGACGAACAGCTCTGAAAGTTCCACGAAGAAGCCGAACTTGGTCACGCTGACGATCAGGCCGTCGAAGTCGTCGCCGATGCGGTCCTGCATGAACTTGGCTTTTTTCCATTCCATCAGCTCGCGTTCGGCTTCGTCGGCGCGCCGCTCGGACTGGCTGGACTCTTCGGCGATGGCGTGCAGCTCTTCGACAGGGACGGGACCATCCTGTTGGGGAACGGGTTCGCGTTCGCGCCGTTTGGACCAGGGAGAAATGTTGTGGGACAGGCGGCTCGCCTGTCCCGCCGAAGAAATATTTCCCTCAGCCGAGCTTTGCCCGGCCACAAGCGGCGAGCCGCTTGTCCCACTCACCACATTCTTCAAAATTCTGTGCACGATCAGGTCGGGGTAACGCCGGATGGGCGATGTGAAATGCGTATAGGTCGTAGCGGCCAGGGCAAAATGCCCCAGATTCTCTTCCGAATAGCGAGCCTGCTTCAAGGATCGCAACATCAAGTACGAAAGAATTCGCTCTTCCGGCTTGCCTGCGATTTTCTGCGTCAGCTTCTGATACATGCGGGGGGTAATGTGGACTTCCTTGGGAATTTCGATGTCCCGCGCCCGCTTGCCTGTTCCATAACTCGCGCGGCGGTCGGTTTTGAATTGCATGCGCTGAATGGGCAGCGCGCCAACGCCCAGCGAATATCCGAAGGTTGCGGCAATCACTTCGAAATCGTAGACGCGCTTGGCCTCGGGCTTCTCGTGGATGCGATAGAGCGATGGAATTCCCCTTTGTTCCAGGTACCCCGCGACGCACTCGTTCGCCGACAACATGAACTCCTCGATAATGCGGTGCGCGACGTTGCGCTCGGAACGAGCGATGCTTTTCATCAGCCCGCATTCATCGAACTCGATCACCGGCTCGGGCAGGTCGAAGTCGATGGAGCCGCGCCGCTCGCGCTTGCGGTTGAGGATCATGGCGAGTTCGCGCATCAACTCGAAATTGTGCACCAGTTTCGAATAGCGCTTCTGTTCGCCTGCGTCGCCTTCGAGAATGGCATTGACCGCCGTGTAGGTCATGCGCTCAGCGGAACGAATGACTCCTGGGCAGATTTCGTAACCAACAATTTCGCCATGGTTGCCGATTTCCATGAGACACGACATTACCAGCCGGTCGAGGTGCGGCCGCAGGCTGCAGATATCGGTCGACAGCTCCAGCGGCAGCATCGGCACGGCGCGATCGGGGAAGTAGACGCTGGTCCCGCGCAAGCGCGCCTCCTGATCGAGCCCGGAATCAGGAGTGACGTAGTGCGCGACATCGGCGATGTGCACCTGCAGTTCGAAGTTGCCGTTCTCCCGCCGCGAGACCAGCACGGCATCGTCGAAGTCGCGGGCGGTTTCGCCGTCGATGGTTACGATCGGCAGATGGCGAAAGTCGTGCCGCTTGCGCAGTTCGGCGGATGAAATGATCGGCTCGACCGCTTCGGCCTCGGCCAGCACCTCCGCAGGAAAGCGGTGCGGAAGGTGGAATTTGCGAATGCTGATTTCGACATCGACCCCGAAATCATCTTCATACCCGAGAATTTCGCTGACCCGGCCACGCGGATTCTGGGTAGCGCTGGGCCAGTCCGTAATCTCGACATCGACGACGACGTTTTCCAGATCCGACCAATCGCGGCGAGCGGCTTCCTCGCCCAGCACTCGGTGTTTTGTCTTCCTCTGTGTCCTTCCGCGCCCTCCCTGGCTCTCCAATTCCTTACTCACGGAGGACGGAGAGCCCACAGGGAAGTCTTCCGGATACTCCATTCCCTTAGGGATGAGGATCTCGTGCGCGAGCTTCTGATCGATAGGCGTGACGTAGTTGTGACGCGGGCCGTAGTGAAAAACCCCAACCACGGTCGGATGTGCCCGGCGCACAGGACGCAGAATGCGTCCTTCGGCGCGCCCGTCGGCGCGAATATTCGTGATCTCGGCCAGCACCTGATCTCCATGCATGGAAGAGCCGACCGCGTGTGGAGGAATGAAAATATCACCCGAGAGGCGCGCTTTCAGGCTTGAGCTCGCAGATGACAAGTCCGGAATCACGAAGCCGAAGCCGTCGCGGTGCAGGCTCAGCTTGCCCGAAACCATGTTCTTGGCGTTCGCCGCCTGCGGAATCGCGTAGCGGTCGGAATCCGATTGAACCAGCTGTCCCGAGGACACCAGCTTGCGCAAGTGCTCATTCAGTTCGCGCCGTTCCTCGCCATGCAGTCCCAGTTCGCGCACCAATTGCTTGTAGCCGGCGGTTTGCCTGGGCTGGCGCTGGATCTTTTTCAGGATGGCAGAATCGGAGAGCATTGAGCTATGAGCGCTGAGCTGTGAGCAAGCAGTCCCTTAAACCGATCGCTCCCAGCTCATTGCTCACCGCTGCGTCCCATGTTACCAACTCGGTACGTAAGTTGTTCCAGCGTGCCTGGGAACGTTTACACTCACGGGCAGGTTTGGGGTAGGGGATTGCCCTGAGTTTTGGCGGGAAAAGGCCCGGAAATGCACAAAGTATAGGGAATTTCCACAAGACGAAGGCGCTTTGGGAGAGTAGAATCGCTTTGGCCTCCCAATTGCGGATTCGGCCCTAAACACCAATTTCCCACGAGGAAAGGATTTCTTCTCACATGTGGAAGCCTACGAATCAGCCCACGGCGCCAGGTCGTCCGACCGAGCCGGAGCGTACCCCTCTTTCAGCGCCGAGCGCTCCTGCGGTAACGGAAACGGCCGCCAGCGCTCCGCGTCCGGTTGCGGCCAGCACTGCGGACCAGGCTACCATCGGGAAGTCTCTCGTCATTAAGGGCGAAGTAACCGGGTCTGAGTCGCTGTACATCGACGGCCGGGTGGAAGGCTCGATCAACCTCGCCGGCAACCGCGTGACGGTTGGACGCAACGGCGTAGTGGCCGCCAACATCAATGCTCGCGAGATCGTTGTTCTCGGCAAGGTTCGCGGCAACCTGACCGCCAGCGACCGCGTGGACATTCGCAGCGACGGTTCGCTCACCGGCGACGTAGTCGCCGCGCGCATCTCAATTGAAGATGGCGCGTTCTTCAAAGGCGGAATCGATATCCGCAAAGCGGGACAGGCAGGACAGAAGCCGAACGGCGAAGACAAGCCGGCCTCGGTTTCGTCGGAAGCAGTTGCCGCTCGCGCATAAGTTTACTCTCCCCGACCCAGGTCTGAATCAGCAGGCGCCCTCCGCGAGGGCGCCTCTTTTTTGTGCTTGCAATTGCGGGGGAACAAACCCGTAAATCCTCGAAATTACCCTTCCTCTTACAGCATTTCCTGAAAAGTCCGCCCGTTGGGCAAGGCATCCAATCGGACTGGAAAGGAGATTTCTGAATGGCGCTCCAGGATGTTGTTCCCCCAGTAAAACCGAAACTTACACTGGCCGAACCACTACCGTCGCGCACCGACAGGAATGGAAAAGCTGTAAGAAATCTGCTGCTGCTCTCGATTCCTGAGGAGGAATTCGCTCTGCTCCGCCCCCTCCTGGAACCCCTGGATCTCCCCCGCTACCACCTGCTGTACGAGCAGGGCAGACGCATTGAACACGCATGTTTCCTGAATGAAGGAATGGTGTCCCTGGTTGTGGTTGCGCATGATGGCAGGAGCGTCGAAGTGGGCATCACGGGGCGCGAGGGACTGGTCGGACTGCCCCTGGTTTTTGGCTATGACGAGGCGCCGACGCGCGCGATTGTGCAATTGCCGGGCAGCGGTCTGAGCGTTTCCGCTGCGGCTTTGGTGCAGGCGTTCGCGCAGTGCCCGCACCTCTATGCTCACCTGCAACACTATGCCTTTACGCAACAGATGCAGGTCGCGCAAATCGCGGCCTGCAACCGGCTGCATGACATGGAGCACCGGCTGGCACGCTGGCTGTTGATGTGCCAGGACACGGTGGATTCGAGCCTGCTGCCGCTCACCCATGAATTCATCGCACAAATGCTGGGCACAGGCCGGCCCACGGTGACCATCGCGGCTGGCGTGCTGGAACGAGCAGGTCTGATTGAGAACACGCGGGGCAGCGTCAAGATCGTGAACCGCAAGCGCCTCGAAGACGCCGCCTGCGAATGCTACGGCGCCATCCAGAACTTCACCGGCAATCGCGCCATGTTGTCATAGCAGAAGCTCTCAGTTCGCTGGCGAACTGACACCCTTGCGCCCCACGAATAGCCTACGCGCATTCATTCGCGATCACGCGCAGCGCCGCGCCGAGATTACTATGCCGAATCTCGCGCGCTGGTAAGAGGAGCACGCTTGCCACGTACGAACTTTGTAAATGAGAAGAAGGCTCCAGCAACACATGTAATTGCCAGTGCGGGAAGCTCAGGCACCCAGAAGGGCCGCAACCAGATTTTGAGCCTCATTCCCGAAACTGAGTACAAGCTCATCCATTCGGACCTGGAGCACGTGCCGGTGTCGCGCGATTCCATCCTGCACGAGGCCGGCGAAGAGATCGAGTTTACCTACTTTCTGACTTCCGGGCTGGTGTCGCTAGTCGTGCAAACCAGCGATGGGCGCAGCGTGGAGATTGCAGTGATCGGGCGCGAGGGCGCAATCGGCGCGCCGCTGGCGTTCGGGCTGCATCGCCGGCCATACCGCGCGATCATGCAAATCTCGGGCACGGCGCTGCGCATCGCCGCCGGAGTGCTGGAAGAGAAGCTGCGCCAAGCCCTGGTGCTGCGGCGGGTGTTGAACCGCTACGTCCTGGTGCGCGGGCTGCAGATTGCGCAAATCGCCGCCTGCAACCGCCTGCACGAAATTGATCAGCGACTGGCGCGCTGGCTGCTGATGTGTCGCGACCGGGTTGACTCCGACCTTCTGCCGGTCACCCACGAACTGCTCGCGCAAATGCTGGGAACTGGACGTCCCAGCGTCAGCCTGGCGGCCGGAGTTCTACAAAAGGCAGGCGTGATCGAAACCACGCGCGGTGCGGTGCGCATTCTCAATCGGCGCGAATTGGAGTCAGCCGCCTGCGAGTGCTATCAGGCAATCGAGCAGTTCAATCGGACCTTGTACCACGCACCCGCCGAGGAATAACCCACCCCCGCTTCACTCAGCCGGCGGATTTTCGACCTGAACTTCGGGATACTTGTCAGACAACCCTGGTAGCGACCCGGCAGGAGCGCCCTTCATCGAACGATCAGGCGCATCAAAGCCGACGACAAATGTCGGCATTTGAATGGCTGGCCGGATACCACACCCAAACGATCAGCTGCCTTTGCAAGTTCGGGCCGGGTCCCCATTCACCTGCTGCCTGAAGGTTGGTCCAGTCGAATGTGGTGCGTCCCGCCGCGAAGTGACCTGTCGGTGCGGGCAGGGCAATGGGGCTCCTGTGCTCTCGCCACATGGCGAGCAACATAACGACAATTAACGTGACTGCGATCGCGCCGGCGAACAACAGACCTTGCAAGAACCTGCGAACGGCTCTTTGTAGCAAGGCCTTTTTCGGTGGTTGGGTCGCGACCATCTCGTGCATTCATTGATTTTGCGCGAGTTACTTTGCATTGTAAAGTGGCTCACCACAGACCCTGTACAAGGAGCAGATTTCTATTCCGTCGCGGCGACTCTCTGGGACGCTGGCGGCTTTCGACGGAGTTCCCGCGGTAGTTTCGATCGCAGCACCCACAGGCCACCAGCCACCACCGCACTCCAACTGGCCACCGTCAGGCCCAGGGACTTCAGGTCGGAAACCCGGCTGCCGTGCAGGGGCACGAATGCCGCGATTTTCGCGCTGACTACGCCGGCCACGATGGCGATCAGCAAGGCTTTGCCGATCTCGCTCCAATCCAGCCCCGGAACGGAGACCAGGTCTCGCCAATGCAGCAGCAACGCCATGGTGAGGCAATTGACCATAATTCCCAGGTCGGACGCTGCAACCAGGCCCACCGTCGAGAAATTGCGAAACAAGGCGGCGTAGACCGGAAGCGAGGCAAGCGTAATCATGCTGCTGGCGATCATCGGGGTCAGCGTGTTTCCGGCGGCATAGAAAGCGCGCGCATACAGTCCCTGGGCCGCCCAAAAGGCAAGCGATACGGCGAACCAGGAGAAATAAACCGCGGTCGCTTGCGAGTCGTAGAAGTGCAGGTGCCCACGGCGGTAAACGAGATCAATTAAGGGCAGGGCGGCTGCGACCATGAAGCTGCACACCAGCAAGGCAACCGCGAAAACCCGGTGTACGGAGGCGTTCACCGTCTGCGAGAATTCGGTCATGCGCTTTTCGCCAAAGAGCCGCGCAAAGAATGGCAGAGACGCCTGGCTCACCGCCTGCCCCAGCACGGCAATGGGCACCTGGAACAACCGGCGCGCGTAGGTGAGGCGAGTAATGTCTCCGGCTGAACCTGCGGCAAAGTGGCGCTGGATCCATTCGTCGGCCGTCACGAGCGACACCCCCAGCATCAGCGGAACCGACAGTCGGATCCATTCCCGGAACGCGGGATTGCGCATTTCGAACGACACCTGGTAGTGCACGCCGGAGCGCGCCGCGCCGATCAGGTTGATCAGGAAAATGCCCAGAAAGCACCCGGCCACGCCGCCGTAGGCAAGCGCCGAAATCCCCAGGCGGTGAGACAACAGCAATCCGCCCACGATGATTCCACCGCTGTAAAAGAGCGGCCCGATCGCCGGAATCAGGAAGCGGCGGCGGGTTTGCAGGACGGCCGAAGCTACGCCGCCTACGTAGAAGAACAATTGCGCGGGGAGCAGAATCCGGCAGATATGGACGCACAGCCGGAATTCATCCGGCTTGAATTGCCCGAACATCAGCCGGTTCAGCTGCGGCGCAAAAATCTCGGCGAGGATGATGCCGATGCCAAGCACGACCGACATGACCGTGATGACAACCGAGAAGGTCCGCTGCGCTTCTTCTTCCCTGTTCTCGGCCAAAAAGCGCGTGTAAATCGAAATGAAAGTGATCGAAGCCGTCCCACCCGCCGCCAGGTAGTTGACCCAGTCGGGAATGGTGAACCCGGCATTGTAGGCGTCGGTGACCGTGGTAGCGCCGAAGGCCCAGGCGATGTACATCTCGCGCAGGAACCCCACCACCCGCGACAACAGGATGGTGGTGATCAGGAGGATGGTGGCCGAGAACGCCGTGTGCTCATGGGATGGCCGGAACAAACGCAAGAAACGGCGGGAAAAAGGGGCTGCCGGGGCTGTGGGGGAATCCGGAGACGGCGGCATTCAGGGCGATTTTACAGCGTAGAACAGCTCTTAGCCGTTAGCTCTTAGCTTCTAGCTCGAACCGGGTCCGGCATTCCGCCATAAGACCAGAAGCCTGCAGCTTAGAGGCTAAGAGCTGAATTTCCGCAGCAACTCTTTTCTTCCCCGCCCCATCAATACACCGTACAATCCGACCTACCGTGATTCAGCAGGCGACTATACAGGGTTCTCCGGGTTCGGCCCTCTTGCGGCGATCCTTCCGCAAGACCTTTCCCCCCGCGGTGCGGGGCGAAGGTGCTTACCTGTGGGACGTTCAAGGCAAGCAGTATCTTGACTGGTCGGGGTCGGCTGCCGTGAGCTTCATCGGCCACGGCGTGGCCGAGATCGTCTCTGCCATGACCGAACAGGCACGGTCGGTAGAATTCGTCCATGGTAGCCAGTTCACGACGCCAATTGCGGAGCAATACGCTTCGGAACTGCTTGAATTTGCAGGCCCAAACTTTCGCGGGGGTGCAGTCTACTTCACCTGCGGTGGATCGGAAGCCATTGAGGCGGCGCTGAAGTTAGCCCGGCAATACCAGGTGGAAGTCGGAAATTTCGGGCGCCACCAGATCATCAGCCGGGAACAGAGTTATCACGGCGCGACACTCGGGGCGGTGGCGGTTTCGCGCAACAAGAAACGGCGCGAGATTTATCGCCCCATGGTGCGCGAGTTCAGCACTGTGAGCACTCCCTATTGCTACCGCTGCGCGTTCGACTGCAAGGACGGCTGCTACAACTGCGGCCAGGAGTATGCGCTCGAAGTCGAGGCCGCTATTGCCGCTGCGGACCGCAAAGTTGCCGCTGTCATTCTCGAGCCGGTCAGCGGAGCGACGCTGGGCGCGGTTGTGCCGCCGCGAGGATATCTGGAGAAAGTGGCCGAAATCTGCGAAAAGGATGAAGTGCTTTTGATCGCGGACGAGGTCATGAGCGGCATGGGCCGCACCGGCCGCAACCTTGCCGTCGATCATTTCGGGGTCGCACCCGACATCCTGGTGACCGCGAAAGGACTTTCCTGCGGCTATGCCCCATTGGGAGCGGTAATTGTCTCGCACAAAATCGTCGACGCTATTGCGTATGGCAGCGGATCATTTATTCACGGCTTCACCTATAGTTCGCATCCGGTTTCGCTCGCGGCCGGTCGCGCCGTCCTGGGCTACGTCAACCACATGCACCTGGTGGAGGCGGCGGACTCAGATCGTTCAGGAAGCGTGGGTTCGACTTTGAAGGAAACATTGGCCGAGTTGGCAACGCTCTCTTCCGTCGGCGATATTCGCGGCCTTGGCCTGCTTTGGGCGGTCGAATTTGTCTGTGATAAAGCCTCCAAGAAGCCGTTCCCCGGCGAAGTGAACTTCAGCGGCCGTGTCGCCCAGGCTTGTCTCGAGCGCGGCTTGCTGGTCTATCCCGTCCAGGGATGTGCCGATGGCGACTGCGGCGACCACATTCTCATCGCCCCTCCTGCCGTGATCAGCGCCGAGCAACTGAAATGGGCGGGCGAACAACTGGCCGCGGCCATTCAGGAAAGTTCCACGGCTGTTTAAGCACGGGCGAGGCGCCCGTTCCTCCATCTCCAGGCGCTTGTAGAAGATTATCTTGGTGTCTAACTGTTCACATATCAGCTAGTTAGCTGCTGATGAGGGGTTAATCGGCAGTTTACCGCTGGTGTATTGCCGTTTCGCTCCCCGGCTGACAACAATGCAACTGTGGAGGGCCGAAATGGCAACGCAAACTGTAATTGGAGCACGCACCGTGCGGTTCAGGCATGCAAAGCGCCTGCAGCAGAGCCTGCTGGCGGGATGGGAAAAGCGCACCCTGATCAGGCTCGCGGAACAGATGCCAGATTCCATCAATTCTGACCATCTGACAATCCTGGGCTTCGCCGCCCAGGTCGCCACCGGGGTCAGTTATGCGCTCGCAAGCTCCAGCAAATTATGGCTGCTGGCCGGCATTGGATTCCTCGCGCTGAACTGGTTGGGCGACAGCCTCGATGGCACCCTCGCCCGCGTCCGCCAGCAGCAGCGTCCGCGCTATGGCTTTTACGTCGATCACCTGCTGGACAGCATCGGCGCGGTTGCGCTCATGGGAGGATTGGCCGTCTCCGGATTCATGAGCCCGGCGATCGCGATGGCGCTGCTTGTGCTCTTTCTCTTGCTTTCCATCCAGTCGTATCTCGCGACTTATACCCTGGGCGAATTCCGCATGTCGTTCTGGAGCTTTGGCCCAACCGAATTGCGAGTGCTGCTGGTGGCAGGAAACCTTGCCCTGTTTCGCTGGCCGTATGTACTGCCCATGCACTTTCGACTGTTCAATGTCGGAGGCGCAATCGGCATCCTGGGCATGACTGCAATCCTGATTTTCTTTACGGCCCAGAACACTGCCCGCCTGTATCGTGAGGAGCCCTTGCCATGAACCCCGGCCCCGTCCGTTTCATTCGCTGGCTGAAGTTCAACGCGGTCGGCGCAATCGGAATTCTGGTTCAACTGGTGGTGCTTACCATCCTGAAGAGCGGGCTGGGCGTGAATTACCTGGTCGCTACCGCCGCCGCGGTCGAAACCGCCGTGCTGCATAATTTCTTGTGGCACGAGCGTTTCACCTGGGCGGATAGGAAGAGCCGCGCGCGATTCGAAAAGCTGGTCAAATTCAACTTAAGCAATGGCGCGATCTCGCTCATCGGCAACCTGGCAGTCATGAAAATCCTGACCGGCGCCCTGGGAAGGAATTACCTCGTCGCGAACATGATCAGTATTGCGATCTGCTCGCTGGCAAACTTCCTGGTCAGCGATGTGTTTGTGTTTACGCGAGCAGGCGAAACACAATAGACCTGCGCCGTTCAATTCTCAGCTGTGCTTAAGCGCTAGTGCTGCATGGGGAGCAGTCGCGGTGCGTGGCGAGTGCACAAGCCCGTACATCGCCGCCTGAAATTGGGCTTCCTCGGATTCCGTCAGGGGCTCAAATTTCCTGCCGCGGGCGGCCACCACGTAGCCTCCCGGCTGCGAAATGCACGCGGCTGCCGTAGCCACGTTGGGGTGCTTGTGTTCGCAAGCGATCGGGCACCCGGAATCGGTATATACCGCAATGAAGTGTCGCTTTGCCATAGAACACCTGCCGGAGAACTTGCCTGTAATAGTTACTTTGATTCCAAAAGGGGAATCAGGGAATGTGACCGAAGTGCGGCCCTGGCCATTGGACTCTAGTAACTCGGCCGTGGTTACCCCCGTCCCATTTGCGCCATTTCACGCAGGCATTTGCCCATGCGCCTCAGTCGTTGTGACTGTGCTGCCTCTCCACCGACCAGATATCTTCCGGCTTTTGCTCGAAGGGATAGACATGCACCATCCAGCCGAAGACCTGGGGAAAGAACCGCCCCCCGGCAGCCTCGCACTCCTCTTGGGTGGCGATAGAGCCGTTCAGTCCGAACTTGTGACCGGGCTGAATGACATCTTCGCGTTGGCTGCGCGGAGGCACGCAAAGATTCACGTGCGCGTGCCACTGCGCGATGCTCAGCGGAATGCGCTGCTCAAGTTCGTGCGCGCTCGCATCTCTTTTAGCCGTGTACATGACGCCGATCAGCCTGTAATCGTCGCCATGCTTTTCGTAAAGCAGCGAAGTCGGGCGGGAGGGATCGAAATGATTGCGCGCATAGAACGCGTTCACGTAATTCGTGAAGTGATACATCTTCTGCGGAACATTGGGCAGGAAAATCTTGTATCCGTCAGCAAGCGCGACTCTGTAATCCTGGTATTTCTTAGCGACCGCGCGTGCATCGATCACGACTTGCTCGGCGCGTTGCTGATCTCCGGGTTGGAGCGGGCGCAGCACGGTCATCTTCATGTGCGGGCCCATATCCATGTGGTGGCCTTCCATGGCACGCATAGCCGAAGCGCCGCCGTCGCCGGACATCCCCCGCATGTGGTCACTGTCTGCGGATTGCGACATATCCATACCGGCCATTTCATTAGGCTTTTGCGGGTTTTGGTTCTGCGCTGCGGCAGAAAACGTCAGCAGAATTGAGGCCAGCAATGTCGCGGCTCGGTACATGAGGGCTCCTGTCTGCTTCACACTAACCCGGCGGGGCAGGAAACGATGCTGTTGTTTTGAAAATTCGCGCATAGATTCGTAAACGGGAGAGGCATCAGTCATCAGGCTTCAGGTTTTAAGCTCCAGGTTTTCGGCCACTTAGGGTTAAAGCTCAGGCCGGGAGCATTGCCTCGCCAGTGAGATCGATGTATCCAGTTCCGAGGTTGAAACCCTGAGCGTGAGCGGTAGCCGAAAGCCTGACGCCGGAAGCCTGGTTACGACGCAAGCTCAGCAACCATTTTCTGCGCCGCTTCCGTTCCGGAGCGCACGCAATCAGGCACCCCGATTCCTCCATAAGCATTGCCGGCCAATGCCAGACCGCGCAATTCGCCGAGAGTCTTTTGGATTCGCAGCATGCGTTCACTGTGTCCGGGAGTGTACTGCGCCATGGCCTTGTTCCACCGCTGCACCTGGGCAAAAAGCGGCTGAGCGCTGATGCCTGTGATCGTCCGCAGTTCGCTCAACACCAGGTTCTGGATGTCGCTGTCGGAGCTTCGCAGGATTGGCTCATCGCGGCTCCCCCCGAGGAAGCAACGGATCACAGCGCGATCGCGCGGAGCCCGGTGAGGAAACTTGTTGTGAACAAAAGTTGCCGCCAGAATCCGCCGGCCCTCGCCGCGGGGGACAAGAAATCCGAAGCCGGGTGGCAGACTCTTCCGAACTATGTCATCAAAAACAAAAACAGCAGTTACAGAAGAGCTGTACGGGATGGCCTTGAGTTCTTCCGCGGCCGCCGGAATCGCGGCCACCAGGTGCGACGCGATGTATGCGGGCGTGGCCACGATGACGCCATCGAATTCCTGGGTACGGCCTTCGCTGAAAAGCAGCCATTTCCCTGACTCAGGCTTCACGCCCTCAACCGCCGTGTTCAGGCGTTGCGCTTGCCGCGGAATGCGAGCCAGCAGGCCGTCGACCAACTGCTGCATTCCATTCTTGAGCGAGGTAAAAAGCGGCTTCGGCTGCCGGTTTGACGAGTTCCGTTTGCGCGCGGCCACCATGGCCCTGCCCAGGCTCCCATGTTTCGCTTCCATGTCGAGAAAGCGCGGCAGAACGGATCGGACGCTCAGTTCGTCGGCGCTGCCGCCATAAACCCCGGCGAGCAGCGGGTCGGCAACGCGTTCCACCATTTCCCTTCCATAGTGGCGCTCGACGAAAGCCGCCACGGTTGTATCCGCGAGTTCGGGCGCGGGCTGATAAAACCATTCACCAAGGATCCTCAACTTGGTGTGCCAGGAGAAAAGCGGAGAGAAGAAGCTGGGCGCCAGTTTCGTGGGAACCATGAACATCAGCCCGTCGGGAATCGGCACCAGCCGGCCCTTGACCAGCATGCAGGTGACGCGTTCGGCATCATTCGACCCAATTAACTGATCTTCCAGCCCGAGTTCGCGGCACAGGTCGGCCGCCCATGGCTTTTCGCTGAGAAAAGAATCGGGTCCGGCCTCAAGCACGCAATCGTCGACGTGCTCGGTGTGGATGACGCCGCCAAAGCGGTTGCCGGATTCGAAGATGACATACTCAAGCGGCGCTCCCGCACTGCGCTGCTTCTCCAGCCGGAATGCCGCCGCCAGGCCGGAAATGCCGCCGCCAATCACCGCAACGCGTTTCATGGATGTATTGTGGAAGCGGCCGGAGCCCGAAGCCGCGCGCTCGCCAGTTCCGCAAGCGCCGCGATCAGCAGCGGCGAAGCGTTGAGCGATTCCGCGCGCCACAGCCGCATGGCTTCGCGCTCGGCAAATTGCTTGAACACTACGTCGATGTCGTAGAGGATCTCCACGTGATCGCACAGGAAGCCGATGGGCTGGAGGAATACGCCGGAATAGCCGCTCCGCTTGAGGTCCAAGATCGTGGCTTCGACGGTCGGCCCCAGCCAGGCGCCTCCCGACATGCCCTGGCTTTGGAACGCGAACCGCCAGTCCGCGCGCTGGAGACCAGCGGCCGCGGCGACCAGCTCCGCCGTTTGCCGCGCCTGACACTCATAGGGATCGCCTTCCAGAATGGTGCGTTCGGGAACGCTGTGCGCGGTAAAAATAACAGGCACATCTCTGCCCATCTCTTTGCCGGCGTTGTCTCTGCCGCTCGCCAGCTTTTCCGCGAAGGCCTGGATCAGTTGCGGCTGGTCGTGCCAGGACTCGACAAAATCGAAACCCAGCTGCGGGTCCGCACAGCTGCGCAATGCGGTTCGGTAAAGGCCAACGCTGGTCCGTGAATTCTGAGGAGCCAGACAAATCGCTACCGCGTGCCCCACCTCGTCCGCGACCATTTGCCGCAAGGCGTCAGAGATGTAAGGGTGCCAGTTGCGCATGCCGACGTAAACCGGGACGTGCAATTTCTCCGCCAGAAGCCGTCCTTGCTCCAAGGTGATCTCGGTTAAGGGAGAGCGGCCAATGATGCCATAGCGCCGCGTGACCTCTTCCACAACTTCCGGCGGCAAGGGCCGGCCGCCGGTCACCCGCAGGAGAAATTTTGGCACCTCGCCGGGCGAGTCTGGACTGCCGTGTGCCAGCAGGAGTACGGCATCCCGCGCGGTCTCGGCCGTCTTGCTCATGCGCGCGCCTCCGCAGCAATTCTGCCGGATTGTTCCTGAACGTAAGCCACAAGCGCTTTAACATTTTCCACGGGCGTTCCGGGAAGAATTCCGTGGCCGAGATTGAAGATATGGCCCGGATGTCCCGCGGCGCGATCCAGGATTTCCCCGGCGCGCTGCTCGACCTGCTTCCAATCCGCAAACAATGTCACCGGATCCAGATTGCCCTGTACGCCAATTTTGTGTCCAACCTTCGACCAGCCCACATCCAGCGGGATGCGCCAGTCCAGGCCAATCACGTCGGCCCGCGTCTTCTTCATTTCGCCAAGAAGCGTGGCCGTGTCCGTGCCGAAATAAATCACCGGTGCGCCTGACTTTCTGACCTCGGCAACCAGTTCGCGGGTCCGCGGCAGCACGTACCGGGCATAGTCCTCGACCGCCAGGCAGCCCACCCAGCTGTCGAAGATTTGGATCGCATCGGCGCCGGCGCTGACCTGATCGCGCGCATAGCTTGCGGTCACCAAAACTAATTTCTGCAGCAACTGGTCAAAAGCTTCTGGCTGTGAGTACATCATTTGCTTGGCGTGGAGGTAGTGGCGCGATCCTCCGCCCTCGATCATGTAGCTGGCCAGCGTAAAGGGCGCGCCACAGAATCCAATGACCGGAAGCCTGGCGCCAAAATGCCTGGCGACGAGCTTGACTGCTTGCGCGACATAGCCCAGATCCGATGCTGAGCTGGTTTGCAGACGCGCCACATCATCCGCGCTCCGCAACGGGCGCTCGATCACCGGACCCTCCCCAACCGAGAAATGAAAAGGCAGCCCCATCACTTCCAGCGGCAGAAGGAGATCGGCAAAAATGATGGCCGCATCGACTTTCAGGATCTCGGCAGCCGTGATCGTCACTTCCGCCGCGAGCTCCGGGTTCTTGCAGATGTCAATGAGTGAGTGCTGCTTACGAACCGCCTGGTATTCCGGCATGTAGCGCCCCGCCTGCCGCATGAACCACACCGGCGTGCGATCGACAGGAAGGCACTTGCAGGCACGCACCAACAGCGATTCCGGGGCCGACATGAAGGTACTGTAGCAGAGTGGTGGTGGGTCGCGGCTCTCGATTCTCGGCCGTGGGTTGGGGCAGAGTTCAGTCGCTGCTGCCTTTGGCGAAAAAATCAATCGCCGCGAATATCGGCTGGAGTAGAAGGTCGAAAGCCGAGCACCGACAGCCGAAAGCGCCTTACTGCACTTGCACCGATTCCTCAGCCGGGGTTTCACTGCCAATTTCTATGCGGTTGCGGCCGTTGCGCTTGGCGTGGTACATGGCGGTATCGGCCTGAGCCACCAGGAATTCAGGATCGCTTTCTGCCGTCCCGAGGATTACGCCAAGGCTGACAGTAACGTTTGCGGTGTCATTGCCGAGGTCAATGGCTTCGTCACTGATCGACGAGCGAATGCGTTCGGCCAGCTTCTGGGCCAGGGCCAGATCGCAGCCCGGCGCGATGATCAGAAACTCCTCGCCCCCATACCGGCCGACCGCGTCGTAGGAGCGCAGGGTGGCAGAAATGCGCTGCACCACCGTGACCAGGACCGCGTCGCCAGAGGCATGGCCGTAGTGATCGTTAACTTTCTTGAAGTGGTCCACGTCGGCCAGAATCACGCCTAGGGTGTTTTTCTCGCGGCGGCAGCGCGACAATTCCTTTCGCAGCACATCGCGAATGGCGCGCCGATTCAGAACCCCGGTCAGCGCATCGTGCTCCGCATGAAAGCGCAGAGACTCCTGCGCCTGCATCAACTCGGCTTTGGCTTTTTGTATTGCGGCCAGCATGGAATTGACCGTGCGGGCGAGGGTGGTGATTTCGTCATTGCCGGAAGGATTGAGCCGCAGCGACAAGTCGCCGCTAACTGTTACCTTTGAAACCTCGCTGCTCACGCCGGCAATTCTGGTGATGAAGACCTCTTCCACAAAGAAGAACAGCGCGCCGCAATAAACAACTCCCGCCAGCATGAGCAGGCCCCAGAGATACCGGCTCTGGGTCTTGCCCTCCAGATACAGGGTGCGCGGGGTTCGGCCCACTACGAAGCGGCGTAGCTTACCGGAAATATCGCGCACCACTACGTATTCCAGCATCGTGGAATCGCTCTCGAAACGCGCGGAGTCGACGCCGTCGCTCCAGGCAGCCCCGCGGGAACTGGCCAGGGTGCGAGGGTCTGCCGCTTCCAGCCAGACGGGAAACCCGACCGACCGTGATAGCGAAGCCAGGGTGCTTTGATCGAGTTCACGCCCCATCACCAGCGTGCCCCGCGATTCGCCCTGCCCGCGGCTGGTCAGGACGGCTTCATAGTCCACCAGCATGATCCGGCCCTTCAGATCAAGAACTCCTCGAAGAGAGCGGTCCTTCGCGGCCCCATCTTTCAGCGGCCCAGCAATGGTTTCGAGATCGCTGCTATCCGGCTGCCAATTCGTGGGATCGCGGTACAGCACCAGATTCCCCGCGGGATCAAACAGAGCAAAAAAACCGACCCGCACAATCTTGAATGTGTCGTTGGTCAATTCCTCGCGGACATAGCCGGGATCGCGCGATTGCATGAATTCATAAGTCCGGTCCCACTGCGCGTAGTCCCGCGCGACCGTCCCCAACTGGGTTTCTTCGATCTGCAGTCCGCTCTTGATGCGGGCGACGTTTTCACGGCCGGACTCGCTTTCCAGGCGGGCAAAACTATTGAGCAGGGCAAATCGCGAGACTACGTACACGGCCGCCAGAAAGGCTCCCAAAGCCAGGGCCGAGAACAGCAGAATCTTCTTACGAATGGTCATAGTGCAGTTCGGAGCAGTTCCCGCTCATGCCTGGGGCGCAGGCTCTGGCTGGCTAACTACTCCCCATCAAGCCGGCGATTTTCGGAAAAACCTTTCGTCCTCCTGACTTTAGGGGCGCAAATCCAGCCCTGCAGGATGGTCGAGCTGCTGGGATAGCCTCTCCACCTTAGCATTCCCCAAGGCGTCCTATGTTTGTGGAGGACGGCAATCTGTAAACTTTGGTAACCCTTGCGCCCCTTACCCGCCTCGCATGGCATTCGTTAAACGCTTAATTCGCCAGGTCGACCCTTGGATGGCGACCAGGGTTGCCCGAATTTACCGATCGTCACTAGAATGGGTTTTCACATCGGGGTGAAGTTGCAGTAGAGCGAGGTGGGCCCTGGCTTCCTCGCCCGATGCGCGCCCGATGTCCTCGTCATCCGTTACAATCACTTATGATTCACTTCCCAGTTCCTGAAGCCCTCACCTTTGACGACGTGCTTCTGCTGCCGGCCCGTTCGGATGTGGTTCCAGCCAATGCCAGTACGCAGACGCAGTTGACCCGCAACATCCGGCTGAATATCCCCATCGTCAGCGCCGCCATGGACACGGTCACCGAGTCGCACATGGCGATCGCGCTCGCTCAGCAGGGCGGCATCGGAATCATTCACCGCAATCTCACCATCGAGCAGCAGGCGGAAGAAGTGGACAAGGTCAAACGGTCGGAAAGCGGCATGATCGTCGATCCGGTCACGATGAGCCCCGACGAGAAGGTTTCCGATGCTCTCGAAGTCATGCGCAAGTACAAAATCTCCGGCGTGCCCATCACCAAGAACAAGAAGCTGGTCGGAATTCTTACCAATCGCGATCTTCGTTTTGAAACCCGCTTCGACATTCCCATCAGCCAGGTAATGACCAAGGACAACCTGATCACCGTGTCGGTGGGGACCACGCTGGAGCAGGCGGAGAAAATTCTTCACAAGCATCGCGTGGAAAAACTGCTGGTGGTGGATGACGCCTACACCCTGAAAGGCCTGATCACCGTAAAGGACATTCAGAAGAAGCTCAAGTATCCAAGCGCTGCAAAAGATTCGCAGGGACGGCTGCGTGTAGGCGCCGCCATTGGCGCAACCGGAGATTACCTGGAGCGCGCGGAACAACTGGTCAAAGAAAACGTGGATATGCTGGCCATTGACAGTGCCCACGGCCATTCCACGCGGGTGCTCGAAGCGGTGAAGACGGTTAAAGCAAAATTTCCGGAGGTCGACCTGGTGGCCGGGAACGTGGGCACCTTCGATGGTGCGTGCGAACTGGCGCGGGCTGGGGCCGACGCCATTAAAGTTGGCATCGGTCCGGGTTCCATTTGCACGACGCGCATCGTTACCGGCGCCGGTGTGCCGCAGATCACCGCCATTGCGGAAGCTTATCGCGCCACTAAAGATGCTGGCGTGCCGGTCATCGCTGATGGCGGCATCAAGTACTCCGGCGACATCACCAAAGCCATTGCCGCCGGAGCCAGCGCGGTCATGATCGGATCCATGTTCGCAGGCACGGACGAGAGCCCGGGTGAACTGATCCTCTATCAGGGCCGCACCTTCAAGTCTTACCGCGGCATGGGTTCGCTGGGCGCCATGGCGGCGGGATCGAGCGAGCGCTACTTCCAGAGCGCCGCCGGAGAAGCCTCGGCGGCGATCCCCAACATGGGCGCCGACCCGAATCGCCTCGCCAAACTCGTGCCCGAGGGTATTGAGGGCCGGGTGCCCTATCGCGGCTCCGTCTCCATGATCCTCTATCAGATGGTGGGCGGCCTGAAGTCGGGCATGGGCTACTGCGGCTGCGGAACCCTTCCGGAACTGCTGCAGAAGACCCGCTTTGTGCGCATCAGCGGCGCCGGCCTGCGCGAAAGCCACGTCCACGATGTGATGATCACCAGGGAAGCGCCCAACTACGCGGCGGAGTAGCCGAACCTAGTAGAGCGCGTCGTATCCAGACACGACCCACTCGCCGGTGCGGCTGTCGAGCGTGACGGAGATGAGATCTTGGTAGCCTTTGATTTCGCCTCGCCGCTTGCCCTGAAAGGAGAGGATTCGCAGCGGCGGCCGGTCTTCCCAATCGACAATCTTCCACGACAGGAGCGGGCGCTTCGCCTCCGAGTCGCAGATGAACTCGGCCCGTTTTTTGCGGTAATCCGATTCCCAGTCGGCAAGTTCGTCGTGGCAGTGACCATCGCGCATGGCGCGGAGAAACTCGTTCGCCGCATGTTCCGAAGTGCGGTCGCGCATGGGGTTCAAGTCAATCGACAGGGGAACCTTGGTCAGCGGGTCCACCTCCGGAGACTTGGCCAGCACCGGCGGCTGCCCGTTCAGCCACATCAGGTAGATAAAGAACCCCAGCAGGACCAGAAAGCCCGCCCCGGCGGCAATCGCGATCTGCAGTTTCGAAAACTTCATCTGCTTAGGCTCGCGCTGGATTGCGAATGGAAACACTAAAAGTGTAGCCCCGAAATTCGCGCTGAACAGGTTACTTCCGTGACATCTTGAGCCATTGTCCAGTCGGCCACGACGCGTAGCTTAGGCGTTCACAAATGGGAATCCCGCTGGATAGAAGGGGCCTGTGGCGCCTCAGCACTTTGACGATCCGGTCGCGGCCTACGACCAACCGGCGCCTCACCAGAACATTCCGTAAGTAAATCGCCAAACATCCGCCCTGCCCGAATTCAGTTGGAGCACAACCCGTGGGGGCTGGCCGCGACTGCGCCGCAGGTCAATTTAGCCCATTCGATTCATCAACTTGCTTCCCTACGAGAAGTTTTGCTTGACGACCGCTGCCGGTTTGTGGAGCATAATAAACCGTTTTAATAAAGCGGTTTTTGCTGTTTTCGCACGTCTCCGTCTCCGGGTCTGCCTGGGGACTCGCGTTGATCAAAGGAGGTCCCATGCGTAAGCCTTCCGCGTTGTTTACCGGCTGGTTGATTCTCATCACCCTCGTTTTCTTATTCCCTCACCGTCTTGTAGCGCAAGCGTACTTCGGGACGGTCAGTGGCGAACTGACCGACGCCACTGGCGCGGTCGTGACCGGGGCAAAGGTTGTCCTCACCGATCAGCAAAAAGGATTCCACTTCGAGACGACCTCCGACAGCAGCGGGCGCTATTTGTTCCGCTCGATACCTCCGAGCGTATACATCGTCGCGGCCGACGCTCAGGGCTTTAGCAAGGTAGAGAGCGCCAGGTTCAAGGTCGACGTAAGCGAGAATGCGACCGCTAATCTTATGTTGAAGGTGGCAGCCGCCAGTCAAAGTGTCGAAGTGCAGTCGGCAGCGCAGGCCATCCAGACCGAGGACGCAGAAACCGGGCAGGTGGTCAATCGCCGCTTCATCAATGACCTGCCTTTGATTGACCGCAACATCGAATCGCTGACCTCTTTGGCGCCCGGCGTCACCGAAATGGACGATCAGTGCCCGGAGCCCTGTCTCGGCACAAACTTCGTTTCCAATGGCAGTCGTGGCGCTACAGCTGACTTTCTTCTGGATGGCGCATCGGTTACGAACTCTGAGCCCAACGGCGGAATCACTTCCGTGACCTACTTGCCGTCTCCAGAAGCGGTGGAAGAATTCAAAGTTCAGCAGACCAATTTCAGTGCGGAGTACGGCTTTTCCGGTGCCTCGGTGGTCAATGTAATCGGGCGCTCCGGTACCAATAAGTTTCACGGCAGTGTGTATGAGTTTTTGCGCGATGGCAGCCTCGATGCAAACGACTGGTTCGCTAATCGGAATGGAGAACCCATTCCACCGCTGCGCCGCCACAATTACGGCGGCACCATCGGCGGCCCCATTTTCAAGAACAAGACTTTCTTCTTCTTCGACTATGACGGCTTGCGTCAATCGGGCTTGAGCACAGCCACTGGAGGCGTTCCCAGCGATGCCATGCGCGCCGGTGATTTTGGCGAGGTGTGCCCCGCAAACGGAAACACTGATGCTGCCGGCAATTTTCATCCCGGTGCCTGGGACACCACGGTTGGCGACGCGAACTATGGACGGTGTGTTCAGGCAGACAACATCACGCAGCTTGTGCCGAGCGGTCAAATCTGGGATCCATGGTCCGGAACGTACAATGGCACCATAACTCGCAGCACCTTCATTCCTTTCAACAATCTCGCCACCTACGCCAGCCCGGGCGGTCCCAGCCCCGGCGTTGCCGGCAATCTGATTGATCCGGTGGCGCAGAAGATAATGAGCTACTTTCCAGAGCCCAACGCTACCAGCGGAGGGATTTACCAGAACTGGTTCGGGTCAGGTGCAAGCCACAGCTCCAATCGGCAGTTCGATATCAGAATCGACCATCGCTTCAGCCAGAATGACCTCCTGACGGGGAAATTTTCGTCTCAATACACCCCCTCCGGCACGGGCCTGGATTGTTTCAAAAACTTCACGGATCCCTGCCAGGGTGGTCCGGGTTGGACGAATGCCCACGCCTTTGCCATGAATGAGACCCATACGTTCAGTCCCACGTTGTTGCTGACTACCACTTTTGGCTTTACGCGCGGAGTTTGGCACATTGACTCCTATAACCCGCACGGTGTGAGTGATCCTCTCGGGACTCTGGGATTCCCCTCCTATTTACAGGCCAATGGGTTTAAAGGAGTGCCCGCGATCTTTATCGACAACTATGCTCCCGCCGGTTACCCCAATATTGGCACCGACCCTTACGGCAATTACCGCCTGGGCCAGGACACAGGGCAGTTAGCAGCCACGCTCGACAAGATACACGACAAACACGACATCAAGTTCGGGTTCGACGGCCGCATCCATCAGATCAACTACATTCAGACCAACGCCCCTGTCGGCTTCTTCAGCTTCAACAACGATGCCACAAATCAATGCCCCGACGGCTTCGACGCTTGCGGCGGCGATTCCATGGCGAGCTTCATGATGGGCCAGATGACCCAGAACTGCGCCAGCAATGGTTGTGGCTCATACGAAGAAATCCAGTTCCGGCCGGCCACGACCAATTACCAATACGCATTCTTTGCGCAGGACAACTGGAAGGTCACGTCCAAACTGACACTAAACCTGGGCTTGCGTTATGACATTACATTGCCGCGCACGGATCGATACAATCACCAGGATTGGTTTGATCCGAATGCGACAAGTCCGCTAGGCGGTGGAAGCCTCACCTACACCAATCCCGTCACCAGCCAGCCGGTGACCATTCCTTTGAAGGGCGGAGAGGTTTTCGCCTCTTCGAGACAACGCACGAATTACGTCACCGACTGGCACGATTTCCAGCCGCGCTTCGGCTTCGCCTACCAGTTTGCTCCGAAGATGGTGGTGCGCGCAGGGTACGGCATCTACTATGGCCAATCACGATCGGGGGTCACGGGTGTCGTGCCCTACGGCAGCGCGGGTTTCAATCAGTACACGAACGTTATCGTTGTTAACCCAAGTGACCATGCGACTCCCTACGTGAACCTGAGCAATCCATTTAAGTTCGGATTGAGACAGCCGTTTGGGAACTCGCTTGGGTTGCTGAACGATGTTGGTTTCGGCGCGAACGGTCCAATACGAACTCCGGGGTGGAATCAGACCCCCTATGAGCAGAGTTGGAGCTTCGGAATCGAGCGCGAACTGCCGAGCCATGTTTTGATCAACGCGGAATATATCGGCAAGAAAGGCACGCACCTGCCTTTCGACAACTCGGTCGAGCGTAACCATCTTGGGCCCTGGGTGGAAAATCTGCCGATTGGAAATGTCAACGCCACCAGCCCATGCACAGCCGGGCTGTCAATCGCATGTCTTATCTCCCCTGTCACCAACCCCTTCGCCGGGCTCATCAGCGACCCGAACAGTAACATCGGCGTCAGTACCCCCACGATCCCGTACTATCAGTTATTGCTTCCCTATCCACAATTCACCAGCGTTTCGACGGAGCCGCAGTTGATCGCGAACTCCATTTACCACGGCCTGCAGTTGACCGCCGAGAAGAAGTATTCCAATGGCTTGCAATTGCTGGCCACGTTCGTGTGGTCGAAGTCGATCGACGACTCTTCCCAGGCAGACACGAACGTGTCCTGGCTGGGCAGCTTCGACAGCCTGCAGGATCCCAACAAGCCGTGGCTGGAGCGGAGTCTGTCAACCTTCGACATCCCCTACGTCCTTCAGTTCAGCTACGTGTATGAGCTGCCTATTGGGCACGGACACTCATTCCTGGGCAACATGCCACGTTGGGCAGACTTGATCCTCGGTGGATGGAAAACCAACGGCATATGGCGCATCTCGGATGGGCGTCCGCTCGCCTTCACGGTCGCGGACGGCACACTGATACCCACCTACGGTGGTGGAAGTGGTACGCTGCGACCTGACATCGTGGGTACGCCCAAACGCAACCACGGCTCGGATTTTGTAGACAACTACTTTGTCGATAATACCGTCTTCCAGCGTCCGGCCGATTACACTCTCGGCGATGCACCGCGAACACTGGGCGGCGTCCGCAGCCCGTCACACTTCACCACCGATCTGTCAATCGGAAAGCAATTCCGGATACGCGAGGAAATGAACTTCGAGTTCCGCCTCGAGGCCAAGAATGCGCTCAATCATCCGGTATTTGGTACCCCCAATACGTCTGTGGATGATCCGAACTTCGGAATGATCACGTCCACGTCGGTTGGCCCGCGCGAGGTGCAACTGGGATTCAAGTTCAACTTCTAGTCTCGGCGGAGCAAGGCTTCTTGGCTGTATCCTGGGGGCTGCAAAAGCAGCCCCCTTTTTTCCTGAGGTGCACTTCATTGTGCTCGCATTAAGGAACATAATGAGCTGCGCCAGGATCACCTGACTGCCCGGCTTATCGCCCGGCTTCTGATCACAGCGAACTGCGAATGGGGAAGTCTCCTCTCTCAAAACAAACCGAACGACGCAACCAAGCGCTGGGAATGGATCAGCCCATTTGCCGGCGCGACTTCTTAAATGCCACGCTGCTTGCCGCAGGTGGCGCGCTCCTGGCCCCGCTTACTCCCAAACAACTTCTCGCGCAGGAGGACTGGACCGGGTACGGTGGCGTTGGCGATTACGCCAACTCCAATGGCAACACCTACGAAGTGATGACCGCGGGCCATCAGATCCGCAGCGGCGAATTCGAAAGCCTGCCGGCCGAGGTCATGGATACCGGCGAGACCTTCGACTGCGTAGTCGTTGGCGGAGGCGTGAGCGGTCTTTCGGCTGCGCTATTTTTCCAGAAGTACGGCGGCCCGAAGCTCACCTGTCTCGTTCTCGATAATCACCCAGTCTTCGGCGGCGAGGCCAAACGCAACGAGTTCATCGTCGATGGGCATCGCATCATGGGACCGCAGGGCGCTGACCACTTTCAGGTTCCTCTTCCGCACAGCTTCATGGCGCGCTTTTTCGAGCTCATCGGGCTCGACTGGCGCGAGTTCCAGTATCAACAGTGGGGAGGAGCTTCTCCCGAAATTCCGCTGGGATACAGCTTCGAAGATTCCCGCGGCCCGGATGCGTTTTACTTCGGAGCGAAATTCGGCAAGAAACCCGGCATGTGGCTGATCGATCCCTGGAAAAAGAAGCTGGAAGGCGCGCCCATTCCCGACAAGATGCGCTCGGAACTGCTTCGATACAACGCGCAGCAGAAATCAGGCTTGCCCTTCGACTATCCCGGTGACGAAAAGTCGCGCCAGTTGGACGCGGTCACCATGGAACGATTTCTCATGGATCGCTACGGCCTGAGCCGCGAAACTATTCAGACGTTCATGGCGGAAGAAGGCGGCGGCTTTGGCGCCGGACCCGACGTTCTCTCCGCCTACTGCATTTACGCCTTCGACGTGGATCGCTCGCTGGATGAGCCTGCGCTGTCATTTCCCGGCGGCAACGACGGAATCGCGCGCCACATGGTGAAGACGCTGATTCCTGATTCGATTCCCGGCCCCAATACGCTCGAGGCCGTCTGCCGCAACAAAATCAGTTTCGACGCTCTTGATCGACCGGGACAGTCCGCGAGAATTCGACTGAACAGCACGACCGTTTGGGTCGAGCACGAAGGCGATCCTGCTAAGTCGGACTTTGTCACCGTCGCATATACGCGCGGAGGCAAGGTCTATCGCGTCAAAGCTCGTTCGGTTGTGCTCGCGGGTGGATGCTGGACATCGAAGCGCATCGTGCGCGATCTGCCTTCCGCGCAGCGGCAGGCTTACGAGCAGTTTTACCGCTCGCCTTGCATGATGGCCAATGTGGCGCTGCGTAACTGGAGGTTCCTGTATAAAATGGGGATCTCCGGTTGCCAGTGGTTTGAGGGGCTGGGCAGTTTTGCGGCGGTGCGCAAGCTCCCCACGTTTTCGACAGACGCAAAGACGATTGGGCCGGATTCCCCGGTCGTGCTCACGCTCAAGGTGCTCTTCACGCATTACGGATTGCCGCTGCAGGACCAGGGAAATCTGGGGCGCGCCGAGCTGCTCTCGACGCCATTTCGTGAGTATGAGCGTCAGATCCGCACGCAGTTGAGCGAAATGTTCGCGGGCTCGCGATTCGATGCGGCGCGGGACATCGCCGGAATCGTTCTCAACCGCTGGGGGCACGCGTACGTCAGCCCGCAGCCCGGATTCTTCTTCGGCAAGGACGGCAACCCAGCGCCGCGAGAAATTTTGCGGGCCGCACCTTTCGGCCGGGTCGCGTTCGCCAACACCGATCTCTCCGGCACTCCCGATCATCGCACTGCAATCGGCGAGGCCCATCGCGCGGTCAGTCAACTGTTGGACAGAGTTTTAACTTAGCCCGGCCATTGCCGCGGCTATCCCGCCAGGGTCTGACGCAGATGGGCTGCGACTTCGCCGACGAAGCGGTGCACCGAGGCTTCAGCGATGCGATGCAACACGATTGCGTTCATCGTTTTTCCCAATGCGCCGAAGGGGGGTTCGTAAGTTCCGAAGAAATCCAGCTGGGTTTCGGTCGAGGTCAGCGGATAGACGGAAAGTTCCGCTTTCATAAATGGAAAGAGCCGCGGCGCGGTGGCTGCTTCCCACTCGAGCGGCAGCCGCAGTATGGGAGTCGACGCCAAATCAACAACTTCTTCTTCCACGTTCTTTACGGAGATTTTGATGTCCGTCTTGAGGCCAATGCCGCCGAAGTCGAGGTGCAGTTCCGCAGCCACGGACTGCGCCCGGGACGCCGCGGCTTTGGTCGCAGCCTGAAAGACCGCTGTGGCATTCTGCTTCAAGGCGTCGCGCACGCGCTCGTAGGGCTGATTCACGTAGTCGTAGCTGCGAATTTCACGGCCGTTGCTCATGGGCTTGATCCCGGCTCGGCGACTCTTGCCAACCGGCAGTCACGCAACTTTACCATAGTGCCGGCAGTGTCGACGCCCGCTGTTTGCCAGCGCAGGTTTAGCCTCGTGCCAAGCAGCGGGCTGCGAACCATACTTTTGCTTGCTCACTGCCCGCAGCTCGCCGCTCACATCTAGTGAGCGCTCGTGACGAAAAGTAATCACGAAGGACACGAAGCTTCCCCAAGAACACACCCAACACTCACAATGATTTCGCTGTATTATGGCTACCGCCGCTGAATTGATCCCAATCGTGGGGAGCCTGAATGTCTCAGATTGACGTGCCCTTGGCGCGCGCGGGGTTTGGACAGACCCGCCGCGCCGACACCTGGTGGGTGCAGCCCCTGCTCGTGTTTCTCGGATTATCCACGTTCATCATTTACTCGACTTGGGCAGCCCTGCAGGGCCAGCATTTCCGCTTCGGACCTTATCTTTCACCTTTTTATTCCCCGGAGTTGTTCGGTCCCCTGCATGAAGGCTGGTTCGGACAGAGCCCGGCCTGGATTCCCGCCTGGGTCACCGGCGCCATGCTCATCCTGTGGGCCCCGGGCGGCTTTCGCGTCACCTGTTACTACTATCGCGGAGCTTATTACAAAGCGTTTTGGGCGGACCCGCCTTCCTGCACCGTAGGCGAGCCGAGAAAAAAATATCTCGGGGAACGATCCTTTCCGCTGATCATTCAGAACATCCATCGCTATTTTCTTTATCTCGCTCTTCTCTTCCTGATTATTCTGGGCCGCGATGTGTACGACGCGTTCTGGTTCGACGGCAAGTTCGGCATGGGAGTTGGCACTCTCGTTCTGCTGGCCAACCTCGTACTCCTCACCTGCTACACCTTCGGATGCCACTCGCTTCGCCATCTGGTGGGTGGTTTCCGCGATCGCCTGGCAGGCGTTCCGGTCCGCAGGCGCGCCTACGATTGCGTGAGCTGTTTCAACCGGCGCCACATGCTGTTTGCCTGGTGCAGTCTCTTTACCGTGGGATTCAGTGATTTGTACGTGCGCATGTGCTCGATGGGGATCTGGCACGACTGGAGGATCTTCTAGTGGCCGAGTACATCACGCATGAGCACGATGTTCTCATCATCGGGGCTGGCGGCGCTGGCCTGCGCGCTGCCGTGGAAGCATCGGCCGCGGGCGTCAAGGTTGCAGTCATCACCAAATCTCTCCTCGGCAAGGCCCACACCGTTATGGCCGAGGGTGGGGTGGCGGCCGCGATGGGGAACGTCGACGACCGGGACAACTGGCGGGTTCACTTTTCCGACACCATGCGCGGCGGCCAATACCTGAACAACTGGCGCATGGCCGAATTGCACGCCAAGGAAGCTCCCGCGCGGGTGCGCGAACTGGAAGCCTGGGGCGCGCTTTTCGATCGCACCAAAGACGGCCGCATTCTGCAGCGCAATTTCGGCGGCCACCGCTATCCCCGGCTGGCACACGTCGGCGACCGCACCGGCCTGGAGATGATCCGCACGCTTCAGGACCATGGCATTCATCTCGGCCTCGACGTTTTCATGGAGCACACGGTCATCAAGCTGCTGAAAGACGGCGATCGCGTCGCGGGCGCCTTCGGCTATGACCGCGAGCGCGGGAGATTCCACCTGTTCCGCGCCAAGGCCGTCGTGCTTGCCACCGGGGGAATTGGTCGGGCGTTCAAGATCACCAGCAACAGCTGGGAATATACCGGCGACGGGCACTCGCTTGCCTATCACGCCGGTGCTGCGCTGATGGACATGGAGTTTGTGCAATTCCATCCCACGGGAATGATCTGGCCGCCGAGCGTGCGCGGCATCCTGGTCACCGAGGGCGTGCGCGGCGAAGGCGGAGTGTTGCGCAACCGCGATGGCGAGCGCTTCATGTTCAAAGACATTCCGCCGCTGTATGCAAACCAGACCGCCACTTCGGAAGAGGAAGGCTGGCGCTACACCCAAGGCGACAAAGAGGCGAAGCGCCCGCCCGAGCTGCTGACGCGCGACCACGTGGCCCGCTGCATCCGGCGCGAGGTGCGCGAAGGGCGCGGCAGCCCGCACGGCGGCGTGTTCCTGGACATCGCCTGGATCAAGCAGAAGCTCCCGAACTCTGCCGAGCATATCAAGAAGAAGCTGCCCAGCATGTATCACCAGTTCAAGCAGCTGGCAGATATCGACATCACGCAGGAGCCGATGGAAGTCGGGCCCACGACGCATTACATGATGGGGGGCGTCAAAGTGGATGCCGATTCGCAGATGTCAGACGTGCCCGGACTGTTTGCCGCCGGAGAATGCGGCGCGGGCTTGCATGGCGCCAACCGCCTGGGCGGGAATTCGCTCTCCGATCTTCTGGTGTTCGGCAAACGCGCGGGCGAATACGCGGCAGCATTCGCAAAGCAAAACACCCTGGGCGCGGTTCAGGCCGCTGAACTCGAAGCTGCCGAGAAATGGGCGCTGCAGCCATTCTCGCGCAACAGCTCGGAAAATCCGTACGCCGTGCAACACGCCCTGCAAGACCTGATGCAGGACCTGGTCGGCATCGTGCGGCAAGAAGGCGAGATGTTGCAGGCGCTGGACCGAATCCGAGAACTGAAAAGCAAGAGCGAGCAGGCCGGGGTCGACGGAAATCGCGAATACAACAACGGCTGGCACACCGCGCTGGACCTGCACAATCTGCTGACGGTGTCCGAGATTGTCACTCGCGCCGCTCTGGAGCGCAAAGAGAGCCGGGGCGCGCATTTTCGCGATGACTTTCCCGCCAAAGATGACCAGGCCGGCAAGTTCAACATCGTGGCGCGCAAAGGCGCGAACGGAGAAGTGCAGTTAACCCGCGAGCCTATACCGCCGATGCGGGACGACTTGAAGCAAGTGATCGAGGAGATGAAGTAATGGCGACGGCGACCTTTCAAATCTGGCGCGGCGAAAAGGGCGAGGGGAAGTTTGAGGCGTACAAAACCGAAGTCTCATCAGGCATGGTCGTGCTCGACGCCGTCCACCAGATCCAGGCGGAACAGGCCGGCGATCTTGCCGTCCGCTGGAATTGCAAGGCAGGGAAATGCGGCTCGTGCTCGGCGGAAATCAACGGCATGCCGAAGTTGATGTGCATGACCCGGCTGAACACGCTTCCACTCGACAAGGCTGTGACCATCGAGCCGATGAAGTCTTTCCCGCACATGAAAGACCTGGTCACGGACGTGTCGTGGAATTACGAGGTGAAGAAGCGCATCCCGAAGTTCCAGCCGCGTAAGCCGGACGCTGCGGACGGCACCTGGCGAATCGCGCAGGAGGATGTCGAGAGAGTCCAGGAATTTCGCAAGTGCATCGAGTGCTATTTGTGCCAGGATGTGTGCCACGTCTTGCGCGACCACCACCTGCACGAGGAATTCATCGGCCCGCGCTTCCTGGTCTATACGGCCGCGCTGGAAATGCATCCCCTGGATGTGGCCGATCGCCGGGAAGAATTAAGGAAGCAATTTGGCGTCGGCCTGTGCAACATCACCAAATGCTGCACCAAAGTCTGTCCCGAAAGCATCACCATCACCGACAACGCCATCATCCCGCTCAAAGAGCGTGTCGTCGACCTCTTCTTTGACCCTTTGTCGAGATTGTTCCGGATATTCAGCAATTCGCGAACTTAGGAGTTGGTCATGCATTTCGAACTGAAGTCCATTTCCGTGCAGAGCATTCCCGAAGCGCTGGCGAAAGTAGAGCGCTACCGGCTCTTGAATGAGCCCGTGCTGGCGGAAAGCATTTGCCTAGACATCCTGGCGGTCGTCCCCGATCACCAGCAGGCGCTCATCTCTCTGCTGCTGGCGAGGACGGACCAATTTCAATCGAACGTGAATGCCAAAGGAGCTCACGAAGTCCTCGCGCAAATCAAGGGCGGCTACGAGCAAGCCTATTACGCCGGAATCATCTGGGAGCGCGTGGGCAATGCGCGCATTCGCCAGGGCGGCGCTGGCGGACGTAGTTCGGCGTATCATTCGTTGCGGGAAGCGATGAACCATTACGAGCAAGCCATGAATTTCGCGCCGCCAGGTAACGACGACGCGATTCTGCGCTGGAATACCTGCGCGCGCATCATCATGCAGAACCCGGACATGGAGCCCATATCGGAGAATGATCCGCAGGCATGGCTACGCGACGAAGCCGGTTCCAGCATCGCCGGCGGTTAGCCGACGAAACAGGGGCCGGCAAAACTGCAATACTCGGGCGCAAGTTGCCCATGGTTGACCGCGTAAGGCGGTCGCGGGAGGCACAATGAGCCTGATTCCTTCTCAACCTAAGGCGCGCCGGGGCACGTCGCGGCGTTCCTTCTTGTCTCAATCGGCGGCAGCCGTGGCCGGGATTTCGATCGTTCCCCGGCGAGTGCTCGGCGGATTGGGCTTCGTTCCCCCCAGCGACAAGGTCAATCTCGCCTTCATTGGCGTCGGCTCGCAGGGTCAGCGGGTTATGCTTCATTTCCTGCGCGAGGCGGACGTGCAGGGCGTTGCCCTCTGCGATCCCACGAAAAGCAGCGCCGATCATCCGCAGTGGGACACACACGAGTTCTGCAAGTCTGTCCAGAACCTGCTGGGCGTCACCGGCGGCTGGGATTGGCTGAGCCCTGACACCCCGATTCAATTGACTCATTCCATGGTGGCGCCGGCAGGCGTTTCCGGCCGCGAGCCATGCCAGCAGATTGTGAACGCCTACTACGGAACGCAGCAGCGTTCCGGTCAATATCACGGCTGCGCCGCATACAATGATTTCCGCGAACTGCTGGAGAAGGAAAAGGGCGTCGATGCGGTCGTGGTGTGCACGACGGACAATCTGCACGCGGCCGTTTCCGTGGCCGCCATGAAGAAGCGCAAGCACGTCTTTTGTCAGAAGCCGCTGACGCACACCATCTACGAAGCCCGCCGCATGGCGGAAGTCGCTCGTCAAACGGGAGTCGCGACCCAGATCGCCGTCGCCAACCAGGCCTCCGAGGCCACGCGCCAGCTGTGCGAATGGATCTGGTCAGGCGCGATCGGGCCGGTGCGGCAGGTGGCGAACTGGTCAAGCCGTCCATTCTGGGCGCAGGGCCTCGAACGTCCCAAAGACACCGACCCGGTGCCGGAAGGTTTGGATTGGAACCTGTGGCTCGGGCCCGCTCCCGAACGCCCCTTCAATCACGTTTACCTGCCCTTTGTGTGGCGGGGATGGATTGATTTCGGTTGCGGCGCGCTCGGCGATATGGGTTCCTACAGCTTCGATACCATCTTCCGCGTGCTTAAGCTGGAAGCGCCCACGACCGTGGAAGCAAGCTCAACCGATCGCTACCAGGAAACTTATCCGGTGGCTTCGATTGTGCGCTACGACTTCCCCGCGCGCGGCGATATGCCCCCGGTTAAATTCAGTTGGTATGACGGCGGGCTGAAACCTCCGCGTCCGGACGAACTTGAAGATGATCGCCCGCTCAAGGGCGATGGCGAAGACGGCGACGAGGGTCTGCTGTTCATCGGGGACTCGGGAAAGATTCTGTGCGGCTTCAACGGGTCAAACCCCAAAATGATTCCCGATGCGAAGATGGCCAGCTTCAAGCAGCCTCCGAAAACTCTGCCGCGCTCTCCCGGCAATGAACGGGAATGGCTGGATGCCTGTAAAGGCGGAAAGACCAAGCCGGGAGGCAATTTTGAATTCGAAGGCATGGTGACGGAAACGCTGCTGTTGGGGAATATTGCCGCCTGCACGGGGCAACGGCTGCATTGGGACCGCGCAAACCTGAAAGTCGTCAATTCCGACGCGGCGCAGAAGCTCGTGAGCCCAGAACGCCGCACCGGATGGGAGCTGTAGAAAATCCTTCCTTGGAGGATGCCATGGCGCTAATCACCAGACGAGATTTCATGCAGAAGACAACTACAGCGGTGGCGGCGGGAATTCTCCTTTCCGGCGAGATGCTTCGCGCGAACCCGCTGGGCTTGCCCATCGGATGCCAGACCTGGCCGGTCCGGGACATGATCGCCAAGGATTTCCCCGGCACCCTCAAAACGCTGGCTCAAGCTGGATTTCAGAGTATTGAGCTGTGCTCTCCGGTGGGCTATGCCGACTCCGGTTTTGCCGGCCTGGCGAAATACCAGCCCGCGGAACTCCAGAGAATCTTGAGCGATGCGGGCGTGACTTGTATCAGCTCGCATTTTGGGATCGAGGAGCTCAGAGCGAATCAGGACGCCAGCATCGCCTGGGCCAGCAGTATCGGCTTAAAGCAGATGATCGTGCCCAGTCTCGGCGGCCCGAAGAATCCCACCATGGACGATGTGAAACGCGCCGCGGATGAATATAACCGAATGGGGGAAAAGGCCGCCAAAGCCGGGATTCAGCAAGGCCTCCACAACGAGGACTTCGAGCTCAGCACCGTCGACGGCAAGCGGACGTATGACGTTCTATTCGGGCTGCTCGACCCCAAGCTGGTAAAGTTTCAATTTCAGGTCTCCACCATCAGCGAGGGTTACGACGCGGCCGATTACTTCACGCGATATCCCGGCCGGTTCTTCTCCATGCACGTGCAGGGCTGGTCCGCCAAAACGAGGAAGATCGTGCCGGTCGGGCAAGGCACGCTGAATTGGCAGAAGATCTTTACGACCGCAAAGACCGGCGGGGTAAAGAATTACTTTGTCGAAATGGCCTTGCCCATGATGCAGGCAAGCGTTCCTTATCTGCGCAAGCTGCAGGTCAGCTAAACTCCTGACGCAAGCGGGGCGACAGTGGCTGCTCTGCTAAGCGCCCGCCTGTTTTGGCTGGCGAAAGTAGTCCCTCGCCTCACCGCCAAACAGCGCATAGGCAATCAACGCCAGCAGCAAGAGATGAACCACGACCTTCTGCGCCGAGTCAAAAAAGCTGATGGCCACGTGGAAAGCCATCCAGGCGACGGCGAGCCATCGAGCCCAGTTGCGCCCCAGCAGGATGAACACGCCGAACACCGCGGGGAGAAAGCCGAGCAGGGGAACCCAGAGGTCTTTCCAATGGAACACTTTCTGCGACAGCAGTTCGTTCACGTGCACCGCGGCCCCAACAATCCCAGCCAAAATCAACATGCACGCAATGACCGTGACCGCCCACGGACGTTTGTTCATGGAGCCTCTCACTCCTTCGCCGGTCAATGCTACCCGAGATCTTCTCTGTTATCCGAATCCAAGCGCTTTTGTTCCCCCCTTAAATCTGCTTAAATCCTTGCAACGTGATCGACATTCATTGCCACATCCTGCCTGAGGTTGACGACGGCCCCAAGTCCTGGGAGACGGCCCAAGCCATGTGCCGCATGGCTGCCCAGGATGGCATCGATCACATAGTGGCTACCCCTCACGCCAACGATCGATACTTCTATGACCGGCCTTACTTCACTGAGCTCCTGGCCAGCCTGCAACAGCGCATCGGAGAAAAGCCCCGGCTCAGCCTGGGATGCGACTTCCACCTCTCCTACGAGAACATGCAGAGCGCGCTGGAGAAGCCGCAACGCTACTGCATCGACGAAACGCGCTACCTGCTGGTCGAATTCAACAATTTCAGTATTCCGCAGGCCATCGACGTGTGGCTGACGCAAATGTGCGAGATGGGATACACGCCCATCCTGACGCATCCCGAGCGCAATCCGATCCTGCAGGAATCCACGGAACGCATTCTCCAATGGGTCAAGGAAGGCTGCGCGGTGCAGATCACCGGCAATGCGGTAACTGGATCGTGGGGCGATCGCGCCCGGTATGCCGCGCAAAACCTGCTGAAGAAGCGCGCTGTCCACTTCATTGCTACGGATGCGCATGACGCGGCCCGTCGGCCGCCGATTCTCTCGCCAGCGCGGAAAGTGGTCGCCAAGGAATATGGAGAAGAATTCGCGGCGGCGCTGGTCGAAAGCAATCCCGCGGCGGTGATTAACAATGAGCCACTAGCCGGACGCTGATGACTCGCCAGCAAATCAAACCCCCATCGTCTTCTTCGGAACTCGCTCAAGTTGTGGGCTGAAAAATTACTGCGGGGAACCGCCCGGCGAAATGCTGGCGGGTGCGCTCACCGGGGCTGAAGTTGCCGCAGGCACAGTTGCCGAGGGAGCCGTTGCCGCCCGCGCACTTGCCTCGGCGCGCGGCACGGACGCTGTGGTCATGGCGCTTTCGGGGTTCAACAAATGTCCTTGATCCGGTCCCAGGCCCAGGCGAATGAGCGCCCGCGAATCCGGCACCGTCTTGCTTTGCCAGCCCTGCTCCGCCTGATACCGCCGCATCGCCGCCTGCGTGGCCGCATCCCACGTCCCCGACGGCTCGCCGGTTAAATAATGTTCGCGAACCAGGGCTTCCTGAATTTGACGCGCCCGGCCATTATCGATTGCCTGCTGTCCCCGTGGACGCTTGCGCGATTTCCTGCTGCTGCGGTGGGTGTTGGCGTGCTTCGGAGCCGGATGAGCGCTGACGTGATGGGGGGCGGCAGGATGGCTGGCTTTATGAGCCTTGTGATGGGTAACCGGATGCTTCTCCGCCTTGGTAGCCCCGAGCGCCAACGACGCGGAAAGCAGCACGGCCGCAACGACCGGCAATTTTGTTCGCCGTGCAAAAATCATCCGCCACTTCTCCGTTCACCATGGATGTGTAGCAAGCCCAAGGCCTGCGATAGTGAATCATTGACCCCGATGATTCAATGATTCCATTCTTCCGCCGTCCATCATCTCTCGAATCCGGACTCGGCGCCAGTCCCGCCAGTACAGGTAATCGTTACGGAAGTGTGCCCGCCAGGAAGATAGTCCCGGCGTTGGCTCCCGCGCCCCGCTGCCGCACCAGGAACACGACGTCCTGGCCGCTCTTCAGGTTGGACTGGATCTTGTCAAAGTCATCCGGGCTGTTTACCGGCTGCTTGTTTACTTCCAGGATCACGTCGCCGCGCGTCAAGCCCACATCATCAGCGAAGGAGCCCGGCTTCACATCCTGCACAATCACGCCCTTGCCCGATGGGATGTTCAGCTTGTCGGCCATCTCTGGCGTCAAATCCCGCACAGTGACTCCCAGCTTGCTCTGCTTGGGCGCAGCCTCTTCTCCGCCTTCTTCTTCCTCGCCCAGCCGCGAGGCGAACAGCTTGGCACGGTCGGCTACCGTAAGGGTGGCTTCTTGTTTCTTGCCGCCCCGAATGTAACCGAGGGTGACCTTCGATCCAGGCTTCCGCGAGGCGATGTCCTCGACCAGTTCGTCGCCGTTCTTCACGCCTTGCCCGTCGACGGAAACGATCGTGTCGCCGACCTTCAAACCGGCCCGATCAGCGGGACTTCCCGCCACCACATCCGCGATGGTGATGCCCGACTGCACGCCATACACGCGGGCGATCGCCGGGTTCTCCTGCGCATTGAACTGAATCCCAATCGAGCCGCGCTGCACGCGATGCTCAGGCGTGGTGGCAATAGCGTTGTAGACCTTGGCCACCGTGTCAGAGGGCAACGCAAAACCTACGCCCGCGTAGGCATTCGTATCCGTCAATATAGCTGTGTTAATCCCAATCACTTCCCCATCCATGTTGACCAGCGGCCCGCCGGAATTGCCCGGGTTGATGGCCGCGTCCGTCTGAATAAAGGATTGGAACTGCCGGTTGGGAACAATGTTGCGGCCTTTCGCGGAGACAATGCCCGCGGTGACGGTCGCTTGCAGGCCGAATGGGCTTCCGATGGCGAGCACCCAGTCGCCCACCTGCATGCTGTCGGAATTGCCTAGCTTGGCGGTCGGCAGAGCCTTGTCCACCTCGACCTTGATCACCGCCAGGTCAGTTTCGTTGTCGGTGCCGATGACCTTGGCGTCATGCTGCACCCCAGGCGGATCATCCTGCAAATGCACTCGAATGCGGTCGGCCTTTTCCACCACGTGCCGGTTGGTAACGATGTACCCCTTGCTGTCGACAATTACGCCCGATCCCAAGGAATGCTCGCGAATGGGGCCGCCATCGTTGGGATTTCCGAAGAACTTGTCGAAGAAATCGCCAAAAGGATTGTCTTCGTCGTCGCCGCCCTGCCCGCCCGGACGCCGCCGCATGGCCGGCTTCACGGTGGATTCGGTGTTGATGTTCACCACCGCCGGTTCAAGGCTCTTGGCAATTTTCGAGAACTGGTTTGCGGAGTCTTTTTTGGGCGGGACGGTCAAGGGGGTGGCGTCGCTGGAAGAGCCTTTTTCCTGTCCTCTTACGTGCCCGGAGACTACGGTCCCGATCAGGATGCCAACCGTCAGGGTCAGCAAAATCACCAGCGTAAAGGCCAGCCGGTTGGCTTTCAAACGCCCCCACAGGGCGTTGACTTGCGAGTGCATGGTGTAGTCGCCTCCGCGTTCCAAACTGTCGATTATACCGTCAGGCAGCAGACCACGTCAGAGCCAGTTTGGGCTTCTAATGTTAGACGCAGGACTGCGTAAAAGTGTTGTTACGGCATTGACTTCGCCCCGCCACCTTCCCTTATCCTCCTGCTGGCGAGCACATTGTGAACGAAAGCATCTCCCACTATCACGTGATCGAGAAACTCGGCGGGGGCGGCATGGGCGTCGTCTACAAAGCCGAAGACACGCGCCTGCACCGCTTGGTTGCGCTGAAGTTTCTGCCCGCGGAACTTGCCCACGACCAACAGGCGCTCGCGCGCTTCCGCCGCGAAGCCCAGTCCGCCTCGGCGCTCAACCATCCCAACATTTGCACGATTTACGACGTCGGCGAAGAGCAGGGACGCGCTTTCATCGCCATGGAGTTCCTCGACGGCATAACCCTGTCGCATGTGATCGCCGGCCGTCCGCTTGAAAGCCAGCGCCTCATCACGCTGGCCACTGAAATCGCTGACGCCCTCGATGCCGCCCATTCCAGCGGCATCATCCATCGCGACATCAAGCCTGCAAATATTTTCGTGACCCGGCGCGACCACGCCAAAATTCTGGACTTTGGCCTCGCTAAAATTGCCGACCAGGCCGACGACGAAACCATCGACACCACCCGCGAAGACCTGAACCTCACTCGCCCAGGCACGGCCATGGGGACAGTCGCGTATATGTCACCCGAGCAGGCATTGGGCAAACCGCTCGATGTCCGCACCGATCTTTTTTCGCTCGGGATTGTGCTTTACGAGATGGCCACTGGGAAACAAGCTTTTACCGGAACCACCTCGGCCGCCATGTTCGATGCCATCCTGCATCGCGATCCCGCGCCGGTTGTGCAACTCAATCCGTCAGTTCCCGCCGGGTTGGAGCAGATCATCAACAAGCTGCTGGAGAAGGAACCCGACCTGCGTTACCAGACCGCCGCCGATTTGCGCGCTGACTTAAAGCGCCTCCATCGCGACACCACCTCCGACCACTCCGTAATCACCACAGATGCGCAAAATGCGCCTTTACCTGTCCCAACCAAGCCTGCGCGGCCGCTGCGCTGGATCGCAATGGCGGCTGTGGTGATCGCAATCGCAATCGCCGGAGTTCTAGCCGGCGCCCATTTCAGCCGGCATCAAGAGTCTTCGGCGTCGAATCCGACTACGCCGGTACCGCCTGCGGCATCGGGCCAAGCCGGGGTGCCGCCCGCCGCTCCCCCAGAGACAAGCCAGGCGCCACCAACGCCGCTGGCACAGAAGAGAAGCTCGCAAAATCCGGGGCAGCTCTCGCAGGAGTACGCCCGCAATCTCCAGCGATCGATCACCTCGCAAGTCAACTCCCAGGTGGGCAAGATCAACGCTGCCGTTGCCGATCAACTGCGCCAGACCGCGCGCGGCCTCTCGCCGGATTCCGGGGTTGCGGGCGCTACCGGCCAGCATGCGCACCCGTGCGCACAAATCACCAACGCCTGCAAAGCTGCCGGATTTCTCAAAGGCGGCAAGGACGGGAACGGGATCGGCAATGACTGCATCGTGCCCATTATCGACGGCACGCCGCAGCCGGCAGATGCGACCATCTCTCTACCGAAAATCAGCCCCGACACCGTCGCCCGCTGCAAGGCCGTAAACCCAAATTACGGCCACTTCAAAAAGGAGCAGTCCACGCCCCCGGACAGTTCCTCCGACTCTGGCCCACACTGAACTGGCGATCCGATTGCAGCGCACTACAATCCAACGCAACTCTGAATCGGAGCGGAGCATCATCCCAGGATGAGTGCCTTCGGCCCGCTAATTGCACTCGCAGGATGCATTTATGAAGTGCCATGTCGCGGGTGTCGTTTCTCTCCAGGTTTTGTTCTCAGTACTTCTTGTGATCGCTGTTGCCACTAGCCCCGCCTGCGGTGGCCCCCATACACTTCAGTCCATCACGGTGAATCCTCAGTCCGCGGCCGCCAACGGCAGCGCCGTCCAATTTATCGCGACTGGGAACTACAATGCATCGCCACTGCACGTGACTCCAGAGGCTGCTACATGGGGCGCTTGCAAGCAAAATGTCCCCACAAATGAGGTGACGGTGACGGGCGGTGGCTTGGCCCGGTGTGCGTCGGGTGCCGCAGGCTCATACACCGTATTTGCCTTCGTGAATACAAACCCGACGTCTTGCCGGCAAACAATACCTTCTAGTCAATGCGGAACCGGGCCATGCATTGTCACCGGCACCGCTCAACTCACGTGCCCGTGAGCCGGGCCCTCGCTCGACAGTTGCCCCCCGCCATCAGGGGATAGGGCACTCCTTCGCAGAAAGCGATCGGTTGGCCGATGGACATGAAATCCCGAGATTGCTCATCAACCCTGCAAGATTGGCTCACTTGTGCACTTGCGGCCCAGTCATGCGGCCCGTGCTTTCGCAGAAGACAGGCACGCGGTCACCTCACGGAGGACCTGCTCGTAATCAGCGGCGATCGCGCGCTCCACGTGAATACGAACACCTTTTACGCCTGCTTCTTGCGTCAACCTCGTGAACTCACTCTGAAGAAAAACTTCCAACTGCTTCGGTGTGAAGACGGCGATGGGAACAGTAGCGGACTGGCCGGTCTCGGTCTCGATCTTCACGCGGTATGGGGCTTCGGATTGTTGCGTTTCCGGATTCATGCGACACATCCTTTATGGAGTGACGAAAGTGGCAGGGAAACGAGTTCTAGCATTTTAGCGCGTCGTTCCCCGGCGCGATGCGGAGAATTCCATTGAAGGATCGTCGTTAGCAATACATCCAGGGTACGTCACAACTCGGCAGCCAGAGTTGGGGCGACGCGGGAGTTTCGCCCTGCTTTATTCCCGTAACAATTGGACGCGGATCGTTGAAGGTGTCTCGTCCACAGAAAAGTTGAGCCCCCACTCTTGGCCAAAATTCGGGAAAGAGTGGGTGACCCAAGTCAGGTTTTCGGGATAGTGCAGGCCTGAGCCGTTACGGGCGGCTACTTCCTAGCGCAGGCATGTACAGGTGGCTGGAAAAGCCGGGCCGCACTCGGTGCAGCTCACCGACACGCATGCTCCGTTGATGATTGCGCATGCCGGACCTTTCGTTGGTTTGCTGGCCATGGCCTGCAATGCGCTCATGACCACGCAGGCGAAAAGGCCGGCGGTGAGTACTGCTCTCGTGATCGGTTGCATCCTTTATTCCTCCTTTGTAGTGACGGTTCGATCAGAGCTTGGGAGCGCAAGCCAGAAGTCAGGGCGACCACCCGCGCGCGCTGTTGCTGGCTTGCATGCCGGGATGATTGGACAAGAACTGCGCCGCCGATTTCGCCGACTCCGGCGTGAGCCGTCCTAACCAGACCTCGTCGACCTTTCCATTTTCGCCAACGGCTACAAGCTGAGGAACGGCAGCGAGGCCGAGCCTCAGGTAGGTGGCATAGGGAGGATTCACGAGTGTGTCTTCTAACGGAATGCCGTTCGCGTTGCAGAAGGCGCGGGTTTCCTCCACGCTCCCACGGCTGATCCAGAGAGTGCGCCATCCGAGTTTTTTGGCCTGCTCACTTAAGGCCGCGTCGAAATCCTTGCTCAACACGCACTCGGGACAGCGCGGCGCGAAGGTGAAGATCAGCAGGTGTTCAGCAGAAGAGCGGGGCATTTCAACAGGACGGAATCTGCCGTCGAAACCGACACCCCCGATATCGTGCAGCGGTTCCTCGCGATGAACGGTCAAGGCGGAAGGTAGAGGCAACTCAGTCTTGAGGCGATGATTCTGGCGCAACAGGACGACGTTTTCCGCTATGAGCGCAACCACCAAAAGTGGCAGGACCAACTCCAGGCACTTGCGCACGGCAGTTTGAAACATGGCGAATGCCTCTTCCCAACAGCAGCACTCGAAAAACAGCACACGAAGACTAACAAACCCCTCGTAATTAGCGTTGTCAATTAATTGTCATTTGGAAGAATGCAGCAGTCTTACATCGCACCCTCGCGGTTTACCTCCCGGCAATTCGTCATTTATACTTTTTCTTCACCAGGATCCAGGGTGCTGAACGCCAGGTCGCTTCGTGAAGTTCGTGTCCGGAAGCTGCCCTGGGCGAAAGCGCAGGGCGATTAGCTAAGGACCCACGAGCCACCAACGCACTCGATGATAGGAGCGCAGGACTTTTCATGCCCAAACGTACATTCCAGCCCAACCGTCGCCGCCGTTCGAAGACGCACGGATTCCGGGTGCGTATGAAAACCAAAGCCGGTCGCGCAGTCATTTCGCGGCGCCGCGCCAAGGGTCGCAAACGAGTTTCCGTAAAACCAGGGTTCCGGGAATAACCCGGCCTCAGGCTCCAGGCATCAGGCTTCAGGAAACGTTTCACCCAGGTTAAATTCCTGACGCCCGAAGCCTGACGCCTGAAGCCGCTCTATGACCCAATCCGCTTCCGAACCAACCCGGCGCCGGTTCCACAAAACACGGCACCTCTTGCGGCATTCGGATTTTGAGCGGGTCTATAAGCAGGGACGCCGGCACTTCGCCCGCCACCTCACGGTCTTTTACTTACAGCGGGAGGGCGAACCGGCCCTCTCCGGCTTGCGTATCGGTTTTACCGTGGGCAAAGTTCTGGGCAATGCAGTCGAACGCAACCGCATGAGACGCGTCTTGCGTGAAGCCGCCCGCCTGAGCGGCCTCGAGGGGCGAGTTGACGCGGACGTAGTCGTAAATCCGAAGAAATCGCTGCTGGATGCTGAGTTTACGGAAGTGCGTAGCGAGGTAGGCAAGGCTTTCGAAGTTATTGCGAAGGCGCTCAGTCGAGCATGACTGGGCGGCCGCTCAACCTCCGCAGTTGGCTTGAGTGGGACGGTAGCCACCGCCGGCCGTGGGGAACGTGGGAGAATTCGCGCAAATTGAAGATTGCTGAAATTCCGAAATTATCCATCGCCGCCTTGATCCGCGCCTATCAATGGGCGATTTCGCCTCTGTTTCCGCCTGCGTGCCGCTACGTTCCCACCTGCTCCGAGTATGCGATGGAAGCTGTCGAGCGTCATGGGGCACTTCGCGGCTCCCTGATGGCTGTGGCCCGGCTCCTCCGTTGTCATCCCTTCGCCCACGGAGGTTTTGACCCGGTCCCACTCAATTCCCGTGTGGCGCCGACATTCCCATCGGCGAGCTCGAAACAAGGTTGGTCCGCGACATCCTTGCGCCAGGATTGCGCCAACCACAATGTCCGCGTCACCCCAACGCATACGTGCGCGAGCCACTGACCCATGGCTGAATACCGCAATCCACAATCCGAACCCGGCATGGACAAGAATCTGCTGCTCATCATGCTGGTAATCGCCGCAGTCATCTTCGGCTCGCAGTTTTTTCTGAAGAAGTACGCTCCGCCGCCGAAACCGGAAATACAGCAGAGCCATCCCAGCCAGCCCGCAGCTGCGGCTCAGCCGGGCGCCAATGTCCCTGCTGCGGCCGCCGCGCCCCCCGCAGCCACCGTGTCGAAGGCGCGTAAGCCGGCGGCAGCGCCCGTGCCGGCAAAGCAAGCCACTGCCGAATCGCAAATCGTCATCGAGAGTGATCTCTACAAAATTACGTTCACCAATCGTGGCGCCCAGGCCAAATCGTGGATTCTGAAGAAATATAAGGATGACCAGGGGCATCCGCTCGATCTGGTCAACTCCGCCGCGGCCGCGAAGTACGGCTATCCGCTTTCCTTGTGGACCTACGATCAGGCGCAACGCGAGAAGCTGAATTCTGCTCTCTACGTTCCCAGCAGCACCGCGCCCGCGTTGAACGCGCCCGCTGACCTCAGCTTCGAATACTCCGAGTCCGGCCTCACGGTGCGCAAGACGCTCCACTTCGATCGCACCTACGTGGTTACGGTGGAGACCTCGGTGATTGAGAATGGCAGCCCGGTTTCCGCGTTTCCTGCCTGGCCTTCGGGTTTCGGCGATCAGGCCAATGCCGCCGCCTACGCTTCCGCGCAATTCGAATATCAGAACAACGGCGACGTGCAGCGCATCCCGGTAAAGAAGGTTTCCGGCGGCAACACCCTCCACGGCACCTATGACTGGCTGGGGGTCAGCAGCACTTATTTTGCCGCGGTTTACATCCCCGATAGCCCCGACAACCTGAATGTCGTCACCCTGAACAATTCGCTCGAACTGCCGTCGAGTTCAGGGAAACCCGAGGACACCAAAGCGGTTGAGGTCATCGGCCTCGCCGTCGGGCAACCGGGGACCTACAAAGGACGCATTTTCGTCGGCCCCAAGGCGCTCGACGTGCTCGACTCGGTGAAAGTGCCCACGATCATAGGCGCGGAAAAAGACCTGCGCGATCTGCTGAACTTCGGCTGGTTCGGGCCCATCGCCCGCCCGCTGTTTGCCTGGAAATATATCGGGTTACGATGGTTTGACAGCTACATCCATAACTGGGGCTGGGCCATTGTCATCCAGACTTTCATCATCAACATCCTGATGTTTCCGCTGGTCGTCTACCAGATGAAGTCGGCGCTGAAGATGCAGAAAGTTCAGCCCCAGATGAAGGCCATCCAGGAGAAATACAAGAAGTACAGCATGCGTGATCCGCGCAAGCAGGAGATGCAGAAGGAAATCGCCGCCCTCTACCGCGAGCACGGGGTCAATCCGGTTGGCGGCTGCCTGCCCTTGCTTCTGCAACTGCCGTTTCTCTACGCTTATTACCGCATGCTGGGCACCGCCATCGACCTGCGCCAGGCGCATTGGCTCTGGATCCACGATCTTTCCGGCAGCGACATTATTCTGCCGGTGATCATGGCGGTAAGCATGTTCCTGAGCCAGCGCATGACGCCGCAGCCCGGCATCGATCCCGCGCAGCAGAAAATGATGAACTGGATGATGCCGGTCATGATGGGCGTGCTATTCTTCCGGTTTCCCTCGGGACTGAACCTGTATTATGCCGAGAGCAACTTCATCCGCATGGGCCAGCAATGGATCATGAACCAGACCAAGCTGGGCCGCGAGATCAAAGAAATTGCCGCCAAGCGGGCGAGGAAGAAAAACAGCTCTTAGCCTTTGGCTCTTAGCCTTTAAGCTCGAGGAACACATCGAGGCATTGGCTAAGAGCTAATAGCTAAGAGCTAAAAAGTTCTTTATGGACAAAATTCAATCTGCCAACCAGCTCAACGCCTTCCTCGGCGGCGTGGTCAAGAGCGCCGGCCTGAAGCTGAAGTACCGCATCATGGTCGACCCGCCGGTGACCGACGATCGCGATTGGGAACGCCCGGAAATTCTGGTGGAATTCGCCGGCCCCGACTCGTCCCTGCTGCTCGAACGCGGCGCCGAGCTCCTGCGTTCGCTCGAACTGCTCGCCATGGAGATGCTTCACCTGCCCGGCAACGAGCACGAGAAAATCAGCTTCGATTGCCTGGGCCATCGAAAGGCGCGTTTGGAGGAGCTTCGCCTGTCCGCCCGCGTGGCCGCTGAAAAAGTCCGCCAGACAGGATCTCCCTATCACTTTGCGCCCATGTCATCGCGCGAGCGCCGCATCCTGCATCTCGCGCTGCGCGATGAGCGGGACCTCCGCACGGAGAGCTCCGGCGAAGGGCTGCGGCGCTCAGTCATCCTTTACCCCAGCAAATAATTACTCTCCGCCGGGTGCCCCATCCTAAATTTCGCGTCTTTTGCGAAATTTAGCGTGGGGACTTGGATGTCCCCCTGACGCCCAACCCTCCACTGCGCAGAGCGCACATTCGCATCTCGATCACGTCGGCTAAATGCCGAGTGCCAAATACTACCTGCCGGGTTTCACCGCCCGCACGAACGCGCTCATGAATTTCCCGTCCACCTCGGAAGCAATCGCATCCACATCGATGCCCGCCTCGGTTAAGAGGTCACGCGAATCCTCGGCGTTGTAAAACCGCGTGGGCTCGATTCCGATTTGTTCGAAACCAGCCGCCTGCAGTTTCGCGCGATAGTCATCTTCCTGCAGCGCGCCCGCTACGCAACCCGCCCATAACAGCAGGCTCTGGCGAATCGCCGCATTGATCGCTCCGCGAGTAACCACGTCTGACACCGCTAACCTCCCGCCCGGCTTCAGTACCCGGAAAGCTTCGCGCAGCACGCGGTCCTTGTCGGCGGACAGGTTGATCACGCAATTGGAAATAATCACGTCCACGGAATTGTCGGGCAGCGGAATGTGTTCGATTTCGCCTTTCAGGAACTCCACGTTCTCGGCGCCTGCCTGGCGCTTGTTCTCATTGGCCAGGGCAAGCATCTCGTCGGTCATGTCCAGGCCATAGGCTTTGCCGCTGGCCCCCACGCGCCGCGCAGACAGCAATACGTCAATGCCGCCGCCCGAGCCCAGGTCGAGCACGGTCTCTCCCGGCTTCAGTTCCGCCAGGGCTGTGGGATTCCCGCATCCCAGCGATGCCAGCAACGCCGCTTCAGGAATTTCCTGCGCTTGCACTGAGTCATACAGGTCGGACGTGATCGGATCGCAAGAGCCGGCAGCGGCGGGCGCCGCGCCGCGGCCCGAACTCCCGCCTTTGAAAACTCGCAGCGCCGCCTGCCCATACCTCTCCTTCACGACCTGCTTCACATCAACTGCTTCCATAATGTCCACCTTTCGTCATTAGCTCAGAAAAGTTGCGCGCTGTCGCGCCGGCGAAAAAATCCAAGCCCGGTCATTGCGGCGGGAGTAAAATTGCGCGCCGAACTGCGATTCTGGAAACCGGCTATTCATTGCCGTCACCAACTCAGCCCCACTGGACCGTTCGCTGCGAAGGTTCAGGGCGAGGTGTCTGCATTGCGAATCTGCACAATTTCTCGCTCCGGAACCGCACGGTTCCGCGTGCAACACTCCGCGAACAGGAACTGCAGCAATTCCTGAAGCGCCTCGCTGTTGGCCGTGTAGCGCAGGAAAGTGCTTTCACGGCGCACATTCACCAGGCCTTCGTTGCGCAATTTGTCGAGATGGTGGGAGAGCGTCGAACTGGGAATGCCGAGTTCGTCCTGGATTTCGCTCACAACCAAGCCTTGGGGGTGGGCCTTGAGCAGCAATTGCACGATCCGCAATCTCGGCTCCGAGCCCATCGCGGAAAACATATCGGCAAACATGGCAATTCTGTCCTGCATTATTATTTCGATAATTGCAGAAACATAGATAGATGTCGAGTGAATTCTGCAGCCTGGCGCCTTTTGAGAGCATTTCCACTTACTGCGGCTTTTTATTCTGCCTATGGATTTCGCATACTGTCGTCGGGTGGGTAAGAAACACCCCTACGTTCCACTTGTTACAGTTCGGAGTCGTGCACCGCTTGGTTCCCAGAAGCGTGGTGTTCTGACTCGAAACAAGCCACAAGGTAGAATGCAGGCGCAAATGACTTCGGAACGCATTGCAGAACTGCTGGCGCCATTTCTCGGTGGGACTATGCTCTCTCCGATTCAGATCGGGCAAGTCTCAACGTTTCTCGATCTGTTGCTGAAGTGGAATGCCAAGACCAACCTGACAGCGGTCCGCGACCCAGAACAGATCATCACCCGCCATTTCGGCGAGTCCCTGTTCGCGGCGAAGTACGTGCTGTCCACCGGTTCGGCGGAGACCGCAATTGACGTCGGATCCGGCGCTGGCTTCCCCGGCCTTCCTCTCAAAATTTGGGGCCAGCAGCTTCAGCTCACGCTGGTTGAGTCAAACCACAAGAAGGCGATTTTCCTGAAGGAGGTCGTTCGCGCACTTCAATTGCGGGGAGTGACGGTTTTGACCGAGCGCGCCGAGAGGCTGAAGGTCAAGGCGCAACTGGTCTCGTTGCGGGCGGTAGAGCGCTTCGAAGCTGTTCTTCCAGTAACGCGCGGCCTACTGGCGCCAGGTGGCCGCCTGGTCGCGCTCATCGGGCCGACCCAGATTGAAACCGCCAATCGACTCGTAACTGACATTTCCTGGCAGCCGCCGATCGCGGTCCCAAATTCAGAGGCGAGAGTTCTCCTGGTGGGAACACATAGATAGACAACCGTAATGATGTTCCACGTGGAACACTAAACACCGGCGAAAGCTGATCACCGCGCCTGCCTCCTGTTAAATCACTTTCGACCTGTCACGGTTCACTGCCGGCTCGGGCGCAAGCTCATGCGCAGCCGGTCACCATCCAAACTGTTCCACGTGGAACATTTTCCCGGCTGTGCAAACCCGGGTTTGAATTGCGTCGAAGTATGTCGAACCTAAGACGATACGATTCGAGGGGACATGCACAGCAATCCGGCATTGCCAAGCGTCAGCTTCGGCTCTATGCTGGGCTCAAGTCTCTGGTAGTTCAAAACCAACGGTTCTCCAAACAATCGAATGGCCCGCATTATTGCTGTCGCCAATCAGAAGGGTGGCGTCGGGAAGACTACGACTGCCATCAACCTGGCAAGCTCGCTTGCCGCCGCCAAGCTTAATACACTGCTGATCGATTGCGACCCGCAAGCCAATGCGACCAGCGGACTCGGCCTGGGCAAGGATCCCGATCGCAACAGCTCCTACAAATTACTGGTCGGGGAATGCGACGCAGCCAGCGCGCTGCAGCCTGGCGAATTGGAGCACCTCTTCATCCTTCCCGCGCACAAGAACCTGATTGGCGTCAATTTCGAACTGGTGGATGCCGAGAAGCGGGAGTTTCGCCTGCGAGACGGCATTGCTTCCATTCTCGAGAAGTTCAATTTCGTCGTGATCGACTGCCCGCCGGCGCTGGATTTGCTCACCCTGAATTCCCTGGTCGCGGCCGACTCCGTCCTCATTCCTATGCAGGCGGAATACTTTGCCCTAGAGGGCATTTCCGAACTCCTCGACACCATCGAGCGCATTCGCGGCGGCTTGAATCCTGGGCTCGAGATCGAAGGCGTGCTCCTGACCATGTTCGACGAGCGTACCAACCTCACCCAGCAGGTCACGGCGGAACTGAAGCGGTTCTTTGGCGAGAAGGTGTTTACCACGACCATCCCGCGCAACGTTCGCCTGGCCGAAGCGCCGAGCCATGGCAAACCGGTGCTGCTTTACGACTCCAAGTCCCGCGGCGCCGAAAGTTATGTGCAGCTGTCAAAAGAAGTGATCGCCAAGCACATGCCGGGATTTGTAGCGCCGCAAGAACCGGAGCCGAAAGCGGTCGAGGCGGAAGAGAAACAAGTGGTCAATGCGCCGCGCTGGCGCCAGCGGTGGCGCGAGCGCAACCGCTTGATCACCATGGATCTGAAGGGGTAGGGAAGGTCTCAAAGTCGAACGTTTCAAGGTTTCAATGTTTAAGGATTCCAAGCCCTGGGGTTGCGAGTCCGGGTTGACGTTCTGGAAAATCGGCGCGAATTCTGCCTGGCCCGGCCGTGCTTCGGAAGAAACGTTGAAAGTTCGGAACCTGCTGGGATGTTAGCTAATAGCTATAGGTAATTTAGTCATATATAGCTCATGTGGAGGCTCCCTTGGCTGCCGTCGAAGAACACAAACCGGTTGAGAAGCGCCGCGCCCTGGGGCGCGGCTTGGACTCGTTGCTGCCCTCAGGGCCGCGGGCGGTGCCGCCGCCGATGCCTGCGCCCGCCCACATCCCGCCGGCCGCTCCCGCGCGCGTGGCTGAGATTCAGGCGCGCGCTGACGGCGATCTCGTAGAGCAGATTCCGCTCGACCAGATCGACGAAAACCCTTATCAGACGCGGCGTTCGTTCGAGCCGTCTGCGCTCGCGGAATTGGCCGAGTCCATCAAGGCCAACGGGCTGGCGCAGCCGGTGGTGGTGCGGCCGGGCGCGAATGGCCGCTACGTTCTGGTGCTGGGTGAGCGGCGTTGCCGCGCGTCCAAGCTCGCGGGCAAAACCAGCGTAGCGGCGATCGTGCGCCATCTCGGAAACGAGCAAGCGGCGGAGATGACCATTGTCGAGAATTTGCAGCGCCAGGATCTCAACTGCCGGGAGCAGGCAGAAGCCTTTGCCCGGCTCAGCCGCGAATTCAACCTGACGCAGGAGCAGATCGGCCAGCGCACCGGCGTTTCGCGCGAGTCGGTGGCCAACTACATACGGCTATTGAAGCTGCCGCCCAGTGTGCTCGAGCTGATCGGCCACGGCAAGCTGGGATTCAGCGAAGCGCGCGTGCTGCTCGAGGCTATGGCGTATCTCGATCCTCAAGGCGTCGAGATCCTGGCGCGCACTGCTGTGGACCAGGGATTGACGGTCAGGGACCTGAAGCTGCGAGTTGAACATCTCGCCAATCCCGAGGTGGACCAGCCGGAACCTCGAGTTGAGAAGCCGGTGGATCCCAATGTGAAAGCGGCGCAGACCGAACTCGAGCGCTTGCTCGGAACACGCGTTCGCATTAACGACCGCAACGGCAAGGGCCGGATCGTGATCGAGTACCGGAATCTGAATGATTTTGACCGCGTGCTGGAGCTGCTGGGCCGAGCCTAGTTGCCGTTGGCACCACATCGGTAAAGAATCTAAAAAGTAACAAGTGGGAGGATTGGCCCAATCGAGCGCCTGGACCGGCTGAGTTCTGCCCTACGATGCCGGCTTCTCAGCTAAAAAGACCTTATTGCGCGCAACTTTCTCCAAGGCGAATGCCGCAAGCTCGTGAGTTGCAAGCTCCTGACCAGCCACGCTTTTATGCCGTAGACCCTGGGCACTTTTAGGTCTACAATTCGTTCTGCGGCTGTCTAAAGCTGCGTACAGGCTCTATCCGCCCAGGAGCGGAGGGGCACTGGAGGACATCGTGAGCCTCACTCCGATCGGCGCTCCGCGCCAGAAAATCACTGCTGCTGCTTCCCTGAAAGAGAAAAAGCTCCGCCGTGAGCCTATCACCTGCCTGACCGCCTACGACTATTCGAGCGCTCGGCTGGTAGACGAGGCGGGCATAGACATGATCCTGGTCGGCGACTCACTGGCCATGACCATGCTTGGTCACGAGAACACGCTTTCGGTGACCGTCGATGAAATGCTGCACCACACGCGCGCCGCAAGACGAGGAACGAAGAATGCCCTGCTGCTGGGCGACATGCCTTATGGTTCGTTCCACGTGAACGTGGAAGAAGCGGTCCGCAATGCCACTCGCTTCATTAAGGAAGGCGGGGCGGAGATGGTGAAGATCGAGGGCGGAGAAAAGCGCGTGGAGGTGATTCGGCGTGTGCTGGATGCGGAAATCCCTGTGGCCGGGCACATCGGACTTACCCCGCAGTCGGTGAACCGCATGGGCGGGTTCAAGGTGCAGGGCAAGACCTTGTCGGACATCGAACAGTTGATGCGTGATGCCACGGCGCTCGATCGCGCGGGTGTGGCTTGCCTGTTTCTGGAGGGCATTCCGCGAGAGGTGGCGGAGATGATCACGGCGGAAGTAAGCGTTCCGACCATCGGCATAGGCGCTGGGCCGGGATGCGACGGTCAGGTGCTGGTCTTCCACGACATTCTGAACCTGACGTTTGCGGAACCGGCAAAGTTCGTGCGGCGGTATGGCAACGCGGCGGCGGAGATCACGCAGGCGGTGCAGGCGTTCCGCGCAGACGTGATTTCCGGGCAGTATCCATCGGATGGCGAGAGTTATCATCTTTCGCGCGAAGTGCGGGAGGCATTGGAGACACTGCTGGAGCGCAAGCGGGCGATGGGCGGACGAAGGCCGGTGACCCTGGAGTGATGCTCGCGCTCGGAAAGACTCGCTTGGTTTCCTAAAGTCCTGTCAGCGCGGAGCAGGTCGGCTGCGGGCGCAATGCCCCTTCCGGGGGAATTCCTGTAAGCTTTCTTGAGTTCCAGGCCCTTTCTGCACCCGGCGGGCGAGTTGACGCATCTTATTTGACGCGCATATTATTCCCGTTTGGCTTTTGCGTTCCGGTAAGTAGCCGGACGCAAACTGGAACCGAGATGGACAAGAAGAAGTTAGAGGCATTCAAGAAGCGTTTGGAGACCCGCCAGCAGGAGCTGCGGCGCATGGTGTCGCGCACGCAGCAGGATGGGCGCAGCGCCGATGAAGACGTGGCGCAGGATATCGCCGACAAGGCCGCCAGCTCCTACAACAAGGAATTTTTGTTCCACCAGAGCAACGCCGACCGCCAGCTCTTGCAGATGGTGGAAGGCGCGCTCGCCCGCATTCGCGAAGGCAACTTTGGCGAATGCATCTCCTGCGGGAAAGAGATCAACCCCAAGCGGCTCGAAGCGGTGCCTTGGACCCGCCACTGCATTGAATGCCAGGAGAAGCTGGAAAAGGGGCTACTGGAAGAAGCCTCCAAATAATGGAGTCATTGAAGCATCGGATCATTGAGCAGCATTGCCACGATCTCAATGATTCAATCGCTCTATATCCAATCGCTTTTTGACCTTCCTGTTTTCCCGCTGATAAACTGAACTTTCCGACCATCCTCAGGTAGAAGGGAAGTTTGTGCGCGCAGAAGCCCGTAGACAACTCAAACAGGACAAATTCAGCCGGACCACGATTCAGCTCGCGGAGGAGAGCCTTCACTGGAGCGTTGAACACAAAGGCAAACTGATTGTCGCCGCGGCCGTGCTGGTGGCGATCGTGGCCGTCGTCTTTGGCAGCTGGTACTACGTCGAACAGCAGGACGAGAAAGCCAGTGCGGACTTCAGCAAAGCCGTCCAGGTACTGAATGCTCCCGTGCGCCCCGCGGGAATGCCGCCACAGCCCAATTACCCGAGCTATGCGTCGACAAAAGAAAGGGCGACGGAAGCGCAGAAGGAATTCCAGGCAATCATAAATAATTACCCGCACAGCAATGCGGCGAAGTTTGCGCGCTATTTCCTTGGGGTCACCGCGGCTGATATGGGAGATTACGCGGCGGCGGAAGGAGACTTGAAAGCGGCCGCGAGCGAACGCAAGTACCTCGTGCTTCCAGACAAGAATCTGTCGTCATTAGCGCGGATGGCACTGGCTTCGGTGTACATCAACACGCATCGCACGCAGGATGCAATCGCCATCTACAAAGACCTGGCGCAGAATCCGACCGATACGGTGGCGAAGACTACCGCCGAAATTGCTCTGGCGGAGGCTTACCAGGCTGCCGGCATGAATGCCGAGGCCAAGAAGCAATACGAGCAGATCCAGAAAGAATCGCCCAGCGGCCCGGCAGGACAGCTTGCGGGCGAGAAGCTGCAGGCGATGAAGTAGCGTTTCCTGCAGACGTTGCCCCGGCGGTTTTTCGTCGCACAGTCTCGAGATCCGGCGCGATAGATCTGACCTACCCCACTCTGAATTTCGCAACCGCCGCGAAATTCCGGATGGCGCACCCGTCGTGACTTGATTCTCCCATTTCCCTTTTTCCCGCAACTTGGGCTAGGATGTTGGGCGGCTTCTTATGCCCTCTTTCACTCTGCGGGTTAACGGCGCTCAAAAAACCGTGGACGTCTCCGCGGACACTCCCTTGTTGTGGGTTCTGCGCGATTCCCTCCAGCTGACAGGCACGAAGTACGGCTGCGGCGCGGGGATTTGCGGCTCTTGCAGCGTGCACATGAATGGCGCGCTGACGCGTTCGTGCATCACCACGGTTTCGCAGGCTGCGGGCAAGGACATCACCACCATTGAGGGACTGGGCGCTGACCGGCTTCATCCCTTGCAGGAGGCCTGGATCGCCGAGGATGTCCCCCAGTGCGGATACTGCCAGAGCGGCCAGATCATGGCCGCCGCGGCGCTGCTCAAGAAGACGCCGCACCCTACCGACGCGCAGATTACAGAGTTCATGTCCGCGAATATTTGCCGCTGCGGCACATATGAGCGCATCCGGCGGGCGATTCGGCGCGCGATGTCGGATAAGAATGTCCGGCCCACAGCGGGAGGGACGAAATGAGCCCGATCTCGCGGCGCACTTTTCTTGGAACCTCGGCGGCGGCCAGCGCCGGGCTGGTTATTGGCGTTTATCTTCCTTCGCGGTCACGCGCTGAAGGCGAAGCTCTGTTTTCGCCCAACGCTTACCTGACGATTGCTCCGGAAGGAAAGATCACGATCGTGGTGGCGCGGTCGGAGATGGGGCAGGGGGTGCGCACTTCGCTTCCCATGATCCTGGCCGAGGAACTCGAAGCGGATTGGAAGCAGATTGCCATCGAGCAGGCGGGCGCGAGCACGCTGTTCGGCGATCAGACCACGGGCGGAAGCGCCAGCGTGCGCACCACGTGGGATCCGATGCGCAAGGCGGGAGCGCAGGCGCGCGAAATGCTGATCAGCGCAGCCGCGCAGCAATGGGGCGTGGCGCGCGAGGGCTGCAAGGCGGAAGCCGGCTTCGTGGTGCATTCGGCCTCGGGACGGAAATTGGGTTATGGGGCGGTGGCCGCGGCTGCCGGCAAGCTTCCCGTGCCCGACAATCCGCCGCTGAAGAGCGAGGGTTACAAAATTGTCGGACAGCGATTGCCGCGGCTGGACACGCCTTCGAAGGTGAACGGATCGGCGGTCTACGGGATAGATTTCCGCGTCCCGGAGATGAAATACGCGGCGCTGGCGCGCTGCGAAACCATTGGCGGCAAGGTTGCCGATTTCGATGCGAGCGCGGCAAAGCAGATGCCGGGCGTGAGCTTTGTCGGAAAAGTCGGCGATTCAGCCGTTGCCGTTGTCGCCGACAATACATGGAATGCGCTCAAAGCGCGCAAGGCGCTGAAGGTCACCTGGAACGATGAGGCCAACAAAGCTTTGAACACCGCGGCAGTGTGGAATTCGCTGGAGCATGCCGACGAGAGCAAGGCAGTGAAGTTCTTCAGCGCCGGGGACGTGGCGAAAGCTTCGGGACGAAAAGTCGAAGCAGAGTATCGGCTTCCATTCATGGCGCACGCGCCGATGGAACCCGGCAACTGCACCGCGCATTTCCGCGGAACGGAGTGCGAAATCTGGGCGCCGACGCAGGTTCCCCAGGATTGCCGCGACACGGTCGCGCCGCTGATTGGTTTAAAGCCCGAGCAGGTCAAGGTGAATGTCACGCTGATGGGCGGCGGGTTTGGCCGGCGGCTGGAGCATGATTACGCGGTGGAGGCAGCGCTGCTGTCGAAGGCGATCAACGCGCCGGTGAAGATCGGGTGGACGCGCGAGGACGATATGCGCTGCTCGACTTATCGGCCGGTCAGCCTGCATAAGCTTTCGGCATCGCTGGATGACAACGGCTGGCCGGTCGCGCTTACCCACCGCGCGGTCGCGCCCTCAATCAACGGGCAGAAGGGCGCGCAAGCGGTGAATGGCGTGGACGCCGACTTTCCGGATGAGTGCTCGTTCCTCTACCCGCTGGCGAATGTTGCGCTCGAATACGTGCCGGTAGACACTCCGGTCCCTCTGGGATGGATGCGCTCGGTATATGCGCTGCAGATGGCCTTTGCCAGCGAGAGCTTCATCGATGAGTTGGCACACGCGGCAGGAAAAGATCCGCTGGCGTACCGGTTGCACCTGCTGGCGGAGGATCGCGAGATCAAGTATTTCGACGCGACCTGGCGCACGGCTCGCCTGCGCAATGTGCTGAAGCTGGCGGCGGAGAAGGCGCGCTACGACAAGCCGCTCCCTGCCGCGCGATATCGCGGGATTGCCTGCTTTGGGTGCTTCAGCACCTATGCGGCGGAAGTGGTCGAGATCTCGATGGAAAAAGGCCAGCCCAAGGTACACCGGGTTGTCGCCGTGCTTGATTGCGGGCGCGTGATCAATCCCAATATTCTCGAGCAGCAGATTCACAGCGCCGTGATCTACGGGCTGACCAACGCCTTGCGGGCGCAAATCACGATTGAGAACGGACGCGTGGTGCAGGGGAACTTCGACGATTATGCCCCCATCCGCATGAATGAGGCGCCTGCCATCGAAGCTTATTTTGTGCCCAGCACCGAGGCTCCGACCGGCGCGGGAGAGCCTCCGGTGCCGCCGCTTGCCCCGGCGCTGTGCAATGCGATTTACGCGGCGACAAAGAAACGCGTGCGGGTCCTGCCGATTCAGACCTAACTGAGCGTCTATGCTCTGTGTTCCTCTGTGTCCTCTGTGCTTAAACTACAACCACAGACGACACAGAGTCACACGGAGGATAGCGCCTGCCATGCGTAGGTTTTTCTTCTTGCCTGTAGTCCTGTCTGCGGTTTCGCTGCTTGCTCAAACCCATTCATCGCTAGCTCATCGCCGGGCTGAGCATCTGCGCCGTGGGATCAACTTGAGCGAGTGGTTCGCGCAGGTTTACGACCCGAAGGGATATACAAAAGAACATCTTGAAAACTGGGTCACGGACAGCGACATCGCCCTCATCAAGTCGATGGGATTCGATCATGTGCGGCTGAGCGTGAATCCCGCGCCCATGATGCGTCACAACATGGCCGACGAGATTCCAGCCGACTATCTCGGCTATCTCGATTCCGCCGTGAAGATGATCCTTTCGCACGGAGTCGCGGTCATCCTCGACATGCATCCGGAGAGCGATTTCAAGGCGCAACTGGTGCAGCACGACGACTTCGTCGAGCAGTTCTCGGATTTCTGGCGGGCGCTGGCTCGCCATTATTCCGGCTACGATCCCGAGATGGTCTATTTCGAGGTGCTGAACGAACCCGAGTTTCGCGACCGCTACCGCTGGGCCGGGGTGCAGGCCAAGCTGGCGGCGGCCATTCGCGAAGGCGCGCCGCAGCACAGCATCATTGCGGCGGGGGCGAACTGGTCGGATATTGCGGATCTGCTCTCCATGACGCCGCTCTCGGATAGGAATGTTATTTACAACTTCCATTTCTACGATCCGCATACGTTCACGCACCAGGGCGCGACCTGGGGAGAGAATTACTGGCATTTCGAGCAAAAGCTGGCGTATCCGGCGAGTATGGACACTGCCGAGAAGACCGCGGCGCTGCAGCCTGATCCGCTGAACCGGTTGCTCGTTCTCCGCTACGGCTTGGATCACTGGGATGCGAATCGCATCGGCGTGGAAATCGGGCAGGCCGCCGAGTGGGCGAAGCATTGGAATGTTCCGCTGACGTGCAATGAGTTCGGAGTCTATCGAGCAGACTCGGAGCCCGCGGACCGGGCGCGGTGGTTGCACGATGTGCGCACTACGCTGGAGCGCGACGGGATCGGATGGAATATGTGGGACTACGGCGCGCGGGACAACGGCACGGGATTTGGGGTGGTGAATGGACCGCGCGAAGGACCGAATACGCCGGATCCGGTGGCGGTGCAGGCGTTAGGGTTGAAGTAGAAAAAGCCGGTTCCGGCTTCAGGCGCTCGGCTTCGGCACTGTGACAACTGGGATATCATCCAGGCCGTCCCTTTTCGAGCAACAGTGGTTGCAGTGCCGTTTGCAGCTCGGGACTCAGCGAATCGCTCTTTCTCGGAGTCATGTTGCGCACAGTACACCCGCGCAGCCGCTCTCTATAGGACTTCGCCAGTCCACGTGCCGTGTTGACCAGTGCCGTCCGGACGGGATGCTGTAGGCTCCCAAGTTATCGACGTGCTCTGAGGCACAAGAGATAAAGGAGACCGGCAATGAAAAAGCATTGCAGGGGTCACTGGGGTTCACTTGAGCGACGACGAGGGCAGCGACAACAATAGCGGTTTGTGGCCCAAAGACCCCCGGCCAGGTCAATGAGTGATAACGCCTGTTATCAGGAATTGACCCTTGGAGCGGTGGTTATACTTGCCTCAGTATGCCAAGCGAACCTCCAACCCTGATCGCAATCGACCACGACGATTACCACGCTGACCGTGTCGGAACTACGCAGGACGGCACGCAGTTCTTCGTAACGACACCGTTCATCCCGGAACTTGAAGGCGCTGCTGGGCGGGAGTTCCTTGCCGTTTTTCTCTTCGACACAAATGGCAAGTTACGCGAGGCTCGAATTGACGATCTCGGCCCGCGCACCGTTCTGAATGAGGAAAAAGCCCGGGAGCTGCTTGATACACGCATGGCTGAGTTGGGCCCGATTGAGTACGGGCGAATAGAAGTGCAGCCTTTTGCCATTGAGCGGTTTGGTACGACCTTCGGGCTGGTTCCAAGAGCGCCAGAAGACGAGGACGATGGCTGGTGGGTCGAACTGCAACCGGGCAATTACATGGCGTTTCACGAGCCTTGGGACAGCGGCGAGTACGATACCTAATTTCTGCAAACATCAATGAGTGACATCGCCTGATTACATCATCCTGACTAGCAAATTCGCCGCATCTTGGAGTAGAAGGTGATCGTAACACCTTGTTTAGGGAGGACTGCGATGAGAGTACGCCCCGATTCGGTCTTTATATCTAGTCTGTTCCACACCGTAGCGCTGCTCTATTTCATTCAACCATCCTTGTGGAATTACTACTCGATGATTCATATTGTGCTGGTGCCAATGGACAAGGTTTCGTTCCGGGGAGAATCCCAAAGTGTCGCATCGCTGGCAATTATTCTCGTTGGGCTGATTGTTGTATGGACGGGCTATGCGAAGCGCTCTCGCCCGGCGTGGTTCGTGATGTTTGTCATCGTGTGGTTCTGGGCGTTTCCACGTTTTATCCTTTCCACACTTCCGTTACTGATCCGCGAAAGCTCCTCATTCACATTTCCCGAGTTCCTCTACGACGCAATTCTAGGGCCGGGTCTCTCCCGGGATGTAGTCGAATTCTATTTAGCTTTTTCACTGATGGTGATTGGGCTAGCTCTGCCAATAGGGAGAGTGTTTGTGGCAAGGAAAGCGGACGAACCAGTTCACCTCCCGTCCCGGAGGCTCGCCGGTTTCTCGGTCAGCGGTGTGATAATCGCGGTGGTTGTATTGTTTTTCTGGCTCCGCCTCGGTATTCGCTACGAAATTCCAGTGGCGCAAGTAACTGCGTTACAATTCGCACCACCGCCGCCACCGCCGCCACCGACTCCCTCCAAATGCCCTGATGGAAATTAGTCGGTGAGTTGACGTAACATCGCCATTGCACTCAAAATGGCTGGCGGGAGATTTTGAACGCAAGTGCCTACTAGCGTCGCCATTATCGGCTTTGTTTGCCCGGAGTTGATTCGGCTGCCCACACCCGATGCCCTGTCGCATCATCCACTCTCGCGACAGCTATCTCCTGAGTCGCGTTCAGAATTACCCCCGGCCCTCCCTTATTGCCGAGGATGGCAATCGTCGAGGTCGTAGAAGATGGCGCGTTCTGTTGCACACCTACATTTACTAGCGCCAGGAGTCGCCCGGCGTCATCCCTCATCTCCAAACCTTCCCCATCGGACGCGACCTTGATAGCAACTCGAACGTTGCCAGCGCTGTTGTAAAACGCTAATTCCGTGGAATCATTGGCGGCTTCCAGCTTAGCTCTGACCGAGCCATCGGTACCTCTCAGAACAAAGCGTTCAGCTTCAATGGTTCTGGCCGTCCTTGTCTGGCCGACTAGTAGAACCCCCGCCGTTAGACCGATCAGAATCAAGCTGAAGCTGACCTTCTGTTTGGTCAACCAGCGCAGAGCATTCGACAGAGTATGGGGATCGAGTGCGAACATGGCTGGCTCCTCGCTAGATACAATAGCAGAGCGTAGTTGGCGAAAACTCTCTATAGCACTCAAAATCCCGGGCTCAGAATCGGCGATCTCTCCTATGCCTCTTGCCGGAAGCCTGAGGCCTGAGGCCAAAAAAAGGGCCCCGTTGCCGGGGCCGCAATTCGAAAGAGGCAGTTGGCGGGACTCAGGATCGGAGAAAGCGGGCACTGCCGTCGCTGAAGCGGCAGCGGTCGAAGGGTCGAGGACAGTCGAGGAAGAGGATCAAACGCATGTGCGGCCTCTTTGCTTGGATATGAGAAATTGCATTTGCCCGGCCAAAGAGCCAGGCCAACTCCTGCCCTCGCCAAGCCATTGGCAACAGGAGGGTTGAGCGATAGCTCCCGGGCGCGGCATTGCCCTCGGTAACCTTGCCCCCAAGTGCAGAACTTTGCACAATGGCTGAAGCTGGCGTTCGGGGAACTTTCGCTCCGCGGAACTCGTCTATCTTGCGTATACGCCTGGCGGGATGGTGATCTGCGGTACGATCGCTCATCCGCCAAGTGGAGGACTGCAATGCGCCAAACCGTTCTCATGATTTCCGTACTTTTATTTTCTTCGTTGGCGGCCGCACAAACTGCGGCCACGGCGCCGCAAAGCGCGCGGCAGGCACTCATCGAGATGTTTTTTGGGACGGCGCCGAATCACCTGGAGAGGCATCTTCCCGATGTGACCAGGAAATCGTTTATGCGGATGAGCTCCTCCGAAAGCCAGACTCTTCTGGGGGAGTTGTCATCGCTATCCAGCCAGATCAAGGCCAGCGGAGCGAATGTTGAGACGTTCGATACCGGCCCGACGATTCTGACCGTTCAGGACAAAGGGTCCCGAGGTGAGGCGTCGCGCCTGGAAATCAGCGTCGAGCGCGATGACCTCATCGGCGATGAGGACGAGATTGAATTGGCTCTGCATTTGCCGCAAGACCTCAGAGAACAAGCTCTGCCCATCACCCCGCGCCTCACGTTCGCAATGAAGACGGAAGCCGATGTCTGGCGCCTGACCGACATCACCATTACCGTGAAATTCCCGCTTGCCGATCCTGACTTTCTGAAGAGCATCGAGGATAGCCAACGAAAGAAGAGCGAGCAGATAACCATGTGGTCAATGAGAACGATTGGCGCGGCGGAAGAGGGCTACCATTCCAGCCGCGGCACCTATGCGTGCAGCCTGACCGCGCTCGCAGACGCGAGTAAACCCGGCCCGGGAGGTGGAGTGTATTTCGATCCTGAACTTGCCAGCGGGAAGAAAGGCGCTTATGTGTTCGCGATCTCCGGATGCGACGCGGCGCACTATAAGGCGGTTGCCGAGCCGGCCGTTGCGGATTCGGGCCAGCGCGCTTTTTGTACGGATGAGCGCGGGTCGATTCGGGCGTCAGCGGACGGAAAGGCCACCACGTGCTTGAGCAGCGGCGAGGAAATCGATCAGAAGACGTATCCGCCGGTTGGGACGGCGATCGTGGAGTGAGGCGGACACTCAGTCAGGCCGGGCTACTGGAACAACTCAACATCCCCACCCTAAGTCGCAAAAAGCGCGACTTAGGATGGGGCATTCGCCGGCTTTCGGATGGAGCAGTGCGCAGCACATCTCCCGCTAATCCAGGGCGCATCCAATTTCCTGAATTCCTGAATTTCTGATACACAAGAATCTGGCAGTGGGAGGGCTGACTTGCGTCATTTCTGGATTTTGGGATTGCTTTTGGCCGGGTTGGGCGTGGGCTGCGGCAGCAGCCGCAGCAGTAGTACCGGGCAACTGCGGTTCGTGCAAGCTTCTCCCCTGCCCGGACAGGTCCAGCTTCTGGTAGACAGTTCGCAGCAGGCGTCCAATCTGAACTACGCCAACGCGACCGGATACCTGACGGTTAAGGCGGGATCTCGGCACGTGCAGGTGTTGCCGGTGAGTGGGTCAACCAGCGCCCTCCTTGATAAGAGCATCTCGATCAAGTCGACTCCGAACCAGACGCTGCTGATGACCGGCGCCTCCGGATCGATCAGTTCGGTTTTGCTCAACGATGCCAACACGACAGCAGTCACCGGCGACATTCACGTGCGCGTGCTGAATGCGGCGAGCAGCATGGGCGCTGCCGATGTTTACCTGCTGGCAGCAGGCAGCAGCCTGGTGGGAGCGACTCCGGTTGCGAACGGTCCGTTCAGCTTTGACCAGGACACGGGATACCAGACGGTGGCGACGGGCGGGTACCAGGTGGTGATGGCGGTCCCGGGCACCACCAAAACGCTGCTGAGCACGGGACCGCTCAATCCATCATCTTCGTCACAGAATCAGACGGTGGTGATTCTGGATAGTCTCCCGGGTGGCTTTACGTTTATTGTGCTGCAGGATCAGTAGCACTCGACGATCACTGCGTACCCGTTGCTGGCGGCATTTGTCGCACTCGCGGCCGGCGGATTTTCTCGAACACTTTTTCCGCTGGCTCTATTCATTTCCTGAGTACACGCGCCTACGCGGTTTGCTGGCGAACGCTGCACGATTCAGAGATAAATCGCCGCGGCGCGGCGCGGTTGCACCACAACTGCAGCAGTTATACGTTCATCACTTGACAAACATTTTCCTGAGTGTGCCGATTTTTTTCCCCGACACATTTTCTCCGAAAAAGATTTCCACAAACGGAAATGATTTGTGCTAGCATGACGCTCTGTCGAAGAAAATTGATTCGTCGTCCGGCGCCAGCTCATGAACAAGGCTTCTCTGCTGGCATTTGAAGCGATACGCAAGCAACAAACCTGGTTCTCATAGCAGGCGCTGCCCCAGCCAGCGGCTCCCAAAATTTTATATCTTATGTCCGTACCGACTCCTACACTCAGTCCTAATCCGTGGTTGCGCATTCTGGATGCGCTGGAAAAGAAAATCAACCGGCACTCGTACGATACCTGGCTCAAACCCACACGCTACAGTCACTCTTCCAACGGCATCATGTACGTGCGCGTTCCCACGGCGGAGTTTCGCCACGTGGAGGACAAGTACGGCGACCTGATTCAGGAAGCGCTCGACAACCTGAACATGGATTACCAGGACGTGAAGTTTGTGACCCCGGAAGACGATCCCGCGGCCACGCCCGTGCGGCATGATGGCGGACTTTCGGCGACTGCGCCTCAGAACCCGGCGGTATCGCCGCACCTGCTTGCGCAGGCGCGATTCGATTGGGACGGCGCGGCGCAACTGAATCCGCGCTACACCTTCGATGCGTTTGTGATCGGCAGCGGCAATCAGTTTGCCCATGCCGCGTGCCAGGCGGTGTCGCAGCGGCCCTCAAAGGCCTACAACCCGCTCTTCCTGTACGGCGGCGTCGGAATGGGCAAGACGCACCTGATGCAGGCGATCGGGCACGAGGTAAAGCGGATGCAGCCGCAGGCGGCCATCTGTTACATCTCCAGCGAGAAGTTCACCAACGAGATGATCAACTCGCTGCGCTATGACAAGATGACCACGTTCCGCGACAAGTTCCGCAACGTGGACGTGCTGCTCATCGACGACATTCAATTCCTGGCGCAGAAGGAACGGACGCAGGAAGAATTCTTCCATACCTTCAATGCGCTGCATGAGTCGATGAAGCAGATCGTGATCGCCAGCGACCGGCCGCCGAAGGAGTTGGCGGAAATTGAAGACCGGTTGCGCAGCCGCTTCGAGTGGGGTTTGATCGCCGACATTCAACCGCCGGACCTTGAAACCAAGGTCGCCATCCTTCAGAAGAAGGCGGAGCAGGAGCGGGTAAGCCTGCCCACGGATGTGGCGCTGTTTATTGCGTCGAACATCCGGTCCAATGTGCGCGAACTCGAAGGCGCGCTGATTCGCCTGGTGGCGCATTCTTCTTTGGTGGGCGCGGAAATTTCCCTGCCCTACGCCCAGCAGGTGCTGAAGAACTTTATTGACTCGCAGGCGCGCAAGGTCACGATCGAGTCGATTCAGAAAGCTGTGGCGGAACAGTTCGGCCTCCGCCTGGTGGAGATCAAGGCAAAGAACAATGCGCGGGCGATTGTCTACCCGCGGCAGATTGCCATGTACCTGGCGAAGCATCTGACCGAGGCGTCGCTGCCGGAAATCGGGCGGCAATTTGGCGGCAAGCACCATACGACGGTTTTGCACTCCGTGGAGAAGATCGAGGAAGAACGCAAGACCAATAAAGATTTGAACAGGATGCTGAATAAACTCACCGAACAGTTGGGTGGGTAGGAACAGCAATAACCACGAAGGGCGCGCAGCCTGAGGAAGGAAAAATTGGACGTGATTTCCGAATTTTGAGTTGGTTTTGCGAACCGTGCCCTGTGGGTCGATTGTGGAAGCTGTGGGAGAGTGGAACGGAATTCGAGATTGCCTCCCGGTTCTGCGGGGTGGTTCACGGTAAATCGCGCTGATCTTGGACACAAGCAATTCGCGGGAACTGCGGCAAGGCTTAGAGTTGGCTTAGATTTCCACTTTTCCGAAGCGCCTACGGTTACTGCTGGTATTTAGTTATTTTTCTTTGATATAAGGAAGTACTAGAAGTAGGCGGGCGAGGCGCCCGTCCTATAACAGGCAGGTCGGACAAAGCCTGATCTGAGCGAAATCGAGGAATGTCCGACCCGAATAAGAGCAGGGGTTCTGGCTTATGCCGGTAGAAGCGATCGCGTCCGTTGCAGGAACGTCCACCATGGAAATCACCGTCAGCAAGTTTGAATTGCTGCAGGAGCTTTCGGCGACCCAGGGAGTCGTCGAGCGCAAGACGACGATTCCCATTCTGTCGAATTATTTATTCGAGGCGGCCGGGGATCGGCTGTCGCTGACGGCCACCGACCTGGATCTGAGCCTGAGAACGTCCTGCAATGCCAAAGTCAAGAAAGAAGGCTCGTGCACCATTCCCGCTCGCAAGCTGCATGACTATGTAAAGCTGCTGCCGGACGCGGACATCACGATCCGGCTGCTGGAGAACCACTGGGTGAGCATCCGCTGCGGGCGGTCGAACACCAAGATGGTTGGAATGGCGCGGTCGAATTTTCCCAGCCTGCCGGTGTTTCCCACCGCGGGCGTGGTGAAGATTCCGGCGCAGGTGCTGCGCGGGATGATTTCCCGGACCTCATTTGCGATTGCCAATGAAGAATCGCGATACACGCTGAACGGCGCCCTCATGGTGCTGAAGCCGGAGTCGATCACCATGGTCGCGACCGATGGGCATCGCTTAGCGCACGTGGAGCGCAGCAACGAGAAGTTTGAAGGCGTCTCCGGCGAGATGAAGACGCTGGTTCCGAAGAAGGCTATGGATGAGCTGCGGTCGCTGGTGGATTCAACCGAGGTGGAGACGATCGAGTTCGCCAAAGACGAATCGACCCTGTTCTTCCGCATCGGGCCGCGGCTGCTGACTTCGCGCCAGCTTACCGGGCAATTCCCCAACTACGAAGCGGTGCTCCCCAAGGACAACAGCAGGAGCGTGTTGATTCACGGCGAAGATCTGGGGGGGGCGATCTCGCGCGTGGCCCAGTTTGCCGACGAGCGCTCGCGCGCGGTGCGGCTGAAGCTGGACAAAGGCGAACTTAAGCTTTCGGCGTCGTCCACGGAGACAGGCGAGTCGGAGGATTCCATTGAAGTCTCCTATGACGGCGAGCCGCTGACCATTGGCTTCAACGCGCAGTACATCACGGACTTCCTCAAAGCCTCAGGCTCAGGCGACGTCCGCCTGGAGCTGAAAGATCCCCAGTCGGCAGGCCAATTACGGCCAGCCGAGAGCGAGGATTATAAGTACCGATATATTGTGATGCCGATGAGGATCTGAGCCCTGTGGCGCGGGAGGCCTCGCCCGCGAGCCGCGGTCCTTAACAACAGGTCCGCATTTTCTGAAAGCGCTGTAAAGAATCGCTACCAAACCGCCACGCTGCCAAGTCCTCCCTTTGCTGTTCTCAGTAGCTTGGCTGTAGCGGTCTTGCACACGGTCTCAAATATAAACAAGCCTCTTTGTGACATCGATTCTTCCCGAGCCGGCAAGCAAGAATTCCTAGCCTAAAAGCAGCCGCCGGGAGTCGGCCCGACCACTTGCCGAGCTCTGCTCGGCCGGACGGGCGAGCACGCCCGTCCCCACATGGACACTGCTTCAGTGCCCTTGTTCCGGGGCGACGTATTCTGGGGGTGGGGTGGCGCCTTCGCCGAAGAAGTATTGTTCCATTTGGCGGACGATTACTTCCTGATCTTCGCGGCGGGCGGGGTTCAGGCGGTATTCGTTCAGGAGCATCTTGCAGAACTCGGTCCACTGGTTCCAGGCCTGTTGCGAGACGTTGTTGTAGATCTTCTGTCCAAGTTCGGTGTCGAATGGCGGCTCATCGAGTCCGGGGAGTTCTTTTTGCAGCTTGACGCAGAAGACGGTGCGTTGGGCCATGTCGGGCGCTCCTGAAGGGAAAATTATCTCACAGGGGCGCATTGCATCGTGTGGCGCGCGGACACTCTTGTCCCGCGTCCTTTCGCCCGCAGCACCCCCCGCGCACCGGAATCCGCGCCACGCAACAAAGGCCCGCTTGTGCGGGCCTTATTGGTTTCGAGTTTGCTGGTCGTTAGGCTTGCGGTGGTGTGGTTGTCCCAGGGCTGCTCTGGGGAGTGGTCGGTGGTGTGGTGCTAGGTGGATTTGTGCTCCCTGGCGTCGGCGAAGTCTGGCTGCCGGCCGGGGGCGTTGTTCCAGGTGTGGTGTTATTCGGATTCGTCGTCCCAGGGTTGCTGGTTTCGGGAGTGGTTGTTCCCGGGGTCGTCTGCGGAGTCGGACCGCTCGGAGCCGTCTCCGGCGTCGGGCTCGTGGGCGTGGTCTCCGGGGTTGGAGTTGTGGGCGAAGTCTGCGGTGTGGTGGATCCAGGATTGGCAGTCCCCGGAGTTGGGTTTGCGGTGCCCGGGGTGGGAGCAGCGGCCCCTGGAGTCTGCGGGGTCGTGCCCGGAGTCGTTGTGCTCGATCCAGGCATGCTGGTTCCGGGTGCAGTCGATCCAGGTGTGGTGGTCTGACCCGGGGTGGTCGTCTGGCCTGAAGTCTGTCCCGAGGTTGATCCAGCGTTCGAGCCCGCGGTCGACCCCGCAGTTCCTGCCGCGCCTGCACCTGCTCCGGCCTGCGCCATCAGTACGCCATCTTCCTGATGCAGTCGCGAAGTCGGTCCCGGAGCACTGGGGCTCGTGGTCGGATTGCTCTGAGGCGCGCCACTATTGCACTGGTCCGAGACCTTGCTGGCGCCGGTTACGTTGAACTGCTTCATATTGGCGGTGCCGTTGGTTCCGGTGCTGGCGGAGGTGGTCCCAGCGCTGGCCGTAGCCGAGCCGTTAGGGGCGCTCGCGGATGCCTGGCCGCCGGGTCCGCTGGCGGTCGCGCTGCTTCCCGGACTCATGCCGGCTCCGGCATTGTTTGCCGTGTTCGGCGAGGTTGACGCGCTCGCGGAGGAACCTTCCATTCCCGTGACCTGAACTTCGTTGCCGATCAGGGTGCGAAGGCTTTCGAGATTACCGGAAAGTTTGTAGGTATTTCCCGAGCGGTCCGCCAGGATGTAAGTGCCGGTAATCGGTGAACCGGAGAGACATCCGGTCAAGCTGTTGCCGTTCGCTGCCGGAGCTGAGTTGTTCGGCGTGGTTGCCGTCTGCCCGGGCTGTTGGCCGGGAGCTGCGCTGCTGGGCGACTGGCTCGGAGTGGTTTGACTCGGAGCCGCGGTGCTGGGCGGCGCGCTGGTGTCCGGGGTCTGACTTGGAGCCGCGGTGTTGGGCGGCGCGCTGGTGTCCGGCGTTTGGTTGGCGCCTGGAGTAGAAGTCTGGGGGTTACCGTTAGTTCCGGAGGGGCTGCTCTGGGTTTGCGGCGCCGAACCGGAGGGCGATGTTGTGTCGGGTGTAGTGGTCTGAGCGAAGACCCACGCCGCCGACAGGAATAAGAAGGAAAGCAGCGTTGCTCTGGCTTTCATAGCCTGTGACGCCTCCGAAGTGATATCGACTGACAATTGGAGGGTAGGCTTTGAGCGGCTTGGGGGGAATCAGGCGGACTCTTTATGAGGGCCTCCGCGTTACCGTACGGCGAAATTGCGGGGTACTTGGAAAAATTACAGGGATGGCGCGAGGCGATCTCTTAATCCGGAAGCTGTAGCTGGAAGGGCAGTTCTCCGCTACACAGGAACGCAAGCTCCTGCTGCTCAGGCTGGCGTTACGACTCACAATTTGCGAATACCTGAATCATCTCGTTCGCAGCCGCAGGAAGGCCATAATCCCGGAAGCCCGTGATCCGTAGGCGGCTTGTAGCTGCGCCGGAATGCCGTACCAGCTGACCTGCGCACCTATTGCCGAGGAGAGATGCGGCAGATTTCCGATCTCCCGATCATAGCCAGCGGTGTACGCCTGCACGCGAGTGAAGTAGCGCTCGCTGAATCCCGGAGGGATGGAATTCTCTCCCAGCAGCAACTCATTGGTGCGGTCGACATTTTCGATGCGCGCCCAGGCCAAGTTTCGAGTGTGGAAACGCAGCGTCGATTCCAGCAGATATCCATTGCCGACGTTGCCGTTTTGCAGGCTCTGATTGCGGCCCCACAGCAGCAGCGTCGCCCAGTTGCCGGCTGTCACTGGCCGGTTGTAGGCGATGGAAGCCGTCATGCGACGAACATCTTCGTCAGGGGCAAGCGCCTCGGGGCTGTGCAACTGTCCAACCGAGTATTGCAGACTCCAGTTGCGCCCGGGATTCATGCTGACGCGGATTGACCAGGAGTCAACCTTGCCAGTGTCAATGTTCCAGCGAAACTCGTCGGGTTCACGGCCGTGAAAGCCGGACGCCTCGATGCGAAGGTTGCGGTAGGTTAGGCCGGCCGTGATCACATCATCGGCGATGTGAGTTGAGTCTTCGAGATGATGGCCCAAGGGGGCAATTGGGTCCTCCGATGCGGAAGCGCGGTGTGGATAGGCCAGCGGCCCCAGCGCCGGATCGCCAATCGGCGCGAGATACACGGTCAGAGCAGACTTTTCGCTCAAGCTATGGTCGTAAATCGCGGCCACTTCCATGAAAAAGTCGTGCGGGTGCTGCCCGTCAACGAGGGGCTTGCCATAAGCGGTTTCGCCTTGCTGGAACAATTCCGGATAGCGGCGGCCGGAAACGGTTGCGGGCTCGAGACTCAGCATGGTGCGCAGGGTGAGCACGCCGCTTTTGCCCAGCTTCCGTTGCGCCATGGGCATGAACCAATTCGTGGAGAAGAATTTGTCATGTCCGCGCTTGCCGGTTTGCTGGATGTCAGCGATGAATGCCGTGCCATGAAACATCAATGCCCACCCATGGCTGCTCCACATCGCCATTTCGTGAGGCGTGGAGATCGGTTCCACGTCAGTTCCGGAAATCGCGTGTTGTTCGGAGGCCTCGAGCAAAGAAGCGGAGCGATGCTCCATGCCGGCCATGCCCGGCATTTGCATCTGTTCCTTGCAATTTTGAGCCGCGCTCGGCACGCTTTGCAGCGCCAGCACGATTGCGCAAAGAACGAACTTCATTCCAACCAACCCCAGTCTTACCTGACGGGCAAAGATCGCTGCCGAGCAGGCCTGAACGAAGGCGGCTATTCCCTTCATACCTGAATGTTATCGGCTGGCGCGATTTCAGTGTCCGTATTTTGTCCAATTCGTGGAGTTGACCGTTTCCAGGAAAATAAAATCCCCACCCGGAGCCGCAAAAAGCACGACTCAGGATGGGGGCACCCGGCCTGGCTTAGCCTGAGGACAGTCGAGGGCTGCCGCTATTTCCCGCTCGGCTTTGCTGTGCTCCCGGCTGCCTGGTGGGCAATGATCTGGTCCTTGATCTTCTCGTAGGTGGCTTGCGGAACGATCTTCTTCGTCACCAGGTCACGCTTGGTTCGGTAGGGGCGGTTGTCGATGATCTTTTGCGAGTAGGCTTGGCCAATGCCCGGCAGGGCCTCAAGTTGATCCTTGGTTGCGGTATTGATGTCCAGCTTTTCGGAGGCCGCGGTGCTGGTTTTGGCCTTTGCCCTAGAAGAGGTTTCGGCCTTGGAGTTCGAGGTCCCCGTTCCGGCCTGCGCGAGAGTGAGTCGCGGAGAGCTCATTGCCAGCAACAGGGCTACAACGGCTGTGATCACAACTGCGTGGACTTTGCGCATAGGGATTCTCCTGTGAATGGTTTTCTTCCGCCCCTTCGGGCTTACCCGGTTCGGTTCTTACCCTCGGCTTGCGTCGTGAGCTTTATTCTTCGCCGCTTCGCGGCTGCGTTCGGTAAACAACTTGCCTAACCTCACCTGATAGGTGCTACCGTTCGCCCTGTCGGACAAGAATGTCCGACCCACATAAGCCCTACGCATAGATGCCGCGCTGGCGGATTGTGTAGGCTACGCGGTCGATGGCCAGCATGTAGGCCGCGATCCGGTTGTTCACATTGTGCGTCTCGGAGTAGCGGACGACGTCGTGGAAGGAACTGACCATGATGTCTTCGAGCTGCTCGTTGACCACCGACTCTTTCCAGAAATAGCCCTGCCGGTCCTGCACCCACTCAAAATAGGAGGTGGTAACGCCGCCGGCGTTGCAGAGAATGTCGGGGATGACAAAGACTCTCTTGTCCGCGAGGATTTCATCGGCGGTCGCGGTGGTGGGGCCGTTGGCGCCTTCGGCCAGGATGCGGCACTTCAGCTTGTCGGCGTTGCGGCTGGTGATCTGGTTCTCCGTGGCCGCCGGAATCAGGATTTCACATTGGGATTGCATCAGTTCCGCGGGATCGCATCGCTCCGCTTCGCGAAAGTCGCAGATGGTGCCACTCTTCTCCCGATGTTTCACCAACGCGTCGAGATTGAGGCCGTTGGAATTGCGGATAGCGCCGTCCACTTCGATGATGCCGATGATTTTGTAGCCGCGTTGAAACATCAGGTGGGCGGCGTTGGAGCCCACATTTCCGAATCCCTGCACGATCACGCGAGTGCTTTCCGGGCTCAGGCCCAGCTTTTTGATGGCTTCGTCGCAGACGATCATGATGCCGCGTCCGGTGGCCTCGCGGCGTCCCCGCGATCCGCCGATGTTGATGGGCTTGCCGGTGACCACGGACGTGACCGTCTGCCGCATGTGCATGGAGTAGGTGTCCATCATCCAGGCCATGACCTGCTCATTGGTGTTCATGTCGGGCGCGGGGACGTCCTTTTCGGGGCCGATGAATTCGATCAGCTCGGCGGTGTAGCGCCGGGTCATGCGCTCGAGCTCGCCGGGGGACATTTTGTGCGGATCGCAGATGATGCCGCCCTTGGCGCCGCCGAAGGGGATGTTGACCACCGCGCACTTCCAGGTCATCCAGGCGGCGAGGGCGCGGACTTCGTCGAGGGTGACGTCGGGGGAATAGCGCACGCCGCCCTTGGCCGGCCCGCGGGCGATGGAATGCTGCACGCGAAATCCGGTGAACACTTCGAGCTTGCCGTTGTCCATGGAAACCGGGATATGAACAATGAGTTCGCGGTTGGGATAGCGCAGGACCTTCAGGAGGCCCTCATCAAGATGGAGCTTCTGCGCGGCAAAGTCGAACCGCGCCGCTTGCGCCTCCCAGGGATTGATCTCCTGCTCGAGCGTAAGAGTCTTCATAAATTCTCCGTTATGACGTTGCCCGGCAGTGGATATCAAGCGAAGGACGGCGGGCAAACCTATCGATTCTATGCAGGCGGGGGCGGTCAGGCAAGGGCGGGGGTGGCAGGGGGTGTAGATGCTCCAAGATAATGTCACCCCTAACTGCAACGAGACTTTGTCACCCTCTGAGGATGGTGAGTCAGAAAGAGTTCCAGCGAGAGAAAGTGATCGAGAATGCAGCGGGTGCCAGAGCCTAGCCTTCGTGAAGTTGAAATGTAATAAGCCTTGATGCTTCACGTTGTCCCTTCGGCCCGAGTCAATGGGCCCAAAAGCTGAGGCATCCTAAAGAGTACGTATTATGTTATGCATGCTATGATTAAGTGTCATAGGAATGGTGTGATATGGCAAAAACAGCCGGTCGAAAGAAGAAGCCGAAGCGGCCCAGAACCTTCTCTCTTTCCGAGGATGTTATCGAGGTCTTGGAATGGCAGAAAAAACAGGGCAAGGCAGATTCTCTAACCTCAGCCATCGAGGAGATTGTCAGAGACTGGAAGAAGCGCCATTTGGGAGATCAGTTCACAGCATATTATGACTCGCTCTCGAATGAAGAGGCCGAGGAGCAGGAGCGATGGGGCGAATTTTCCGAATCGCAGATGTAGAACGATAAACCATGCGCACCGAAGACGATAGGCCAGATGCTCGGATGCCCCAACCACGCAGGGGTGAAATCTGGTTCGTCAAACTCCCGACCGATCCTCCTGAAAAGCAAGGCCGGCCAGTGGTGGTGGTCTCTTTGGACGCGCGAAACTTTCACCAACGCGCGAGCACGGTCCTGGTTGTTCCTCTGTCGACAACTCCGGCAAAGCTGCCGAGCCACTTGTCGCTAACCCCCGGGCAAACCGGACTCTCAGAGCACTCGACGGTACAGGCTGAGAACATCACAACCGTGCTCAAGACCAGCTTAATGGGGCCGAAGCAGCAACTCCGGAGACTCTCAGAATTAACGCTGGAGAAAATTGCCGAGGGAGTGCTGATCTCCATGGGATTTACGTATCCCTGAACGCGCCAAGGGGTATTTCTCAGCTATTCCCTAGCAGCGCCCACTGCGGGCCGTGCTTAAACTTCTCCGCTCTTTCCGAGCCGTGGGTGGAGTACCAGTTGCGCCAGGTGGCCGGGTCGTTGGGTAGGGGTTCGTCGGTGATTTCGCGCAGGGCCTGGTAGACCCATGTGCGGGTGGTGGCATTCAGCGAGGGATCATCGGTGAGTTCGAGCAGGCCAGGGACGGCTTTCATGCGCTGCTCACGGGTCAGCATGCCGGACTTGGCCAGGCTGCATCCGGCACGCTCGCGCACGTCCATCGAGGGATCGTTGCGCAGGACATCGAGGAAGTTCTTGATGGTGTCGTCCGAGCCGATGTGCGCCAGGCCTTCGACCGCCCAGAAGCGGGTTTTCTCGTTCCGGTCGTGGATCCAATTCGAGAGCGCCTCGTAAATCTTGTCCTTGGCCACGCCGCGGTTGGCGAGCATGCCCAGTTCCCATTCATACCAGGTGCGGTAGGAACCGTCTTTGTCGGCAGAGTCAAGCAGGCGGCCGGCGGTCTCGTCGGTCTTGTCGAATCCGTTTACCACCAGGTTGATTTCTATGGCGGCGGCACGAACGCGCAGGTCGCTCGAGTAAAGAGCGGTCTGCTCAAGGTCCTGCGAGCGCTGGGTACGGGTGAGCTTGCCGTGCCAGCGGTCGAGGTAGTGGGGGATGAGGTCAGTGGCGCCGGTGTCGTGATTCACCGCTTCCTGCAGCAGAAACTCCATTTGCGCCTGGGGCGGCTGGGTCTTTAGCCATTGCAGGTTGTGCTCCGAGAGCTTGTGACTGTCGGCAGCCACAGGATTGCCGGGCACGGCGATCTGCTCGCCGGAGTCAGCCGGCTTGGTTCCTTGCGCCCAGGCGATGAGGACGGCTACGAGAAGGACAGTGGCGGCAATGATCAGGGATTGCTTGGTGCGCTGGAGTAACGGATTTGGTCGAGTACTACCCACAACTTAAGTCTATAGACGCGGTAACCGGATGCAAGTTACCAGAGAGTAGGCCGGACAGCCTCCGACAGGAGATAAAGCCTGCTCCCATCAGAGTTTACGTGCCGCGTGGCTGCCCTGCTGCTCCAACGTCATCATTTGCTCTATTAGAGCAAGCAAAATCCCCACCCTAATCCCAAAAAGCGACCTAAGATGGGGCGCCCAAGGGAATCTGATCAGGTCGCAGGGCAAGACTGCTGACGACGTCGCGATTCGCCAACTGCATGGGAATGCCGTGCTTGGGGCGGAGGGTAAAGCTGGGGATGGGGACGACTTCGTGATCGGGTACTTGCTGGAAGCGAAAGCGCTGCGCGACTGTGGCCAGGATGAGCGTGGCCTCCATGGTGGCGAAGGATGAGCCGATGCACTGCCTGGGCCCGCCGCCGAATGGGAAGTATGTGAAGCGCGGCAGCTTTTGCATGGCTGGATCGAGCCAGCGGTCGGGGTCGAATTGCTCTGGATCGCGGAAGTAACGTGGATCGCGATGCATGATCCATTGACTCATGACGACGTTCGCGCCTGCCGGAATGAGGTAGCCGCGTACATGGAAATCGGAGATGACGGTGCGGGCGAGGCTCCAAGCCGGCGGATACAGTCGGAGGACTTCCTTAATTACGCGATCCGTGTAGGGCAAAGCTGCAAGATCGGCCAAGGTCGGAACACGGCCTTGCAGCTTCGTATGCAATTCCTGGTGCAGGCGGGCCTCGATTTCGGGGTGCTGTGCGAGTAAATGCCAGGTCCACGAGAGCGCCAGCGCGGTGGTTTCGTGCCCGGCCAGCAGGAAGGTGAGAACTTCGTCGCGCAGTTGCCGCGTGGTCATGCGGCTTCCATCTTCATCGCGGGCTTGCATCAACATGGAAAGCAGGTCGCCGGAGTCGTGCGGAGCCTTGCTGCGGGTTTGGATAATGTTGTAGACGGTTTCATCCAGGCGACGGACCGCACGACGGAACTCGATCATCGATGGCAGCGGCAGGTAACGCGCCGCAGGCGGGAGGAGCATGCGCAGCCCGGTAGTGTTGCGCATCATGGTGTTCATGGCTGCTGAGATTGCGCCGATTTCTTCGGCTTCCACGTTGAACAGGCAGCGCACGACGACCCGCAGCGTGAGTTGCATCATTTCCTTGTGGATGTCGCGGACTTCTCCCTCCCGCCAGTTCGACAGCATCTGCTCCGTGTAGTCGGTCATGATGCGCGCGTAGGAGGCGACGCGCTCGCGGTGAAACGCCGGTTGCGACAGGCGGCGCTGCCGCAGCCAGGAGTCGCCTTCGTTGGTGAGCAGCCCCTCGCCGAAAAACCAGCGGCTGTTGCGGATGACGCGGTCTTTCAGGAAATTCTGGTAGTTCTTGATCAGGACGGATTCAATCAGTTCGGGATGGTTCAGAAAGTACACGTGCAGCCAGCCCGCGCGGTAGTAGAAGATATCGCCGAACTCCCGGGCCCAGCTCAGGAATACGGACAGAGGGTCCTTGCTGGCGAGCGGCATGTTGCCATAGAGAAAATGCGGTTTGGGGCCCGGGGGGCGAAGCATAAAGAATCATGAAGAGTGTATCGCGGCAGAAGAGCCGTTGCTGTGGACGGAATCGCTCGGCGGAATGGACGTCAGAATCCCACCCTAAACGGCGCAAATCGCGCCGGTTTAGGATGGGGCACCCGGTCTGGTCAGGGTGCGTTTTAATGAAGGACAGCTTGTGATTCGAGGGGTGATCTCGGCAGCTCTGGCTCTCCTGTGCGGAATACTGCTTGTTTCAACGCTTCACGCTCAAGCCGGCGCTGATGCCGCCTGGCTGCGCTATGAGGCGTTGAAGCAATCAGCTACGGCCGGCTTGCCGCATGTGATCGTGGTGGTCGGGCGCGGCGAGGTGCTGCGCACTGCCGCCAATGAACTGGTGCGCGCGCTGGGGCGCGAAGCTTCTAGCGCGGGACCGACTTCCGGGTTGCCGTCGACAGATGCGATTGTGCTGGGGACCTGGCGGGATTTGCGGCCGCTGTTTCCGGGATTGGCGCGCGAACCGAGGATTTCCGGCGATGGATTCTGGCTGGGCACTGTGATCCGCAGGGATTCTGGGGCGCTTGGCGGCGGTCAGCCTCAGAAAACCGGTCGGCACGGCGGGTCTGGTGACCCGCCACCACGTGGACCGCAAAAATATTGGCTGATCGCCGGGGCTGATGAGCGCGGAGTCTTGTATGGCACGTTTGCTCTGCTCTCGCGAATTGGGCAGGGTCAAAACGTTGCAACCTTGGACGATGCTGAAACACCATCGGCACCCATTCGCTGGGTGAATCAGTGGGACAACCTCGACGGCAGCATCGAGCGCGGATATGCGGGGCGGTCGATTTTTTTTGACGGTGGCGCGGTGCGCAGCGATCTGACCCGTGCCGGCGAGTATGCGCGGCTGCTGGCGTCAATTGGAATTAACGGGTGCGCGATTAACAACGTCAATGCCGACGCCCGCGTACTGAAGCCGGAATTTCTGCCGCAGTTGGCGCGCGTGGCCGAGGCGTTTCGGACCTGGGGAGTGCGGCTGGCGATCTCAGTCGATTTGAGCAGCCCCATGAGCGCGGGCGGACTGAAAACCTTCGATCCGCTAAATCCCCAGGTGGAGGCCTGGTGGCGGCGGACGGTTGACCGAATTTACCGCCAGATCCCGGATTTTGGCGGATTCGTGATGAAGGCGGATTCCGAGGGACGCTCCGGGCCATCACAGTATGGTCGATCGGCGGCCGATGCGGCGAACGTGATTGCGCGGGCTTTGCGCCCGCACCACGGCGTGATGCTCTATCGCGCCTTCGTTTACAACCATCACCTGGATTGGCGCGATCCCAAGGCGGACCGGGCGAAAGCGGCTTACGACTATTTTCATCCGCTGGACGGAAAATTTCTTGACAATGTGGTCCTGCAGATCAAGTACGGGCCCATTGACTTCCAGGTGCGCGAACCCGTGTCGCCGCTATTCGGCGCCATGCCGCACACGAACCAAGCCATCGAGTTGCAGGTTACGCAGGAATATACCGGGCAACAACGGCACCTGGTGTACCTCGTTCCCCTTTGGAAAGAAGTGCTGGACTTTGACATGCACGTGCATGGCGTGACGCTGGTGAAGGACATCGTTTCGGGCCAGCGCTCTACATCTGAGAGTGGCGTACGAGATCAAAAGCTTCCACCAAAGAGAGCAGTGAGGCGCACAGCGGGACTGGGCTCCGCGGCAATTGGCGGATATGACGCTGTGGTCAATGTTGGGTTGGATCGCTACTGGCTTGGGCATCCATTGGCGATGGCGAATCTGTTCAGCTATGGCCGGCTGGCCTGGAATCCGAATCTGAGCGCCGGACAGATTGCGCAGGAATGGACGCGGCTTACGTTCGGCAACGATGCCAGAGTTGTGGACACGATCACCCGCATGCTGCTGCCCTCCTGGCGCATGTATGAAAATTACACCGGGCCTCTCGGGCTGCAGACGCTGACTGACATCACCGGTCCGCATTATGGGCCGGGGATTGAATCGTCCGAGAACAACGGATGGGGGCAGTGGCACCGGGCCGATGCAAAAGGCGTTGGCATGGACCGCACCGCGGCGGCCGGCACCGGATTTATTGGGCAGTACTCCCCCGAGGTGCAGAAAAAGTATGAGTCGGTCGAGCAGTGCCCCGACGATCTGTTGCTGTTCCTGCATCACGTGCCCTACACGTTTGTTCTGCATTCGGGCAAAACCGTCATTCAGTATCTATACGATTCGCATTACGCCGGAGCGGACGAAGCCGCGACTCTGATGAACCAGTGGAAGTCACTCCATGGATCAATCGACGACGCGCGCTATGCCGAGGTGCTGAAGCGGCAGGAGTATCAGGCGGGACATGCCATGGTTTGGCGCGATGCGGTGGTGAACTGGTTCCATCGCGAATCGGGGATTCCGGATGCGCAGGGGCGAGTGGGCCATCATCCCGATCGCGTGGAAGCGGAAAACATGCAATTGTCCGGATATGTGCCGGTCGATGTGACTCCCTGGGAAACGGCTTCGGGCGGGAAGGCGGTCGCATGCACCGGCCAGGGCGAGTGCTCGGCAAGCTTTAAGTTCGATCGCCGCGGCGGCAAGTACGACATCGCGGTTCAGTATTTTGATCTGAACAATGGCGCCTCGCGCTTTGAAATGCTGGTGAATGATCGGCGGGTGGATTGGTGGGCGGCCGACGATCATCTTCCTTCCGACAAGATGAATGGGCACACCTCGACGCGGCGGACGGTATTGGGCGTGGAGCTGCGGACGGGAGATGTAGTCAAAATGGCCGGTCATCCGGACGGAGGCGAACCCGCGCCCCTGGATTACGTGGAGATTGCGCCCGCACGAAAGACAGTCCAGTTTACGAATTGAGTTTAGGAATTCGGGTGGGGACTTGAGTGTAGGGGCGATCTAACGCCAGTTGACATTAGAGGCCCGACCGAGGCGCCCCGAGCGGCGCTAGACCGTTGCGAGAAAAGTCGCCATCATCCAGACAAAGGGAATACCGAAGGCAGCCACAACGCGCCAGCTTTCGAGTGAGCCTCCAGGGATCGGTCCTCCCCTCACGACCAAGGTGTTTGCCATGTAGTCGTGCAGGGCCTTCTTGTTTTTCACGCACGGGATAGTGACCAGGCTCACGATGTTGACTCCAAAATATCCCAGAAAGAATTTCCAGAACCAGCGGCCGACTGCCCGCCGGACTCCGATTCGCCTTCCCTGATTGTTCGTCACATGAATATCGAGAAGCCGCTTGCCGAACGTTGCTTGCCAAGCCGAGGACTCGAACAGCGCGAAGTAGAGGACGCCCATCGACAGGACAAACCCGAGAACCACCGCACCTTTGGCGCCCGCGCCCATCGCGTACCAGAGGGTGATTGGATCGTGCACTTCGCCGACTCGCTCCCCGCCAGGCCTCCAAAGTCCGACACCCCGAAGCCCTCGCATCGTGAGAGCCAAGAAGACAAAGCCTGAGGCGACAATTGCCATGTCAACGAAATATGCCGCGAGTCTGCGGCCAAGCCCGGCAAAACGGAGTTGCGCAAGCGCAGCCGGAGCCACAACGGCGGCTTGGGAGAAGGCCATGGTCCACCCTTCAGAGTGCGCACGGAGTATATACCCAAGCGAGTCGGCTTTGTCACCAGTCAGATGATAGATGTTGTAACCGGGCAGCAGCTGCGGCTGAAACGAGAACGCCCAACCTGCACCGAGCGAACGAGTCGCTCCTCGAGAGTGCGAACGGAAGCAGGGCGACAACTGACACAGAAGATCGCGACGGCTAGGAATCGCATATGAGAGCCATTCCAGACTGAGGCCGATTGTTGTTGTAAACAGGAGGCGGTAAGGCGCCCCAACGTATCGGCGACTGTCGGCATTTGTTTAGCTTGACGGCAAATTTCAGTGAGTACCGACCTGCTAAACTGCGGGTCGAGGATTACGTCGTGAGACTCACGGTTGCTATTCTAGTCTTGAACGTATTCACTCCTACTGTTTTCGCCCAGACGGTCGAACAAAAGGAACCCGGAGCATCTTCCGGTTGCGTCGAGATCATCAAAGGCACGGAAAGGCAGTGCGAGAAATTCCCTCCTGTGGCTTCTCCCCAAACCGCCGAGCAAGCGGCTCGCCAAGCCTCTGAGCCCACCCCTCGCACGCAGCGCCCACCAGTAGATGTCCTCATCGTGCGTATCGAATACGGTTCCCTGGGCGGAATGTGCTTCGGCTACAGCTACAGCCAGACGATTCTCCAAGCGAGGATGATGCGATCTGTGTTGCGAACCGCTGAGTCTTTAAATGGCAGCGGAGACATCGAACTCCCTGACAAGCGGAGCAAGCGGAAGATCACCACCAAGCAATGGGAAGGCGCGAAGGCCGCAGTCGATAGCGATAGTCTTTTTGCTCTTCCCGACTGGACCGGATGTCCGGGGTGCAGGGACGAACCAGTCGACTGGATCACCGTGGAATACAGCAATCGCACGATGAAGTCCGTAATGTGCAACAGGGGTTGTCCTGCTACCGATATGGTGGATAAGATCAGGGCGGCACTCGCACCATCGCCCGACAAAGACCCGCTCAACCAACCTCTATCGCCGTGTCCGACGCTGGGTCAATGAGTGCTGTGGCGATATTTCGTCAATCAATCAGCGCGATTGGGCCACTGTCGAAGATATGTACACTCCTAGCGAGTATGAAACTCCTCTGACAAGCGGCAGGGTAAACAGGAAGAAGTTGCGACAGCCTGACGACTGCAAGCCATTCATGCATTCGCTGCCAGAGAACTGAGACCAAACACTGTGCCCCACCAGAACGCTCTGATTCCCACCCGACAACGCAACAGGTAGAAACCTGACGGCGAACCAAAGAGCGGGGACGATCCACGCCCACAGCGCACTCCTGTTTCGCCACAAGCGAGTTATAGAAAAGCCAAGGCCAGCAGCGCACAACAAATCCAGAGTCCACCATTTCCAAAGAAGCCCAGAGAATGACTGCGGGTGAAACATCTTGCCAAGGCCAGCCCCGACCAACGGGGTGCAGAAGAGCGCAACGCAGGTATTGAGTAGCAATGCACCTACAAAGACTAGTGCGCGTGGCGGTGTCAACCCGGCGGGGCGAGAGTCAACCCTGTGCTGACTCGGTGATTGTTGTAGGTTGCGCCGCTCAAGCTCCTGCACCAGTATCGCTTTCACATCCTCTCTCAACGAAGCGATATCCGCCGCAATGGTCAGCAGTTCTTCATCGCTTTTTGCGGAGTAAAGTTCTTGAAAAGACGGTTGAACCACGAAGGAACTGTACGATTGGGCTTTAACAACCGTCAATAGGCTCTTGGTTTTCCGCGATCAGGCGTTCTCGCAAGCGTGCGCCTTTGATTCGTCTTGTTCCGGCCATTTTGCGCGTTATTGGGTTTTTACGACACGTGGATTCCGTCCCTCATCTGGGCGGCATCTGGATAATCCTGCAACTCATTCGGGAGTTGCCATTCGCACGATGGTCGTCCCGGTTCGTCGCTGGCGCAGTAATGTTCTGTCTCCAGCCGCTATCTGGACTTGCGGACAGTCACTCATCCGCTCGGGAGAATTCATCCGAGCCCGCGAACCACTCCTGTGATTGACGAAGTCCGGCAGCACGCTCCACACTTGAAGGCTCATGAAGAAACTTCGAGTAGGAATTCTTTTTGGCGGAAGGAGCGGCGAGCACGAGATTTCGCTGCTCTCGGCGGCGTCGGTGTTCAAGGCCATCGACCAAAACAAGTATGACGTGGTGCCGATCGGAATCACCAAGGATGGGCACTGGCTGACGGCTTCGGACGCGGAGCGGTTGTTGAGCGGCCAGCCGCTCGAAGCCGGCCGCCAGTTGCGGGCGGGCGATCCCGAGGCGACGGCTGCGGCGGCGGTGTTGCAGACCGGCCAGGCAGTCGTGGTGCCTCCGGAGCCTCACAAGTCTGGGGCAGCGATGACTGCGTTTCAAACCCCGGCGTTGGCGCGGCGCGCATCCGACCGGGCCATTAGCGTGGATGTGATCTTTCCCGTGCTGCATGGAACTTTCGGGGAGGACGGCACCATCCAGGGACTGCTGGAGCTGGCGGATCTTCCTTACGTGGGCGCTGGAGTTTTAGGCTCAGCTGCTGGAATGGATAAAGACGTCATGAAAGCGCTTTTTCGCGCGGCGGATTTGCCGATCGTGAAGCATGTCACTTTTCTGCGCCACGATTGGGAACAGGCGCCGAAGAAGGTTCAAAAGCTGGTGGAGAGCAAGCTCAAATACCCGGTGTTCGTGAAGCCGGCGAACCTGGGATCGTCAGTCGGAATTTCGAAGGCGCACGATCGCCAGCAGCTGGGTCCCGCCCTTGAGGAAGCCGCGAAGTTCGATCGCAAAATCGTCGTTGAAGAGGGGGTTGGCGGGAAGAAACACAAGGCGCGGGAGATTGAATGCGCCGTGCTGGGGAATGACAGACCCGAGGCATCGGTTCCGGGCGAGATCGTGCCCAGCGCGGAGTTTTACGATTATTCCGCGAAATACCTGGACGAAGGTTCCCAACTGATCATTCCGGCGAAGCTGAGCAAATCGGAGACCCGGAAGGTGCAAGAGCTGGCGATTGCGGGCTTTCGCGCCGTCGACTGCTCCGGGCTGGCGCGCGTGGATTTCTTAATGGATCCCAAGTCGCGAAAGATTTATTTGAACGAGATCAACACCATGCCGGGGTTTACGTCCATCAGCATGTACCCGAAACTGTGGGCGGCATCGGGTGTTTCATATCCCCAGTTGATTGAGCGGCTAATTGAGCTGGGGATGGCGCGTTATCAGGAGAAAAAAAAGAACCAGTACAGCCGATGAGCGGACGTTGCCAGGCGCGGGGTCCGGAGAGCCGCGGCCACCTGGCTAGATTTCCATGCCCACGTGGCAGACCCGGCCTACCAGATAGTCGGCTGCGCTGGATCCCTCTAGCAGTGGGACCACTTCCACCGAGTAGCTCTGGTTGTGAGGACGGAGCACGAGGTTGTCGCCGGCCATCTCCACGTAGCGAACGCGCAACGCATGGTTTACGTGGATGGCATACATGTTCAGCTCGCCCCGCCGATAGGGCTGCAGAGAATTGTAATGGCGGTCGATCAGCAGAATGGCCCCGGGCTGGAGCCGCGGGTGCATGCTCATGGCGTCGGCATCGGCTTTAATGGCGACGAAGCGTTCCCAATCGCGGCGCTTGCCATGCATGTCGGGACGCAGGCGGCGCAGGAACGTCCTTTTGAACTTCTGGATTTCGCGGACGTTCATGCTCATAATGAGCGGCTGAGCAGCGGCAACGGCGGCATCTACGACAAAGATGTTGTCGAACTCGTCCTCACTGGGCGGGGGCACGCTGGCGCGCTTGTTGATCTCGGCGGGATCAAGAAGGTCGAGAACCGAGAGATGCTGAACATTGAGGACGCGGTCCATGCCCTCGAGGCTCAGGCTTCGTTTGCGGTTGAGGAAATTCGAGATATGAGCCTGCCGGAAACCGGTTTGTTCGGCCAGGCGCAAGCCGGTCAAGGCTCCCCCGTCGATTTTTTCCAATAAGGTCTTGCGCAGGTTTTCCTGCAAACTTTTAAATTTCATGAGCGCAGTATAGCAGTGGGCTATAGCCTGCGTTAAGCCTGAATCCGGTTGCGCGCAGGAAAAGTGGGCAGCACGTGTCAAAACGGGAAGCAGGGGTTCCCGGCAGGACCATTTCCACAACCAAAATCCTCGTCCCCTAGTATAGCAAGTGGCTATTATGGAGCGCAACTGCAACATCTCAAAGACAATGAAGCGGTTTCCTTGACCTCGTCAAAACTACA